>JAXEUE010000036.1:0-6040 GCA_034115005.1 Blautia sp.
TAGATCCTATTGACGGAACGACAAACTTTATGTTTGGATACAAACACAGCTGTGTATCTGTGGGGCTGGCTTTCAAAGGAAAAATAATCGCCGGGTTCGTATATAATCCTTTTAAAAATGAAATGTATAAAGGAATTCTTGGACAGGGAAGTACATTAAACGGAAGAACTTTGCGTATTCAGGACAAACCATTAAGTGAAGGAATCGCAGGATTTGACTGTACCAGATATAATGAAGGCACATCTGATAACATTGATATTCTTTTTAAGGTAGTCAGGGAATTGTACTTCCAGAGTCTGGCAATACGTGAAGGTGGATCTTCAACTCTGGACCTGTGCCGGGTTGCTTCCTCGTCTAATGTTGTTTATTTCCAGATGGTACTCCAGCCATATGACTATGCAGCTGCATGGATTATTGTTGAAGAAGCTGGCGGTGTGATCACGCAGATTGATGGAACACCGTTAAGGCTTGACGGGCCCAGTTCTGTAATCTGCGGTACACCGAAAGCTTATGCGCAGACGAAAGAAATCGCAGAGCGAATGGTAAAAGAGGTGCGTGGATAATAATCATGGGTTACACCGTTTACAAGGTGAATATCCCTGCCCAATAAGTTCTTCTCTGCTTCCGGTGTATTCCTGCCTGTTTTCTTCATTCATCTGGCTTACGCTTGAACAGGAAGGATAATGGAACTTCTTTGTATTTATATTCAGAATGTATGTAGTTTCACTGGAATTAAGGCCTGCCTGGCCAGATAATGTATCATTATCCGGCCAGCTGTCGCCTGTAGCATAATCTATGGAGACACCAGGCTGTACATTGTAGCAGAATACGTTAAATAGAATCCCATCTCCATTGTCCTCAACAGATTCTGCTTCCATCTGAACTCCCTTTGCAACCAGATCATTTCCTTCAAATACCGGTGTGACACGATATAAAACATGATTACCGGTTTCTTTTATGTAGTCAGCCGTCATATTTTCAAAGGGAAGCATTCCTTCCACATTCATATATCTGGTTCCTGTAATCAGATTTTTTTCATTATCGTTTTCGGCAGTCAGCTGATAACCGATGAGATGACATCGATTGTACAGATAATTTCCATCTACACAATCGTATTTCACTGTATGCCATCCGGATGGCTTTATCTGACCGATAGAACCTCTTTCTTCCACAGGCATCAAGTCTGTACCAATATTTGCACAAGCCGTGCCACATCGGCCAAGTGAATCAAGTTCACTGTATGTCTCATATGAATCGTATGTCAGATCCGCGTCTGTAAAATCCGGAATATTATCATTAATGGCTGTATATGGCGAACCGGAAAATTCGGGGACAGTTATTTCTTCTGCTGATACAATACAGCATTCAGGAATCATAAGACTGAAGCAAAGCAGGATAGGCAACAAAATTTTTTTCAATTTATTCATGGCTGTAAATCTCCTCTGTAATTTTTTCGTGGGAAAAACCCTTTATTTCATCTGTATACTGCAGCTTCCACTCCGGTGAAGTAAGATCCACATCAAAATACATATCTGCAGGATATTTTCTGTTCCATTTAAACAGGATTATTTTCTCAATCCTGTTCTTATAAAGGGAAACAGCTGTATTCTCTATAAAGCAGTATTCTCCAGAAGCTGCCTTCTGTAAAAAAAGGTCGTCAACTATGATTTGATTTTTACCTTCTATATCCACAAACTGCTTTTCTGAGTAATGATTCATCCATAAAGGTTTGTTTTCGGTCATAGACAGAATATGTTCCCGTAACAGACGATCCTGGCTTTGCCTGCGGTTATTAAATGCAATTCCGTTATTGTCATCCACAACAGCTATGATAATCATAATTCTTCACTTTCTTTTCATTTATTTTTCGGATATTGTTTATAATATGTTAATAATAATACCTCTTTTTTTAGTTTTGTTCAAATTATTTTCCCGGCTTTTCATTCTATTACAAATCGTGTATAATAAGGTGTACTATTTTTAGAAATGAGGTAAAAAATGAGGAGATTAGCTTTAAATGATGAGATACTTCTCCAGGTAGATAAGGCTGCCCGGTACATCGGCGGAGAAGTTAATTCAGTCATGAAAGATAGAGAAAAAGTAGACATCCGTTTTGCCATGTGTTTTCCTGATGTATATGAGATTGGAATGAGCAATCTGGGTATGATGATTCTGTACAATATGTTCAATGAACGGGATGATGTATGGTGCGAGAGAGTATTCTCTCCCTGGACAGATCTTGATCAGATTATGAGGGAGAAAAAACTCCCTTTATTTGCGCTGGAATCTCAGGACCCTGTCAGAGAATTTGATTTCCTTGGCATAACGCTTGGATATGAAATGTGTTATACCAATATTCTTCAGGTTCTGGACTTAAGCGGTATTCATATGCTGGCAAAGGATAGAACAGAAGAAGAACCCATTGTGATTGGAGGCGGAGCCTGCGCTTATAATCCAGAACCTGTTGCTGACTTCTTTGATCTGTTTTATATCGGAGAAGGTGAAACCGTATACGACGCAGTGTTTGATGCTTATAAAGCCAATAAAGAAGTCGGAGGTTCAAGGCAGGATTTCCTTTATGCGGCTTCTCAGATCCCAGGCATATATGTTCCTTCGCTTTATAATGTCACTTATAACAATGATCAGACGATCAGCTCCTTCACTCCCGTAAGAGATGGTGTTCCTAAGAAAGTTTCCAAACAGCTTCTTAAAGACATTACGAAAGAATACCGTACCATTAAGGCTCCCGTAGTTCCTTTTATCAAGGCTACACAGGACAGGGTTACCCTTGAGATTCAGAGAGGTTGTATCCGTGGCTGCCGTTTCTGCCAGGCTGGAATGATCTATCGCCCTGCCAGAGAACGAAATGTGGAGGATCTTAAAAACAGCGCCAGAGAAATGCTTAAGAATACAGGACATGAGGAAATATCCCTCAGTTCTCTCAGTTCCAGTGATTATTCTGACCTGAAAGAGCTGGTTACCTTTTTAATTGAGGAATTCAGGGGAAAATCAATTAATATCTCCCTTCCTTCTCTGAGAATAGATTCCTTTGCCCTGGATGTAATGAGTAAAGTTCAGGATGTGAAAAAAAGCAGTCTTACATTCGCACCAGAGGCTGGAACACAAAGACTGAGAAACGTGATAAATAAAGGCCTGACTGAAGAAGATATTCTGCACGGTGCAGGAGAGGCTTTCAGAGGGGGCTGGAACCAGGTCAAGCTTTATTTTATGCTGGGTCTTCCCACGGAAACAGAAGAGGATATAAAGGGAATTGCTCATCTTGCTCAGAAAATCGCAGAAACATATTATGATGAAGTTCCGAAGGAAAAAAGAAATGGAAAAGTCCAGATCCATGTAAGTACATCATTCTTTGTGCCTAAACCATTCACACCATTTCAATGGGCAGGAATGTACACGGAAGAGGATTTTATTGAAAAAGCCAAGATCGTCAAAAATGAAATCCGCAATCAGGAAAATCAGAGAAGTATCCGCTATAACTGGCATGAACCAGATGTAACGATTCTTGAAGGATTTCTTGCAAGAGGTGACAGAAGATGCTCCCAGGTGATCTTAAAGGCCTATGAAAAAGGTGCAATGTTTGATGCCTGGTCAGAACATTTCCAGTATGATAAATGGAAAGAAGCCTTCCAGGAAACAGGAATAGACATTGATTTTTACACATTAAGAGAACGTCCTCTGGATGAAATACTTCCATGGGACTTTATTGATACCGGAGTGACAAAACAATTTCTGATTCACGAGTGGGAACAGGCACACAAGGAAACAGTAACACAAAACTGCCGTCAGAAATGTTCGGGGTGCGGTGCTATGCGTTATGGCGGAGGTGTATGTTATGAAAGTAAGAATTAAATTCAGCAAAGAAGGACCTGTTAAATTCGTTGGGCACCTGGATACGATGCGCTATTTTCAGAAGGCAATACGCCGGGCAGATCTTCCTGCTGCATTTTCAGGGGGATACAGTCCTCATATGATCATGTCATTTGCCGTTCCTCTGGGAGTGGGTACAGAAAGCACCGGAGAATATTTTGATCTGGAGCTTTCAGAAAACATTCCAACTAACGAAATAACACAAAGATTAAATCAAACAATGACAGAAGGTTTTACTGTGATCAGCACTCGTCAGGTTGAAGATGGAAAAGCAGGAAAGGCAATGTCTCTCGTTGCCGCAGCAGACTATCTTGTTGAATTTTACCAGGGAAAAGAGCCGGCAATCTCATGGAAAGATCAGATCAGTAACTTCCTGTCCTTAAAGGAAATATCTGTTTTAAAGAAAACCAAGCGCAGTGAAAAAGAAATCAATATCCGTCCATATATTTATAAAATGGAAGCCAGGGATGACAAAATATTTATGATGCTTGCTTCGGCCAGCTCCAATTATACAAAGCCGGAACTTGTATTGGATACATTTTTTTCATGGCTGGGAGTGAAACTTCCAGAGTTTTCCTACAAAGTAAAAAGGCTGGAAATTTATGCGGATAACGGCACAGAAGACCAGCATAAATTCGTTACTTTAGAGTCATTAGGTGAAGAAATTGAATAGACTTATTATAACAGAAATGGATATACTCCATATTCCCTGCCAGGTATGCGCATATGAAGAAGATGGAAAAATCATGGAGCTTCGTATGATGCCATGTGGCTGCAAAACTATCCTTGGCAACATATACACAGGTCAGGTAGAATCAATTTCGGAGAATATCGGTGCAGCATTTGTGAAAATCTCTCCCGAAAAAAGATGCTATCTTCAGCTGAAAGAAGCGGAGAATGCAATTTTTACTTCGGACAGAAAAAAAGGACAGCCCCTGCGGCCGGGAGATGAAATTCTGGTTCAGGTAAGCCGTGATGCAATGAAAGGGAAACTTCCTTCTCTGTCCACGAATCTGAATTTTACCGGGAAATACCTTGTATTAACTACCGGAAATAAGAAAATCGGATTTTCTTCCAAACTGAATACGGAAGATAAAAGCCGTCTTTCTAAATGGCTGTCAGATGAAATCAATTTTTGGGATAATGAATTCGGGATCATCGTCCGCACTAATGCGGCTGATGCTTCAAAGGAAGAATTTTTTAAGGAGTATGAATACCTTAAGGAACAATTTAAGAAAACTGCCGTAGATGGAAGACACAGAACATGTTTTTCCTGTGTTTATGAAACAGATTCCCAATATATTTCTGCCATTCGGGATGCCAACAGCAGAAGCCTGGACGAAATCGTTACAGATGTCCCCGGTATTTTATCAGATGCAGAGGAATGGCTTACCCTGAACAGCCCGGAAGAAGTTTCCAAACTTAGATTCTATCAGGATAAGCTTCTTCCACTTTATAAGCTGTATCGTCTGGAAACAGCTCTTGAAGAAGTTCAGAAAGAAAAAATATGGCTGAACAGCGGTGGATTCCTGGTTATTCAACAGACAGAAGCATTTGTATCCATAGATGTAAACAGTGGAAAATTTACAGGAAAGAAAAAAATGCAGGAAACATACCGTAAAATAAATCTTGAAGCAGCAAAGGAGATTGCCAGACAGCTCCGTTTAAGAAATCTGTCTGGAATTATCCTGATCGATTTCATAAATATGGAAAATCCTGATCACCAGGACGAATTATTTCATGTTTTACAGAAATACCTGAAAAAAGATCCTGTAAAAAGCAAAGCGATTGACATTACCCCGCTTCATATATTGGAAATGACACGAAAAAAAGTTCGAAGGCCTTTATATGAGGAGATTCTCGATATCAGACAGATGAATCGTGAACTTAATAAGAGTCTCTGAATTGAAATTGTACCTGTAGATTAAAAAAATAATTTATTTGACAAAATAATATTGACGAATCGTTTTATGTCTGATATTATAACATAGTATGCCGCACAAAGAGGTTAAAGTGCCATCCGGCCACCATATTTGGCGAGTAAAGAATATAGGAGGTGCCACAGATGTACGCAATTATTGCAACAGGTGGTAAACAGTACAAGGTTGCTGAAGGCGACGTAATCAAAGTTGAGAAGCTTGGTGTAGAAGCT
>JAXEUE010000037.1:0-11082 GCA_034115005.1 Blautia sp.
GTCCTCCTTATGATACAACGCACCGGAACTTATCATCGTCCCAGGCAGTACACCTGAAGGGAATCGAACCCCCGCACATGGTACCGGAAACCACTGCTCTATCCACTGAGCTACAGGTGCAGGCTCATTGATATCTTAGAAGCAAAACATATTATACCACGAAATATTTTGTTTGTAAAGTTTTTGTATTTTCTTCTTTAAATCAAATAATTCAGATTCTTTATCTTATAAAATTCTGATTCAACATTATTGATGTTCCAAAAAATAAACTATACTTTTCTCTGTCTGAGCCACAGGAATACACCCACACTCTTTCAGAAATTCATGTTTTGGATTTTCAAGAGAAAGCACAAGATAATCTGTTTTTGTATCATTAAGCGCCTTCAAAAAAAGATTCCTGTTCACATCCAAGTTATAAAACAGTGCATCCATAATCACTTTCTGAGCTTTATAACCGGAGCTTTCAGGCTTAACACTTACTACTTCAGAGCCTGCCCTATATAAAATTGCGTCTCTGTTAAGTGAAAGAAAAATAGATGGATCGTACTGTCTGACCACAAAGTTCATTTCCTGATCAAATACTACCCGGGGATTCTTTTTATTGCTATGCTGATGAATTACTGAGCAGACAGCTCTTAGATCATCGGGTACTTTATATATATTTTCCGTCAGGGAAAAATTCTTTACAATCCCATCCATAGGAGCTCCGGCAAAAATTATAATACAGGCCGACAACACTGCAATAATTACCTTTCCCCATTTTTTCTTTTGTGAAAAAATCAGCCTGATAATATAATAGGCAATACCCGGAATCACAGGAAGAAGCCAGAAAAACCGATAATATTCGTGTTCAAAACCAATTCTGGGAATCACATATTTGACCAAAACAGGATTATATACTGTAAGGCATAAAAAGACTGTATACCAAAGAAAAAAACTGGATTCCTGTTTCCTGCATATGAATATTCCTCCCAACAGTACTACAGTAAAAATCAGCAGAAACAGGCAATCTCCCCAATATTCTCTTGCACAGGCACTTACAAAATTTGTCCCAAGTTTCTGAATAGTTATTCCAGACATTATTCCCTCCTTAATATGCTTTCAGCACTAACCATCCCATCTTTGCGCTGTAATACAATACCAGATAAAAAATTTCCGGAAGTATACAAATGCACATTGGAACCATTTTTGAAAGTTTTTTTCGCTTACAGATAACAGGAATAACACCTGCGGCAATTCCTGCAATCAAAATAAAAGCAGACCCTGAAAAGCAGATTCCACTGACAGATGCAAGGAAAATCACTATCCACAGATTTTTTTCTTCTTTCTGCCAAAGCCATAGGCAACAGTATATAACAACAGGAACCGCTATATTGGCAAGAATTGCCTTTCCCTCATACGAGCGGGTAAAAAGGAATCTTCCTGGTGTATATATTGTATTAGTAAAAAGCTGTAAAAGACATACAGTTGCGACCATAAGATCAGCCTTTTTCCTGTCCTGATTAAACAGTCTCTTTCCAATCTGATAAAATACCAGATTGGAAACTACGATATTAATTACAGACATAATTACTTTAGACTGTATTATAGGATGTACGCCCAATAGCCAGCACCAGACTGCATTATGCATAGGATATGCAGAAAAAACATACCTGGCCTGGAAATGTCTGAGCGGATTTCCAGTATAAGGATTGTACCGGAACATAGTTCCCGTGTATACAGAAGTTGAAACTGTTCCTACATAGTAAGCAGAGTCTGCAGACATGTCCTGATATAAAACTACAATAACACACTGAACAAGAATCACAGCAGCATTCAACAAAATCAGCCATGAATGCTCCCTCATAAAATTCTGAAAATTAAGATGTATCCCTTTTTGCTGTTTTCTCAGTCTGAAGAGCATAATAAAAATGAAAAATATCAAAAATACTCCCCAAGCCAGAGAAAATATTTTTAGGGGAACACGCAATAAAATCATGGGAACTGCAATAATTTCAAATATTGAAAAATAGGCAAGATACCCTACTATAACAGCCATGGAGATATCTTGTTTCATTTTCATTATTTTCATTAAACAGTCGCCAATGAGGAAAAAAGCAGAAAGCTGTAATAAAAAACTTAACCCTGTTTTGACCAACTCAATCAATTTTTTCTTCATTCTCCTTTTTATTTTCCAGAATACCCATTGCAATCTTTTCCGGTGTCATAGGAAGTGCCCTGAGTCTGACTCCTGATGCATTATAAATTGCTTCTGCAATTGCAGGACAGGGAGTATCAATTACAAGTTCCCCAATGGATTTAGCGCCAAAAGGGCCACTGTTTTCATAACTGCTCTCAAATTCAACACGGATATCCCCTATATCCTGTCTTGTCGGAATCTTGTACTGCATAAAAGAATTATTTTTTATTTTTCCTTTGTCACTGTACTGTACATCTTCATAGAGTGCCATGCCGATTCCCTGTACAATGCCACCCTCTGTCTGTACCCGTGCAAGGTTGGGATTGATCGGTGTTCCACAGTCCACAACAGCCACATAATCAAGAACTTTCGCCTCACCGGTTTCTTTATCCACTTCTACTTCAGCCATACCAACCATAAATGGCGGCGGAGAAACAGGAGAAGAATGAAGACGTGTCACCTGCAGTTCACTGTTGTTTCCGAAAGTTGAATTCAAAGCGATTTCTTCAATGGATATGCTTTTATCACCACAGGACACACACTGACCATTAAATTCCACATTCTCAGGATCTTCCCCCAGCATTCTGGCACCATATCTGCAGATTTTTTCTCTCAGTTCTTCACATGCTTTCATAACAGCCATTCCCGTTGTATAGGTGGTGGCAGAAGCATAAGAACCAGAGTCATAGGGAGAAATATCTGTATCTACACCAAAAACCACGATACGATCCATAGAAGTCTCCAGGCACTCTGCTGCAATCTGGGCCATAATAGTATCGCATCCGGTTCCCATATCTGTACATCCAAGTCCCAAAGTATAGGAGCCATCCTCATTAAGCTTAAGGTCAGCGCCTCCAACATCCACACCTGCAATGGAAGAGCCCTGCATAGCCATAGCAACTCCAACACCGCGCACCTTGCCATTTCCCATATCGCGGCAGGGATATTTCATATCCCAGTCCATCATTTTCTTTGCTCTTGCCATACACCGGTCCATGGAACAGCTTGTTGCATAAGGAACATCATGATATGCAGGGAGAGGGCCGCCCTCAACAGGCATATTCAATTCCCTGATTTTCACCGGATCCATACCCATTTTATGGGCAAGCTCATTTACTGCAGATTCCACTGCATAAATTCCCTGAGTTGCACCATATCCTCTGTATGCCCCTGCAGCCTGAACATTTGTATACACTACATCAAAAGCAAAACGGTATGCCTCTGTATGTCTGTACAGTGCAATAGATTTATGGCCGCTTAATCCCACGGTAGTGGAACTGTGTTCTCCATATGCTCCGGTATTGGAAAGAGTATATACATCCAGAGCTTTTACAATTCCGTTTTCATCTGCACCTACACGGACTGTAATTTCCATCTCATGGCGAGGTGAAGAACATATCATAGATTCATATCTGGAATAGACTATTTTGGATGGCCGTCCGGTTACCCAGGTTACAATGGCAGGATAAATCTCACATACTGCTGTCTGCTTTGCACCAAAGCCTCCTCCGATTCTCGGTTTGATCACCCGAACCTTAGAGGCCGGGATATCAAGCGCACGTCCAACGATCCTTCTGACATGAAATGGAATCTGGGTGGAAGAAAGAATATTCAGTCTGCCAAAATGATCCAGATAACAGGCTGCCCGGAAAGTTTCCATCATAGCCTGCTGATTGGCTTTGGTACGGTAAGTATGTTCTACTGTATATGCACACCTGGCAAACACTTCATCTACATTTCCCTCTTCTTCCACCGCTGAAGCACAAAGATTACGTTTATTGTCACCGCCAAGAGGGATCTTAAGATTCCAGTCATCCTCCGGATGAACAAGAATAGGGTTATCTTTGGCTTTATGCATATCCAGTACAGGTGTTTCCACTCTGTATTCCACACGGATCCGTTTCAAAGCCTTATCAACGGCTGCTTGTGTCTCCCCGGCTACAATAGCCACTGCATCCCCCACAAAGCGCAAATGTCGATCCAGGATCAGTCTGTCATCAGGGCTCATTTCCGGTGCAGTCTGTCCTGCCAGGGTAAAACGTTTATCCGGCACATCCTTATAAGTAAGAATACAGGCAATACCATTGACTTTCAATGCATTTCCGGTTTTAATCTCCTCTACCCAGGCATTGGCATAAGGACTTCTCAGTATTTTGACGATCAGACAGTCTTTAGGTGCCAGATCATCTGTATATACCGGTTTTCCGGTTACAAGTGACATGGCGTCTGTCTTTTTTACAGGCTGATTTACATATTTCATCTTATGCCTCCCCTTCCTGTGCTTTCTTATATCTCAGGAATTTAAGAATACTTCTGGTCTGAGAAACAAATCCGGAACAACGACACAGATTTCCTGCAAGATATTCTTTAATCTGTTCTTCTGTTGGATTCTTTAACTCTTTTAACATAGCGAATACATTCATAATAAATCCTGGATTGCAGAAACCACACTGTTCAGCTCCTTCATTGGCAAGAAAACTTCCAAATTCCTGAGCCTCACGCTGCATTCCCTCAAGAGTCACAATTTTTCTGCCTTCTGCCCGTACAGCAAGCATGCAGCATGACAATACCGGCCTGCCATCCATTAATACCGTACAGAGGCCACAGTTTGAAGTTTCACAGCCTCTTTTAACACTGCTGCATCCCTTCTCCCGGAGAAAATCAAGAAGGAGTGTATCCGGATTTACTTCATCATGACGATACTCTCCATTAAGCCAGAAACTAATATTCATCCTTCATTCCTCCTATTGTATCCCAGGCTCTTCTGGTAAGAATTTCTGTAAGAAGAGTTCTGTATTCTTTTGATGCACGCATATTACTGCCGGTAACCACATTTTTGGCTGTATATTTCGCATACTTTTCTATGGCTGTTTTTTTCTGTGCCATGGTCATTTTTCTGAAATTTCTCAGAATATGCTCTTTATCCTCCACGACCACTGCTCTGCCCGGTCTTGCCCCTATAACGGTCCTTACCTCCTCCCCTGTAAGAGAAGCTGTACAGGTAAGCACCGGAAAATCCGTACTGGAATTTCTCTGACTCATATAACAGATAAGAAGCGGAGTTTTCCTGATAATAATATTTACAAGAATATCTCTGTCTTTCTTCATATTCACAAATTCTGTCAAAGGAATTTTCCCTGCATTATAAAGTTCCACCCAGGTATCCATTCCAAGAAACATAGTCAGCACATCTGAAAAGCCGAATCTTCCGTATATGCTTCCTCCTATGGTAGCGCAGTTTCTGAACTGAACTCCCACAATATGGCGAAGACTTTCCTTCATAGCTCCATGAGTATATAGATTCAGAGCATCACTGACTTCAAGATCATGCAAAGGTGTCATACATCCTATTATAAATTCATCATCGTTTTCCATAATGGTATCAAGCCCCAATCCTGATAGATCAATTGCCGTGGTCACAGGACGGTTTCCCATTTTCAGCCAGGCCATTCCACCAAGAATACAGGATGTTTTTTTCTGATTCAGCTCATATGCTTCTGCCAGGCTGTTTGCCTTTACATAGCTTTTTATTTTCAGCATTATGTATTCCTTTCTTCTTTTGTTTTTTATTTTCTTCCGAATCAATTTTTATGTTGTTTTCCTGAATTATTTATAATGTACTCTTTTAAGTAATCATAAATCTGGTTTTCAGTAGGCGGACATCCTTTTACATAATACTGAAACTGACAGGTACAGGCTCCCACACCTAGTCTGCCTGTTTTTTCACGAAATCCCTGTCCGATACAGATCCGGGTATCCAGTTTTTCCAGTAGTCCATCTTTTTTTAGCAATTCCAGTGCAGGAATCAGGTATCCATAACAGGCACTGCAGGATTCCACTTCATCCACTGCATCCTGAAGCTCCACTACCTTTCTGGATCTGGGCATCGTCCTGCCAGATTGTTCATCACAATATATTATCTCTGCACGGGAAAGATCCGAACTCCCCACTCCCAGTTTCTCTGCAAAAACAATATATGGCACTTCATGAATCTGGTAATGCAGCATATCACATACAAGTGAATCTATAAGAACAGGGTCCCTTCCTGCTATGATTCTGTTCATTACTACAGGATTTCCTCCATCTTCAAAATCAAGATCACCGCATATATTATCCACCAGAATAAAATCCTGATGAACCCCGGCGTTAAGATGGGCTATAGGTTTATGAAGCCCCATAGCATGAAACCTGCGTTTTTCTTTATCAGGCAAAAGGCCTTTCATATTTTTCAGGGCACATGTTATTTTAGTCTGACAATGTCCTTTCAAAACCGGAACATTGATAAGAAAATCAATTTTTTTCACACATTCGCAGATATTAAGCTTAAGTCCGGCACAGTCTTTTGAAAAACAGGAATCCATCTTGGTGTCCCAAAAAGGAACTTTATATTTATCTGAAACTCTGTCATAACCGCAAACCCTGCAGGCTTCAGAAGTCTTATCGCCTACCCATGAGCCTTCCAGCATTACTATTTTCTGAAAGCCTCTTTCCTGAAGATATTCAATAATCCCCTCAACGATCTGAGGATGAGTTGTCCCTCCCAGAGAAGCATCAGAAGGAGACACAAGATTGGGTTTAATTCCTATCTGTTTTTCCCTGTCCAGGATCAGTCCTGCCAGATTGCACTGCTTCAGAAGATCGATGGTCATTTCTTTAAAATCAGTTCCGCTTTTCACATAAATCTGGTTTAATTCCATAAGTCCTCTCCAAATCAGACATATTTTTCTTTATAATTATAACACAGGCACAGGTATAACTTCAACGCAATTTATCCTTTTCACCCTGGCATCATAATATTGATATTTATTTGACATTTCATATAATTTGTGATACGTTAACAGTGAAACTGTTGAACCATTCAATAGAAAAGAGGAGATTTATTATGGAACGAAAAAAAAGAAATTCATCAAAAACTGCTGCTACAGCAAAACAGACTGCTGAGAAAGTTACAGCAACCGTTGCTGAGGAGGTTAAAGAACCTGTAAAAAAAGTTGTTAAACATACAGCAAAAACTGCAGCAACTAAAAAAACATTCAACACAACAATTGAATTGGATGGGCTTTCCGTATCATTACCTGCTATTGAAGAGGCTGTAAAAAAAGCTGTTGAAGAAAAGAAAATTGAAGGAAAAGAAATCGGCATATATATCAATACAGTTCGAAAAGCTGCATATTATACAGTTGACGGACAGGGCAGTGTTGATTACAAGATTGACCTGAGTACATTATAATTTTCCTGATAGAATGCCATATCTGTGTGTAATTACAGATATGGCATTTTCTTTTTTCTGTATCCGTAATATCCGGAAGTGTAAATAATTTTTTCGATTTCAGGTTGACATTTACCGTCTTATTTTGTATCATATACTTACAGAACAAATTGTTCTCATTTACCCGGAAACGTAATGTAAACCTGATCATTTCACAGGCTTCATACTCTGAGCATGAAAAAGCACCTTTTTTATGAAGGAGCGTGGATAAATGACTGAACGGGAAATGCTTGAACAACTTTTACACACCCAATCACAAATGATGAATAATTTCTCCGATATGAAGATTGATATCTGCAATATGAAAGATGATATCTGCAGTGTGAAAGACGATATCTGCAATATGAAAGATGATATCTGCAGTGTGAAAGACGATATCTGCAATATGAAAGATGATATCTGCAGTGTGAAAAACGATATCTGCAATATGAAAGACGATATCTCTCACATAAAAGGAGAAATTCAGAATATAAATCTACATCTGGAAAACGTAACAGATAAAAATCTTTCCATACTTTCAGAGAACCATGTCAGCCTTGTTAAAAAGCTGGACGAAAATTTAAAAATAACAGACACTCAGTTTGCATATCAGATCAAGGTAAACTGTCTGACAGAGGAAGTTTCGAAGCTGAAATGTGAATTTTACCAATACAGGATGAAGGACGGTCTGGTTTCATCACCGGCCTGATAAAGATACTGTTTCAGACGTATGAAGTCTGTGAAATTATCAGGTTTAGCAAAACAGGTTTCTTAATACAGGAAACCTGTTTTGTTTTTATCTGACATCTAATCCCTTGTTCTTATTTCAAAGAGAGGATCTCCTGACTTAACCTGTCCATTTGTCAGAAGATGAATCTTCTGATTTTCCTCCAGTTCTGTACAGATCACCGGAGAACACAGGGAAGGTGCATTTTCACGTAAATATGACAGATCAAGTTTCATAATAAGATCCCCTTTGTTTACTTTCTGCCCGTCAGATACAAATACCTGGAAACCTTTTCCTTCCAGTTTTACAGTATCGATGCCGATATGAATAAGAAGAGAATTCCCTCCTTTTGTCCTGAAACCGATCGCATGCTTTGTGTCAAACACAAATTCGATCTGGCCATCTTCAGGAGCGTAAACTTCCGGCTTGGCAGGGGTTACAACTGCTCCATCACCCATCATTTTTCCCGCAAAGCCTTCATCAGGCGCCTGGCTTATATCTTCAGCAATACCAGTACACGGGCTATAGATAATTTCTGTTTCATTCTGAACAGCTTCATCCCGAACAGTTTCCATATATTCTTCCAGTTTCGCTTTTATAACAGTTACATGAGGTCCGTAAATAATCTGAACTCCCTGCCCTTTTTTTACAATTCCCTTTGCACCGGTCTGCTTAAGAATTTTATCATTTACAAAGGAAGAATCTGAAACTGTTACACGAAGCCTTGTTGCACAGCAATCTACATCAATTATATTTTCTTTTCCCCCAAGTCCTGTCAGAATTCCTTCACTTATAACATCTGTGCTTTCCTCTTTGTTTTCTTTCTCACGTTCCTGCCCTCTTTTTGCATTAACATCTGCTTTTGTATAAAGTTTTGTCTGTACATCATCATCTTCTCGTCCCGGTGTCTTAAAGTCAAATTTTTGAATCATAAAAGAAAAAATCACATAATAAAGAATAAAATAAATAATTCCCACCGGAATGATCCTCAGCCAGCTTGTTTTTGTATCTCCCTGCAGGATTCCAAATAGAAAAAGATCAAGCAGTCCGCCGGAAAATGTAAGTCCCACTGCAATATTTAACATATGAGCAATCATATAGGCAGTGCCCGACAGTATTACCTGCACTGCAAAAAGCGCCGGAGCAACAAAAAGGAAGGAAAACTCAATAGGTTCCGTTATTCCGGTAAGAATGCAGGTTAATGCAGCAGAAAGAAGAAGTCCGCCTGCCGCCTTTTTCTTTTCAGGTTTTGCACATTTATACATAGCCAAAGCCGCACCCGGGAGTCCAAAAATCATAAAAATGAATTCTCCGGAAAAATATCTGGTGGCATCGGCACTGAAATGTGCAATATTGCCTGCATCTGCCAGCTGTGCAAAGAAAATATTCTGTCCACCCTGCACCATCTGTCCTGCAACTTTCATGGTGCCTCCCACTGCTGTATGCCAGAATGGCATATAAAATACATGATGAAGGCCAAAAGGAATCAGAGCACGTTTTATGATTCCAAAAATTAACGTTCCCAGATAGCCACTGCCTGTTACCAGACCTCCCAGCGCATAAATTCCATTCTGGACAAAAGGCCAGACAAAATACATAAGAATACCTACAAACATGTATACCACTGTAGATATGATTGGAACAAACCGGGAGCCTCCAAAGAAAGACAATGCATCCGGCAGAACAATTTTGTAATACCTGTTATGGAGAGCAGCAACGCCAAGGCCAACAATGATGCCACCAAACACACCCATCTGCAAAGATGGAATTCCACATACAGATGTTACAGTTCCCTCCAGGACTTCCTGGGCTACATGACCATCAGCTGTAATTTTCCCATTTATCAAAAGCAAAGCACTGACAGCTACATTCATTACAAAATATGCGATCAATGCAGACAGGGCTGCTACTTCTTTTTCCTTTCTGGCCATGCCAATGGCAACACCCACTGCAAAAATCAACGGCAGATTATTAAAGACCGCACTTCCAACTTCATTCATAATAGTCAGCAGAGCATTTAAAACAGTTCCACTGCCAAGTATTCTCTGAAGTCCGTAAGCTTCGATGGTTGTCTCATTTGTAAAGGAGCTACCGATTCCAAGTAAAAGCCCTGCTACCGGAAGAATAGCTATGGGAAGCATAAATGATCTTCCCACACGCTGTAAAACTCCAAAAATTTTGTCCTTCATATTCTTTCTTCTCTCCTTTCTCTATGCAAAAAAATACAGACATCAATCTTCATAAAATTAAATTTATGAAAGATCAATGCCTGTTTAAAATAATATAAATTTTTTTCTCTGCACTGTCAAGGGGTTAATATCTGGTTTATTTTTCCAGTTCATTTATTATTGTTACAATTCGAAAAATGCATCTTTCATAGTTTCCTTCCCCATTTTGTGTGTAACAGTATCAAAGATTTCAAGAGCTTTGGAATCTTCTTTTTATGAAAAAAATGACTCCAAGACTGTTTCCAATCTCAGAGTCATTTCCAATCCCGTATGATTAGTTATTTTTTTCGGCGATAGCTGCCTGTGCTGCTGCAAGACGAGCGATCGGAACACGGTACGGTGAACAGGATACATAATTCAGACCAATCTTATGGCAGAATTCTACAGAAGACGGATCTCCACCATGCTCACCGCAGATACCTACATGAAGGTTCGGGTTAACAGGTTTGCCAAGTTCGATTGCCATCTTCATAAGCTTGCCTACACCAACCTGATCCAGTTTTGCAAATGGATCGTTCTCAAAGATCTTAGCATCATAGTATGCATTCAGGAATTTACCTGCATCATCACGTGAGAAGCCATAGGTCATCTGAGTAAGGTCATTGGTACCAAAGCAGAAGAAGTCTGCCTCTTTTGCAATCTCATCAGCTGTAAGAGCAGCTCTTGGAATCTCGATCATAGTACCAACTTCATACTGAAG
>JAXEUE010000038.1:0-3970 GCA_034115005.1 Blautia sp.
TCCAAAATGTCAAAGAACGAGCATCCTGCACCGGTAGAGGAAATAGAATGGTAGGTGAAGAAGATTGAAAGCACTGCATAAAGATTTCCTGATGGAAATCAGAAAGAGTAAGGCCAGATTTATCTCCATTTTTCTTATTGTTGCATTGGGTGTGGCTTTTTTTGCCGGAATCCAGACTTCCTCTCCGGATATGAGATATTCAGGAGACAGTTATTATGATAAAACACGGTTGATGGATATCAGAATCATGGGAACACTTGGTCTTACTGAGGATGATGTTAAAGCTGTGAAATCCATAGATGGAATATCAGATGCAGAAGGAGCCTATTCCACTGATGTTGTATGTGGGGAAGATCAGACCCAGAAGACACTTCATGTGGAATCTTTGAATACTACAGTTAATGATTTAACGCCTACAGAAGGAAGAATACCCCGGAAAAGCGGGGAGATCTATCTTGACAATGCTTTTGCAGATTCTAATGGATATAAGATTGGAGATCAGATAAAACTTTACGAAGAAGGTGACAATACTCTTCTTAAGATCAGTTCTTATACAGTTACGGGAATAGGTTACAGTCCTCTTTACATATCCTTTAACCGTGGGAATACGACTCTTGGTTCCGGTGAATTAAACGGATTTGCTTATGTGCTCCCGGAAGACTTCGATTCTGATGTGTATACGCAGATATATGTACGGGTTTATGGAGCAGATGGTCTGACAAGCTATACAGATGCCTATGAAAATCTGATTGACAAGATTAAAAACCGGGTGGAAGGAAGTGAGGATCAGCGCTGTCAGATACGATATGATGAGGTAGTTAAGGAAGCACAGGATAAGCTTTCAGATGCCAGAGAGCAGCTGGAAGAAGGAAAGGAGAAATCTGCCCGGGAGCTTTCTGATGCAAGGAAAGAACTGGAGGACGGCGAGAAGAAACTGGAGGATGGCAGAAAAGAATACCAGGATGGGAAAAAGCAGCTATCAGATGCCAGGAAGGAACTTCAGGATGGGAAAAAACAGATCGCTGATGCCAGGAGCCAGCTAGAAGAAGGAAAAGAACAGCTTGCACAGGCAAAAGATCGGATATCTTCCGGCCGTGCTCAGTTTGATGAGGCAAAAAGCCAGATAGAAGACGGATGGGCACAACTGAATGAAAATCAGAACAAGCTTGATGAAGGTAAGAAACAACTGGAAGAAGGTAAAACCCGTTTAAGTGAAGGGGAGAAAAAAATTGAAGAAGCCAGATCCAACCTGAAACAGAAACAGGAAGAGCTGGATACAGGCAAGGTTCAGATTGAATCTGGAAAACAGCAGATATCTGCATCCAGACAGGAACTGGATACCAGAAAACAGGAATGCGAGCAGGGGCTGGAACAGGTAAAACAGCAGGAAGCACAGCTTGCCCAGGGTCAGGCTTCCTTAGAGGAAGCAAACAATCAGCTTACAGCACTTCAGGCCCAATATGACCAGGCTATAGCTTCCGGAGACCATTCTGACGAAGAGCTGGAGGCAATGAAGACTCAGGTGGAACAGTTTTCGGCTCAGGTGGCTGCACAGACAGAACAGATTAATGCATCTGCGTCTCAGATTAAGTCTGCCAGAAGTGAATTGGAAAACGCTCTGGATCAGATAGAGTCCGGTTATGCTCATTTAGATGACCAGATTGCACTTCTGGAAAAGAAAGAAGCAGAATTTCCAGCAGCACAGGAGAAAATCGATCAGGGCTGGGCGGCTTTGGAGGCAAAAGATCAGGAACTGGAGCCTGCCCGGAAAGAAATAAAGGAGACGGAGCAGAAAATATCTGATTCACAGGCTCAGATTGATGCTGTCAGAGAGAAACTTGTTGCAGGTCAGGCTGAAATTGATGAAAAAGAACAGACGCTTGTTCAGGGAGAAGCGGAAATCGCAGCAAATGAGGCTAAGCTGTCATCAGCAGAAAAAGAGATCGCCGCAAATGAACAGAAAATGAAAGATGGCGAGAAAGAAATTGAAGAGAATGAAAAGAAGCTCAAGGATGCTGCAAAAGATATAAAAAAAGCAGAGAAAGACTTAAAAGAGGGGAAAAAGAAATATCAGGACGGCAAGAAAGAAGCTGAACAGGAAATATCTGATGGTGAGAAGAAAATTCAGGATGCCCAGAAGGATATTGACAGGATTGAAAAACCCGAATGGATTACGGGAGACAGAAATGATCTGCCGGAATATTCGGACTATGGGGATAATGCAGACAGAATCCGTAATATCGGAAAAGTTTTCCCTGTGATTTTCTTCCTTGTGGCAGCACTTGTAAGTCTTACCACTATGACCAGAATGGTGGAAGAGCAGAGAACTCAGATCGGAACTATGAAGGCTCTGGGATATGGAAAATATGCTATCGCATCCAAGTATCTTTTATATGCGCTGCTTGCGACAGTGGGAGGAAGTATCCTGGGTATTCTTATAGGAGAAAAGATCATACCATTTATCATAATTAAGGGATACGGGATTATGTATCACAGTATGGCATTGAATATGCAGATCCATTATGAATTGAAATTTGCTATTCTTGCATCTGCGGCAGCAATTGTCTGCACCCTGGGAGCAACTGTGTTCTCCTGCTACAGAGTAATGGCTGAAACACCTGCTTCCCTTATGAGGCCTCCTGCTCCTAAAGAAGGAAAAAGGATTCTTGCTGAACGAATGACTTTTTTCTGGAAGCATCTGAGTTTCACATGGAAATCCACTTTAAGGAATCTTTTCCGGTATAAAAAACGTCTGTTTATGACTATTTTCGGAATTGCCGGAAGTATGGGATTAATGCTGGTAGGATTTGGGCTGAATGATTCAATTATGGAAATTGCACAGCGTCAGTATACAACATTGCAGCATTATGACGGAACTATTATTTATGATGAAGACGCAGAAGATGAGGATATTGATAAATTAGAGAATTATCTGAATAATAATAGGGAGCTTGAGCGCTTCACACATATACAGATGACTAAAATGGCAGTTCCCAGAAAAGGAAAGTCATCTTTGAATGTATATGTATATATTCCGGAAAAAATGGAAAACTTTAACAAGGATGTAACTCTTCAGGACAGAAAGACAAAAGAAAGATATCAGCTTACGGATGATGGGGTGGTGATCAGTGAGAAAACTTCCCTGCTTACGGGGCTGAAAGCAGGGGATGACATTACCATCAGCTGGGATAATAAAGACTATACAGTGAAAATTTCAGCAGTTACGGAAAATTATATGGGACATTATATTTATATGACTCCGGCTTTATATGAAAAAACTTTCGGAAAAGCACCACAATATACAAAAGCCGTGTTTACTATGAAAGAGAAATATAAAGAGAAGGTGGAGGACTTTGGTAATGAAATCCTGAAATATTCTGCTGCTTTAAGCATCAGCTATACCAGGACTCTGGAAGGCCAGATCAGCAGGATGATCGTTACTCTTGGTATGGTCACTCTTGTTCTCATTGTATCGGCAGGTATGCTTGCATTTGTTGTTCTGTATAATCTTAACAATATCAATATTACGGAAAGACAGAGAGAACTTGCCACCTTAAAAGTTCTGGGATTCTATGACAAGGAAGTTTCTGCTTATGTATACAGGGAAAACATTCTTCTTACCATTATCGGTGTTGCTGTAGGCATTGTATTTGGAATATTCCTTCACAGGTATGTGATCCAGACTGTGGAGGTAGATACGGTAATGTTTGGAAGAAACATAAAGGCAGTCAGTTTCCTCTACAGCAGTCTTCTTACTATCGGATTTTCTTTGGTTGTTAACCTGTTTATGCACCGGAAACTGAAGAAAATCGATATGGTGGAGTCTCTCAAGAGTGTTGAATAAAAGTTCATAAAATCGTCTTGACAAGAAATGTTTTTTTCATTATAGTAGAATCCAGTAAAAGGCTGTGAAAAACAAGAATACATTTTTTGCCGCGATCACATCGCCCTTTGCATATTATGCAAGGGG
>JAXEUE010000039.1:0-6869 GCA_034115005.1 Blautia sp.
AAGAACAGCAGCAGAGCAGACCAGTACTTCACTCTTGCAGATTTCCGCTCCTATGCAGATGCACAGAAACGTGTGGAAGCTGCCTACAGAGATGAGAAAGGCTGGGCAAAGAAAGCTCTTATGAACACCGCTTGCTGTGGCAAGTTCACATCCGACAGAACCATCCAGGAATATGTGGATGACATCTGGCATTTGGACAAAGTAATTGTAAAGAAAAATTAATTTTATTATATTCAGAATCGGTGAAAAAAGGTGTGAACTGCACCATAAATACAGCATCTTGTGATGTAGTTTCACCGAGAACCGATTTTGTAACAATTTCTTGATTTTTGAAATGGAAAATTAAGGAAATTAAAGGAATTCACAGCATATAAAATTTAAAAAAATCGTAAAAAGTTTGGGTATCCCACTTGACAAAAAAAGGTAAAGGCTATATTATTTACCATAACAGACAGAATATGTCTAGGAATCTTTACCCAAAAAAGAATAGTTATATTAAGGAAAGGGGAACAATTATCATGACAAAGATTAAAAACACAAAGAAGGGCATGGCAAAGAAGACGCTGAGCATTTCTCTCGTTGCCGCAATGCTGGCCACTTCCAATGTTCCGGTATGGGCCGGCGAGTTCAGTGATGGCAGTGATGGCGCATTTGCATCTGAAGCTGCTCCGGTTGTAGAAGAAACTGCAGATGTTCCAGTAGCGCAGGCAGTGGGCGATGCCTGGACAATTAAATTAACAGATATGCCAACAGAAGTTGAGTGGGGCACTACATCTAAAGATGTTACAGTAGAAGTTAAAGATGTTGATGGAAAAGATGTAACTAAAACAAGTGGCCTGAAATATTTTTGGAGAGATTCGGAAGGTCTTCAGGTACCAGGGACAAATGTTAGTCCCTTGACAAGTAATAAAATTCCTGTTCCAGAATTTAAATCTAGTGATGTCGGAAAGAGCTTTTCATTATATATTTATGATGAAAATGGTGATTTTACATACACTTCTTCAGCAGTTACAGTTGGCGCAAAAGATGTTTCTAAGTTAGGATGTAAAATTAATGTTTCAAATCGAGCTTATACTGGCTTAGAAACAAAGAAAGATGCAACAATTACTGACGCTCCTGAAGATGTTAAGTTTGATATTGACTATACAGGTGATTTAATAAATGCAGGTACTGTTAAAGTTACTGCTACTCCTGTAGGCACCAATCTTTATAAAGGCATCATTGAAAACTCCTTTGAAATTATAAAAACAGAAGTAGAGAAGTTCGCCACTGCGACAATGGCAACAAAGGAATTTACCTATACAGGTGACCCTGTTACTTTACAGAAGTCAGATGTGAATGTTGTTGATAAATATACCAATGATAATCTGAATAGTACAGTAGAGAAAGTTTCTACTACAGCAAAAGATGTAAGGGAAGGATATCAGGCAACTGTAGAACTTAAAGTACCGGCTGATAATAAAAACTTCAAAGAAAATTCAACTGCTACGTTAAAGACAACGGATACTTTTAAGGTTGTTGCACGTGATCTTTCTGGTGTCAAAGTAACTGTTAAATCTCAAGGAAAGAAACCTGATGGTGATGCATTCGCTGCTACAGACTTTGGCAGAGATGATGTGACTTTCACCGATGCTGAAGGAAAGCCTTTAAATTTATGGAATGATATCCAGCTGGTTGTACCTGCAAATGTAAAAGATTTCGGTACTTATACATTTACTATTAAACCAAAAACTAAAAACGTAACTGGCGAGACTACTGCACAGTTTTCTATCTTTTCTCAGGATATCTCTGGTGCTAAATTCGAAAAAGACATTCCTGATCAGGAATATACTGGAAGTCAGATTAAGCCAGATCTCTCAAAATTAGGTAAGCTTACATTAAATGATAAAGAATTAGATCCAGCAGATTATACAATCGAGTATGGAGAAAATGTTAATGCTGGAACTGGTTATGTTTACATTGTTGGACAAAGAACCTATGAAGGCAGCAAAGCCGAAATTCCGTTTACTATTAATCAAGCTACTGCAAATAAGGCTGAAGTGGCTGAATATGTATTGCTTAATAAAGATGCCAAACATGCTTCAGATTATGCGGAAGCGATTAATCTTGTAGTTAAAGGCTCTAATAAAGCAAATCAGGAATTTACATTAAAAGAGGGTACAGATTATACAGTAGAGTATAGTTTTGCAAGTAAGAATGCAGCAGATAATTATATCACCGTAAAAGTTAATGTGAAAAATGGCAATTTTGTTTCAAAAACTTTAACTAAGAAGGTTCGTATTGCAAATACAATTATCAAAGATTCAGACATCCAGTTAAAGAAGAATTCCTATGATTATACTGGTGCTGTTATTGTACCTGAATTTGATGTAGTTGTTGATGGTAAGACTCTTGTAAAAGGAACTGATTATGAAATAGTTACAATCGAAAATAGCGCAAAGGCAGGAACTGCTACTGTTATTATTCGTGGTAAAGGCGAATATGATAAAGTTATCACAGCTAAAGCTAATTTCGAGGTTGTACCTGTAAGTGCAGAAAAAATTGAAGCAACTGTAAGCGGCAAGTATACATATAACGGAAAACAGCAGAAACCTGAATCTGCCAATATTACAGCAAATTTGTCTGGAACTGATGTTATATCTCAGTTTGATATTTCTTATGGTGAAAATATCAACGCCGGAAAAGGCACCGTTATCCTGACACCAAAGAAAGATAACAAAAACTTTATTGAAGGAACAGTTAAAACAGTTGAGTTTGACATTAACCCAGCAGTATTAAAAGGTTCTATTAAGGTATATAACGAAAAAGGTATTCTTCTAGACAATACTAAACTTCCTGAATTTGAATATGATGGAACTGAGAAAACATTTGCCAAGGTTGTATTTACACCAAGTGTAACAACTCCTGTTACAGATAATGATTATGAAATCAAATACTTAAATAATGTAACAGGTGATGGCTCTTGCATTGCTGTCATTGCAAAAGGTAACTATACCGGAAGTGAAACAGTTAAAGATAATTCCGGTGAAACACCTGTAGATGTTAAAGTTGCTGGAAAAGTTAAATTCACAATTAAATCCAAGGAATATTTTACACAAAAAGAAGTAACAGTCACAGATGCAGAGTATGCAGAAGGTGTTGCTGTTAAACCTGTAATTGTTGTTAAAGACGGAGCCAAGGTATTAGTAGAGGGTAAAGATTATACAGTAACATTGACTCCTGCAGCTGGAGCTGCATCAGTAGGAGCAACAGGAACATGGGAAGTCACTGGTAAAGGTGTTTATGCGTATAATAAAGAAGAATATCCAGATAGAAATACAGCAACTGGTTCTTGGAATGTAGTCAAAAAGAATGTTGCTAATCTTGATATCAAGGTTGACTTAGATGCTAAGGGTAATGTTGTCGTAACAGCTATGAATGGCAATATCAAAGTTGATTCCAAGAATTTTGATGTTAAGTTAAGCGAAGATAAGAAGACTGCCACTGTTTCTGCAACAACAGGAAATAAGCACTACATTGGATCTACAGAAGTTACTGTTGGCGGTGAAGCAGCGTTTATTGAGGCTCCGGTAATCTCCAATGTAAAAGTATCAGGAAATCAGGCAACTGTAATCCTTTCCGGTGATTGCGATGGAGCTACAGGATATGATTATGTAATCTCCAAAGACCGTGACTGCATCACAAATAAAGATTACGATAAAGTAAATAAGAATATCCTGAAGACTCAGACAGGCTTCACATATACACAGCAGGGTGTATATTATGCATACTGCCACGCTTGGAAACGCGGCGAAGATGGCAAGAAGATCTTCAGTGACTGGTCAAATGCTTATCCATTCGTTGTAACTGCAATCACACCAGATCAGCCGGTTATTACCAGCGTTAAGGTAAGCGGTTCTACCGTAACAGTAACCTATACAAAAGCAGCAAATGCAGAAGGATATGATGTAGTTCTCGGAACAAAGGTTGCCACTGTAGCAGGCGAGAAACGTCCAGTTGAATACGGTACGCTTGTTAAGAAGAACATCAAAGGAAATACCGTAACAGCAACCTTCAAGAATGTTAAGAAGGGCACATATTATGCAGGACTTCATGCATTCAACAGAACTTCTGAGGATGGCAAGAAAGTATTCAGCCCATGGTCAAATTCCAAGAAAGTAGTTGTGAAATAATCCATTTTGGGTAAAACAATAAAAGATTCCTAAAAGAAGAGCCCCCGGCAAATGCCGGGGGCTCTTTGAATGGCAAAGTGTCAGGCACCAGACTCCATAAAATTGAGTCAGGGAACCTGTCCCCTTGACTCCTTAGTTTTTTCCTATTGCACCATGCCGTCAGATATGCTATATTGAGAATAGAAAAGGAACAACCGCCCACAAGGGGTTGACCAGTTACCGAATGAACATAGAAATGCCACCCAAACTCGCCAAAGTTCTGAGGGTGGTTTTTCTATGTCCTAAAACATCAATGACAGATCAAGTAAATGAATGTCAGTAATGCCAAGATGAAAAGTCCGAACTGCATTAGATTATTAAAATCGAATTGGTTCTTCATCAGCACCACCCCCATTCTATGTAGAATAGAGGTCAGCCACCCTGTAACACGATTGTTCCTGGTCACATCATAGCATACTATTATCCACCTTACAACGTTTTAAACACCGATTTTCTCCTTATTTTTTTGCCCAAGGAGGGAGCAACAATGAGTGGTATCAGGCAGTGCGCCCTGCAAGGGCTTGGAATGGCAAAGTGTCAGGCACCAGAAACAGAAAAGAAAAAGAAGAAACACCATATAAAAAATCCCTTAATCTTATATAAACTCACGACTCAGATCCCATCTCCTCTCAAATATCCAATTGAAATATCTTTACCAAGCTTATATAATGAACTTAGGAATTCCTCCATCCAAAGAAAAAGAATTGACACAAAGTACATGCGATAAGACCGGATACGTATGAAAGATACCGGGAGCTGAAAAAATAAAATCACATACAATACAATGGGAGGATCGCATGGCTAAAGAAAACAGAAAATACAAAGACAGTGTTTTTACGGATTTATTTTATGCAGACAGGGATGCAAAAGTCAACCTGCTCAGTCTGTACAATGCCCTGTACGGGACCGAATATACTGACCCGAATCTGATTCAGAAGGTCCGGCTGGAAGATGTTATCTTTAAGAATTTTAAGAACGACATTGCGTTCATGGTAAATAACCGGCGGATCATAATGGGGGAACACCAGAGCACGATCAATTACAACATGCCCCTGAGGAACCTGATGTATTTCGGCCGGGAGATGGAGAAAGCAGTTCCGGCCAAGGACCGTTACAAAAGGAATCTGATCAAAATCCCAACTCCGGATTTTATCACCTTCTACATCGGAAAGGAAGAATATCCTTTAGAACAGATACTGAGACTGTCGGATGCCTTTGTAGAGCAGACAGAAGTACCGTCCCTGGAGCTAAAGACCAGAGTCATCAATATCAATTATGATAAGAAACATAAGATACTGGAAGACTGCAGGATTCTCGGGGATTACAGCCAGTTTATAGAGATAGCCAGAGAACAGGAAAACGATAAGACCGGACTTGAGAAAGCAGTAAAAACCTGCATAAGCAAAGGTATTTTAAAAGATTATCTTGAAAGAAAATCATCAGAGGTGATCAATATGTTAATGGTAGAATATGATTACGATACGGATATCAGAATCCAGAGAGAAGAAGCCTTGGAAGAAGGCATGAAAGAAGGCATGAAAGAAGGCATAAAACAAGGCATGAAACAGGGCATGGAAAGGGGCATCAAACAAGAAATGAGGAAAGGTATAGCTGCTCTTATTTCTGCACTTCAGGATATCGGAAAAACAAAAAGCGAAACCCGTGAATGCCTGAAGAAAAAATACTCCCTTTCAGATGAGGACGCAGATTCTTATATGGATGAGTTCTGGGTATAATGCCTTTCCTTTTGATATTTTTCCAAAAATTCTAAAGTACAGAAGAGTTCACATGTAACCAAGCCTTTTGCAGTGACAATAATAATTACCAATTCAAGTGGTAGTTGTTACCTTATTGACCAGTGAAATAATTTCCGCAATTTTTTCTTCTCCGTGCATAATGTCACAATATGTGGTAAAATGACTTTATTCAAGATAAAGGAGAATAATAATGAATCTGACTGCTTTTCTCATTATCTGTCCATTAACATTTCTTGCGGGCCTTGTGGACTCCATTGGAGGAGGCGGAGGACTGATCTCTCTTCCGGCATTTTTACTGGCGGGGCTTACTCCACACAGTGCTATTGCCACCAATAAGCTGTCGTCTGCATTGGGAACTACCGTTTCCACCGCACGTTACTGTAAAAACGGATTCTATGACAAGTCTCTTATTCTGCCAGGTATTCTTGCCGCATTATCAGGATCTTTTCTTGGAGCAAAACTGGTCTTAAAGATCAGCGATGTTTTCCTGAAAAAAATGATGCTTTTTGTTCTTCCTGTTGTGGCAGCTGCAGTTCTTTTAAAGAAAAAAGAGCCGGAATATGATTCCTCATTTCCGGCAGCCAGACGATTGATCATTGTAATCATCAGTGCTTTTCTCATTGGGATTTACGATGGCTTTTATGGACCTGGAACAGGCACTTTTCTGCTCCTTTGCCTGACACGGTTGGCCAGAATGGATGTGCGTACTGCCTCTGGCAATGTAAAGCTGATCAATCTTTCATCCAATTTCGCAGCGCTGATTACCTTCCTTTTCAGCGGATACGTAAATGCTATGTATGGCATTGCAGGCGCCCTGTTCTGCTTCGCAGGCCACTACATAGGATCCGGAATGGTAATCAAAAATGGCAGCAAAATCGTCCGTCCGGTTATCATCCTGGTT
>JAXEUE010000040.1:0-27448 GCA_034115005.1 Blautia sp.
GATAAGGAAGAGATACTTGCTTTTGAGAAAGAAGTGCTTGGAATTTACTTAAGCGGTCATCCTCTGGAGAGCTGCAGAGAAATGATGGAGAAGATCATTTCTGCAAAAACAACCGATTTTCAGCAGGACGAAGAGACGAATTTGCCAAAAGTGACAGACGGACAGAAAGTCATTATTGGTGGGATGATCACGGATAAAACCATAAAATATACAAAAAATAATAAGGTCATGTCCTTTCTTACAGTGGAAGACCTTGTAGGAACAGTAGAAGTGGTGGTTTTTCCCAAAGATTATGAAAGGATCCAGCATTTGCTTAAGGAAGAAGCAAGAGTCTTTATACAGGGCAGGGTATCTGCAGAAGACGATAAGGCAAGCAAGCTGATCCTGGAAAAAATACGCTCCTTTGACGATATGCCCAGAGAACTCTGGATTCAGTTTGAAAACAGAAGTGATTACGGGGAAAAAGAGCAGGAACTTATGAAGGATCTGCACAGGTCGCCTGGAAACAGTACGGTGGTAATTTATCTGAAAGACGTAAAAGCAATGAAGAAGCTTCCTCCAGGGTACAGTGTTCAGATTCAGGACTCATGGATGGACTCTTTATACGAAAAATATGGAAAAACCAATGTTAAAGTTGTAGAAAGAGTATTGAAAAACTTGTAAAAATGCTATACACTATACCCGAATATGTGTATAGTAAAATCAGATTGACTCAGAAGATGGAGGAATAGAAAATGGCAGATAAAAAGATTAAGACCATTGGTGTCCTGACCAGCGGCGGAGATGCACCCGGAATGAATGCCGCAATCCGTGCGGTAGTAAGAAGAGGCTTAAGTAACGGACTTAATGTAAAGGGTATACTGAAGGGATATAACGGTTTACTGAATGAAGAAATCATCGATATGAGTGCCAAAGATGTTTCTGATACAATTGAAAGAGGCGGTACCATCCTTTATACAGCACGCTGCGCAGAATTCCGTACAGAGGAAGGCCAGAAACGTGGTGCAGAGATCTGCAGGAAACACGGAATCGACGGACTGGTTGTTATTGGTGGTGACGGATCCTTTGCAGGAGCACAGAAGCTTGCAAACCTTGGTATTAATACTATTGGTATTCCAGGAACCATCGATCTGGATATCGCCTGTACAGAGTATACTATCGGATTTGATACAGCAGTTAATACAGCAATGGAAGCGATTGATAAGGTACGTGATACCTCTACCTCTCATGAGAGATGCAGTATTATTGAAGTTATGGGACGTGGCGCAGGCTATCTGGCTCTCTGGTGCGGTATTGCCAATGGCGCAGAGGATGTGCTGATTCCTGAGAAATATGATTATGACGAGCAGAGACTTATCAATAATATTATTGAGAGCCGTAAGCAGGGCAAGAAGCATCACATTATCATTAATGCAGAGGGAATCGGACATTCAGAAGCTATGGCCAAACGTATTGAGGCAGCTACGGGAATTGAGACACGTGCTACCATTCTTGGTCATATGCAGCGTGGCGGAAGTCCTACATGCCGTGACCGTGTATGCGCATCTATGATGGGGGCTCTGGCCGTAGATCTTCTGCTTGCAGGAAAGAGCCGTCGTGTGGTAGGTTATCGTCATGGAGAATATGTTGATTTTGACATTAATGAAGCACTGGCTATGCAGAAGAGCGTTTCTGAGTATCAGTGGGAGGTTTGTCAGTCACTTTCTCATAATTATGATAAGAATAAAAAATAAATATGAAAAATAAAATGCAGTCGAATTTCGGACTGCATAAGCTTAATACTGCCCAGATCATTACCCTCGGTTTTGCGGGGGTGATTTTCTTAGGAGGAATTATCCTGTGGCTGCCTTTCTGTACGGCACCGGGAAATACCACATCTTTTACGGACGCTATGTTCACATCAGCGACAAGTGTCTGTGTGACCGGTCTGGTTACCGTGGTGACAGCATCCCATTGGACATTGATCGGTAAGATTATAATTCTTATGTTGATCCAGGTCGGAGGCGTGGGACTGATTTCTCTGGGCAGTATTATTTTTATCAGTCTGCATAAAAAAATTTCTCTGAGAAATCAGCGTATGATCCAGGAATCCTATAATCTTGATAAGATAGATGGAATGGTAAGCCTGGTAAAAAAAGTCCTCATTTGTGTCTTTGGAGCGGAGGCAATTGGAACTGTATGCTATGCATCTCGTTTTGTTCCGGAATTTGGACCGTTAAAGGGACTTGGATGTTCAGTATTTACGGCAGTATCCGCTTTCTGCAATGCAGGTGTGGATATTCTTGGCGAAAACAGTCTTGCACCATATGTTTCTGATCCTGTAGTGAATTTTACTACAATGGGACTGGTCATTATGGCAGGCCTTGGGTTTGTTGTCTGGTGGGATCTGTGGGACAATCTGAAAAAAGTCATAAGGAGACAGATGCCTTTCAGAAGACTTTTCAGAAACCTCAGGCTGCACAGCAAGATTGTTCTCTCTATGACAGGAATCCTGATATTTGGAGGAGCTGCTCTTATTCTCATTTTTGACTGGAATAATCCGGAAAGCATTGGCAATCTTCCTGTGGGAACCAGAGTGATGGCATCTTTTTTCCAGTCGATTACTACACGTACGGCAGGCTTTTTTACAGTCAGTCAGGAAACCTTTTCTCATGCTGCCTTTCTATTATGCCTGCTTCTGATGTTTGTGGGTGGTTCCCCTATGGGAACTGCGGGTGGTATTAAGACCACCAGCCTGGCAGTTCTGATCCTGAATCTGAAGGCAAGTATTCAGGGGAAGAAGGATGTGGAAGTTTTTTACAGAAAGATCAGGGAGAATTATATACGTTCCGCAATGGCGGTGGCAGGTATGGGTATTCTGGTTATTCTGGTCATGAGTATGTTGCTGTGTATGGCAATGCCGCATGCCCTGCTTGAAGATGTACTTTATGAGATAACTTCCGCAATTGCAACGGTAGGATTAAGCAGGGGGCTGACGTCACAGCTTAATTTTGCAGGAAAATGGATTGTGATCCTCACCATGTATCTGGGAAGAATTGGCCCGCTGACTCTGGGAATGGCTGTCATAGTCCGTACACAGAAGCTTCCGCCGGATTCTCATCTGGCAGAGGAAGATATTATGATCGGCTGAATTAAGGCAGAGAATCATACAGGAGGAGACAATGAAAGAAAAGTCGTATGCAGTAATCGGGCTTGGATTATTTGGAATGGCAGTGGCTACTACGCTTGCAGAAGCCAACTGCGATGTGCTTGCCATAGATGATAATGAGGAAAATGTTCAGGATATTGCCCAGAAGGTTACCTATGCAGTGAAAGCAGATGTAAGGGAACCGGGGATTCTTAAAACCCTGGGGCTTCAGAATGTGGATGTGGCCGTGATAGCCGTGGCGGAGAACATGGAGGCCAGTATTGTGGCTACCATGCAGGCCAAGGAGCTGGGAGTTCCCTTTGTGATGGCCAAGGCTATGAATGAACTTCATGGGAAGATTCTTGAGAAAATCGGAGCGGACAAAGTAATCTCACCGGAGAAATCTATGGGTGTCCGTGTGGCCAGGAATCTTCTTTCCAGCGGTTTTGTGGATATGTTTGAGCTTTCTTCTGAATTCAGCATGGCGGAATTTCGGATACCAAAGGAGTGGATCGGCAGAACCCTTCGTGAATTGAAGATCAGAGAGAAATATAACATTAATCTTATTGCGGTAAAACAGGGAGAAAATGTAAATGTAAATTTCGGTCCTGAAGAATCTCTGCCTTCAGATTGTACTCTGATTGCTGTTGGCAAAAACTGCGATCTGAACAGAGCTTCCGAAAAATGAGGATATATGGATGATCACCAGTGTAAATAATGGACAGGTAAAAAATATCATACAGTTAAATCAGAAACCCAAAATCCGCAGAGAACAGGGCATGTTTATTGCGGAAGGCAGGAAAATGTTTAAGGAGGCGCCCAGAGAATGGATCTGTAAAGTGTATATTTCCGAGACTTTTTCGTCAGACCGGGACTTTATGGAACAGGTAGAAACACTTCCTTTTGAAATTGTGACAGATTCTGTTTTCCGTCAGATGAGCGACACCCAGACACCTCAGGGAATCCTTACCGTATTGAAAAAGCCTTCCTACACGGCAGAGGACATCCTGAAGGGGAAGAATCCTCTGGTTATGGTACTTGAGGATCTGCAGGATCCCGGAAATGCAGGCACAATATTCAGGACAGGGGAAGGCGCGGGAATCAATGGGATTTTTCTTACAAAAACCTGCGTAGATATCACCAATCCCAAGGTAATCCGTTCCACAATGGGATCTATTTACAGAATACCTTTTTTATATGTGGAAAGTGTGGTATCATTAAACTGTGAACTAAAGAAACATAATATCCGTACATTTGCGGCACATTTGAATGGTAAAAATTTATATGACCGGGAATCCTATACATGTGGTACTGCTTTTTTCATCGGAAATGAGGGAAATGGACTTACACAGGAGGCAGCAGATACCGCGGACTGTCTGATTCGGATTCCTATGTGCGGAAAGGTAGAATCTCTCAATGCTGCAATGGCATCGGGGATTCTGATGTATGAAGCTGCACGTCAGAGACGGCAGTGAAAGGGGGAATTTCATGCAGCCTTTGATCTGGCTTGGAATCCTTGCTGTACTGCTTCTTATCGAGGCAATTACAGCAGGACTTACCACCATCTGGTTTGCAGGGGGAGCATTGATCGCGGCAGTGGCATCTTATTTTGGAGCAGATCTGATCGTACAGCTGCTGCTGTTTCTTTGCGTTTCCCTTGTACTTCTTATTTTTACCAGACCGCTTGCTCTTAAATATTTCAATAAGAAAACCATACAGACGAATGTGAACAGTCTTATCGGGAAGAAAGCAGTGGTCATTCAGGACATCGATAATCTGGCACAGACAGGTAAGGTTCAGATCAATGATATTGAATGGACTGCCCGTTCTACTGATGACGGGAAGAAGATCAGTAAAGATGCTATAGTGTTTATCAGGGAAATTCATGGAGTGAAACTTATTGTGGAAGAGTATAAGGAGGTTTAGTTATGGGCGGATTAATTTTTCTGATTATTATTATTGTTCTGGTAGTGTGGATTCTGGCATCCTGTATCAGGATCGTACCTCAGGCATATGCAGTGATCCTGGAACGTCTGGGAGCATATCAGGCTACATGGGGCACAGGTATTCATTTTAAAATACCGTTCATTGAGCATGTGGCAAGAAAAGTGAACTTAAAGGAGCAGGTGGTGGATTTTCCGCCTCAGCCTGTGATTACCAAGGATAACGTAACTATGCAGATTGATACGGTAGTATTTTTCCAGATCACAGATCCCAAGCTGTATGCCTATGGCGTGGAGAATCCCATCATGGCCATTGAGAATCTGTCAGCCACTACTCTGAGAAATATTATCGGTGACATGGAACTGGATGAAACTCTTACTTCCCGTGAGACTATCAATACAAAGATGAGAGCATCTCTTGATGAGGCTACGGATCCATGGGGAATCAAAGTGAACCGTGTGGAATTGAAGAATATCATTCCTCCGGCTGCCATTCAGGATGCTATGGAGAAACAGATGAAGGCAGAACGTGAGAGGCGTGAGGCCATCCTTATTGCAGAAGGACAGAAGAAATCTACCATTCTTGTGGCAGAAGGTAAGAAACAGTCTGCAATTCTTGATGCAGAGGCAGAGAAACAGGCAGCTATCCTCCGGGCAGAAGCTCAGAAGGAGCGAATGATCAAAGAGGCAGAGGGCCAGGCGGAGGCAGTGCTTAAAGTACAGAAGGCCAATGCAGAGGGAATCCGTATGATCCGTGAGGCAGGAGCAGATGAGGCAGTCCTTACTTTGAAGAGTCTGGAAGCTTTTGCAAAGGCAGCAGACGGTAAGGCAACCAAGATCATCATCCCATCCGAGCTTCAGGGCATCGCAGGACTGGCAGCTTCTCTGAAAGAGATTGTAACCGACGATACTACCAAAGAGAATTGAATATTATAAACGGGGAAAATATTATGGACTTAAAAGGAAGAAACTTTTTGACACTGAAGGACTTTACACCTGAGGAGATCACCTATCTTCTTGATCTGGCCGCAGAATTAAAGGCAATGAAAAAGGCGGGAAAGCCTCATGAATATTTTAAAGGAAAAAACGTTGCTCTGATCTTTGAAAAAACCAGCACCAGAACCCGCTGCTCATTTGAAGTGGCAGCCCATGATCTGGGTATGGGAAGCACTTATCTGGATCCAAAAGGTTCCCAGATCGGCAAGAAAGAGAGTATTGCAGATACTGCAAGAGTTCTTGGCAGAATGTATGACGGTATTGAATATCGTGGATTCGGACAGGAAATTGTGGAAGAGCTGGCGAAGAATGCAGGAGTTCCGGTGTGGAATGGCCTTACCAATGAGTATCATCCCACACAGATGCTTGCAGATATGCTGACCATCCGTGAGCATTTCGGATCTTTAAAAGGCCGGAAGCTGGTTTATATGGGGGATGCCCGTTACAATATGGGCAATTCCCTTATGGTGGCCTGCACCAAGCTTGGCATGCACTTTGTTGCCTGCACCACTAAGAAATATTTTCCAAATACAGAGCTGGTTGCTCAATGTGAAGAATATGCCAAAGCATCCGGCGGAAGCATCACCCTCACAGAGGATGTGGAAAGCGGTACCAGAGATGCTGACGTGATCTATACAGATGTATGGGTTTCCATGGGAGAACCTGATGAAGTCTGGGAGGAGAGAATCCATGATCTGACTCCTTATAAAGTAACTTCTCAGGTAATGAAAAATGCAGGAGAAAAAGCTATCTTCCTTCATTGTCTGCCCGCATTCCATGATCTGAAGACACAGATCGGAAAAGAAATGGGAGAAAGATTCCATCTGACAGATATGGAAGTGACAGATGAAGTATTTGAATCTGCCCAGTCTAAAGTATTTGATGAAGCGGAGAATCGTATGCACACCATTAAGGCTGTTATGGTGGCAACTTTGGGAGAACCGGAGAAAAAATGATCTTGTATAATGAAGAAACAATTTCACAGGCAATACACACAGAATGGGCGGGTAAAACCGTCCATTTTGTAAAGGAAACAGATTCCACCAATTCCTGGATCAGACGTCTGGCAAAAGAAGGAGCAGAAAGCGGGACTCTTGCTGTAGCCGAATTTCAGTCAGAAGGAAGAGGCCGTTTTGACAGAAAATGGGAAGCACCTCAGGGAAGCTCCATTATGATGACCCTTCTTTTGAGACCGGAGTTTCCCCCTCAGCATGCTTCTATGCTTACACTGGTAATGGGGCTGTCTGTTGCCCGGGCAATAGAGAAGCTTGATTTTAAAGTTTCAATAAAATGGCCCAATGACGTGGTGATCTCCAGGAAAAAGATCTGTGGGATCCTGACTGAGATGGGAACCAAAGGAAATGAGATCGATTACGTTCTGATCGGCGTGGGCATCAATGTTAATCTGAAGGAATTTCCGGAAGAGATGCAGGATAAGGCCACTTCCCTTATGCTGGAAAGCGGACGGGAATTTGACCGCAGCCAGATCATAGGGCTTATAATGGAACAGTTTGAAGAGAATTATGAGAAATTCATAAAGACATGCGATTTTACTTATCTGATGGAGGACTACGAGAGAATTCTGACAAATATGGGACAGTCGGTGCGTGTTCTGGACGGGAAAAAAAGCTTTGAAGGAATTTCCCGTGGAATTAATAAAAAGGGTGAGCTTCTTGTAGAAAGAAAGAATGGAACCATATCTGAAGTCTGTGCCGGTGAAGTGTCCGTCAGAGGACTGTACAGTTATGTTTAATAATTAAGACTTATCAGGAGGATTTATGTATCAGGATAATGTTGTACTCTGTGGGGCCAGCTCCTATGAGAAAAAATTTTATTTTAATCCGGACTTTGACTCTCTGCCGGATCATGTGAAACAGGAACTGCAGATCATGTGTGTGCTTTTCACAGAAGACGTAGGAGGAATTCTCACTCTGGAGTTTGATGAAGATGGAAATCTTCAGTTTAAAACAGAGGCTCTGGAAGCAGATGCCCGCTTTGATGATATAGGAAGCGGATTGAAGATCAAAGAGCTTCAGAAGGATAAGAAAGAGCTTCTGGAATCTCTGGAAATGTATTACAGAGTATTTTTCCTTGGGGATCTTACAAGTGGGGATCTGAAAAAAACACCGGATTTAGGGGAATAGATTATGCAGATGCAGTGGAAAATAGGAAATGTGCAGATTGACAACCCTTTTGTCCTGGCACCAATGGCCGGAGTGACGGATCTGCCCTTTCGCGTTCTGTGTAAGGAACAGGGGGCAGGACTTTTGTGTATGGAAATGATCAGTGCCAAAGCTGTTTCCTTTCATAACAGGAATACTGCTTCCCTTATGGAAATCGATCCCTGCGAGCATCCTGTATCCATGCAGATCTTTGGAAACGATCCATATCTTATGGGAGAAGTGGCAAAAAGTATTGAAGATCGTCCATTTGATATTCTGGATATCAATATGGGATGCCCTGTGCCCAAGGTGGTAAATAATGGAGAGGGCTCGGCTCTGCTTAAAGATCCGGCTCTTATCGGTCAGATCGTCAAGAGCGTTTCCTCTGCCATTCACAAACCTGTTACTGTTAAAGTGCGGATCGGTTTTGAGGGCTTTGACGTGGATATGGTGGATATTGCAAAGAGAATCCAGGATGCAGGAGCTGCGGCTATTGCCGTTCATGGAAGAACAAGGAAGCAGTATTATTCCGGTACTGCTGACTGGGATACGATCCGCAGGGTTAAGGAGGCAGTTTCCATTCCTGTGATTGGAAACGGTGATGTGGATTCTCCACAGAAGGCCAAAGCATTGATGAATCAGACAGGATGTGATGCAGTTATGATCGGACGTGCCGCCAGAGGGAATCCCTGGATCTTCCGGGAAATGAACCATTATTTTCAGACAGGTGAGTTTCTGCCCCGTCCGACAGTAGAGGAAATCCGGGAAATGATACTTCGCCATACACGGGAACAGATCCGGTTAAAAGGAGAATATAACGGTATCCGTGAAATGCGTAAGCATGTGGCCTGGTATACGGCAGGAATGAGACACAGTGCGTGTCTGAGAAGGGAATCCAACTCTATAGACAGTTATGAGGCACTGGAGAAGCTGCTTACAAAACTTGGAGAAAACTGAATAAAATGTGATACTGAGAATAAAGTATACAGTAACTGAAAAGGGATGTCCAGAAAGGCCGAAAAACCGCGGAATACTTGACATTTTCAGTGCTTTTCGGTATAATACAGGAATTGTTGAAAATTCCATTTCGGAAATTGAAAGGGAGCAGGGTTAATATGGAAGAAAAGAAAAATTTACTGACTTATGCAGGGCTTAAGAAACTGGAAGATGAACTGCATGATCTTAAAGTAGTTAAGAGAAAAGAAGTAGCCGGGAAAATCAAAGAAGCCAGAGAACAGGGTGACCTGTCAGAGAATGCAGAATACGATGCTGCGAAAGATGAGCAGAGAGATATTGAAGCACGTATTGAAGAAATCGAGAAGATATTAAAGAATGCTGAAGTAGTAGTTGAGGATGAGGTTGATCTGGACAAGATCAGCGTTGGCTGTAAAGTAAAAGTTCATGATTTTGAATTTGATGAAGATATGGAACTTCAGATCGTAGGTTCCACAGAGGCTAACAGCCTGAAAGGCATGATCTCCAATGAATCTCCTGTAGGAAAGGCACTGATCGGCGCACATACAGGGGACGTGGTAGAAGTGGAATTGCCTGCAGGAATTATGAAATATAAAGTTCTGGAGATTCAGAGAAACGTATAATTGAGAGATTTTTGAAGGAGGAACCAAGGGTGGCAGAGCAGAAGAAGCAGCAGGAACAGGATCTGAACCAGTTACTGAAAGTCCGCCGGGAGAAACTGGCAGATTTACAGGCGAACGGAAAGGACCCATTTAAAATTGTTAAATTTGATGTAACACATCACAGTCAGGAGATCAAGGATAATTTCGATGAACTGGAAGGCAAGTCTGTAACTATTGCCGGACGTATGATGTCCAAACGTGTTATGGGTAAGGCGTCTTTTTGCCATGTACAGGATCTTAAAGGTACGATTCAGTCTTATGTGGCACGGGACAATATCGGTGAAGAATCTTATAAAGACTTTAAGAAACTGGATGTTGGTGATATTATCGGTATCACCGGCGAAGTGTTTAAGACCAAAACCGGCGAAATATCCATCCATGCTTCTCAGGTAACTCTGTTATCCAAGAGCCTTCAGGTACTTCCGGAGAAATTCCATGGCCTGACAAACACAGACCTTCGTTATCGTCAGAGATACGTGGATCTGATCATGAATCCTGAAGTTAAGGATACCTTTATCAAACGTTCCAAAATTTTAAGCTCCATCCGCAGATATCTGGACGGACAGGGCTTTATGGAAGTGGAAACTCCTATGCTGGTAGCCAACGCAGGAGGTGCTGCAGCAAGACCTTTCGAGACACATTTCAATGCCCTTGATGAAGACTTCAAGCTGCGTATTTCCCTGGAGCTTTATTTAAAGAGACTGATCGTAGGCGGCCTGGAAAGAGTCTATGAGATTGGCCGTGTATTCAGAAATGAAGGTCTTGATACCCGCCATAATCCGGAATTTACATTGATGGAACTTTATCAGGCATACACAGATTATCATGGTATGATGGATCTTACTGAGAACCTGTACCGCCATGTTGCCAAAGAAGTTTTAGGCACTACGACCATCACATACCAGGGTACAGAGATGGATCTTGGCAAGCCATTTGAGAGAATTACCATGGTGGATGCAGTTAAGAAATATTCTGGCGTAGATTTCAATGAAATCCATACACTGGAAGAAGCAAGAGCTGCAGCAGATGAGCATCATGTTGAATATGAAGAGCGTCATAAGAAGGGGGATATCCTGAATCTGTTCTTTGAAGAATTTGTGGAAGAGCATCTGATCCAGCCAACTTTCGTCATGGATCATCCGATTGAAATTTCTCCTCTTACCAAGAAGAAACCGGATAACCCCGATTACGTGGAGCGTTTTGAGTTCTTCATGAATGGCTGGGAAATGGCAAACGCATACTCCGAGCTTAATGATCCTATCGACCAGAGGGAACGTTTCAAGGCTCAGGAAGAGCTTCTGGCTCAGGGCGACGAGGAAGCAAACACAACAGATGAGGATTTCATGAATGCCCTGGAACTTGGCATGCCACCTACAGGCGGCATCGGATTTGGCATCGACAGAATGTGCATGCTTCTCACGGATAGTGCGGCCATCAGAGACGTACTGCTGTTCCCCACAATGAAGTCCTTAGATGGTGTAAATAAGAAAAATGATGTAAATAATACAGCTTCTGAAGCACCTGAAAAAATGTAAAAACTGAGTCTGAAAAGATTGATTTTTCTAAGGTAAAGGTAGAGCCTTTATTTGAGAAATTTGTTGATTTTGATACATTCAGTAAGTCAGATTTCCGTGCAGTAAAGGTTAAAGAGTGTGTTGCAGTACCGAAGTCAAAGAAACTGTTACAGTTTACTCTTGATGACGGAACAGGCACAGACAGAACCATTTTAAGCGGTATTCATAGCTTTTATGAGCCTGAAGAACTGGTTGGAAAGACGCTTATCGCTATCACAAATCTTCCACCGAGAGCTATGATGGGCATTGACTCTTGCGGTATGCTCCTCAGTGCTATCCACGAAGAAGAAGGCGAAGAAAAGCTCCATCTTCTGATGGTTGATGACCATATTCCAGCAGGTGCAAAGCTCTATTAAGATGATGTAAAGATGTACCGTTTTACCGAATAGACGGGACGTACTTCATTTGATAAAAAACTAAAAAAACAGCGATTTACAACAAACTTACATCAATTGATGCAGAAATCGGTGCAAGCAAGAAAAAATCGCATAATTGGCAGAATGAATGGGCAGTCCTGAAATCGGGATTGCCCATTTTTAGAAGAAAGACGAAAAACTCTTGACCTGCACGCAGCGTATACGCTTATACTATCAACATAAATCATAAGGAGGTGCATCGGATGTTATTAAATGAAATTATAAATGAGGTTGGAATGACAAAGCGTGCAGTTAAGTATTATGAAGAAAAAGGATTGGGAAGGTCATAAGACGATTACCTTTGATACACTGACGGACAGACACCAGTATGAAGTGATTGCAGTCTTTAAGACAGTCGTTTATACAGACAGCTCCGATAGCTTTAAGTATTATGAGTTTACGGACGCAGAAAATGCGGCAGAGTTTGATGCGTATGTTGCTAAGTGCAAGGAACTTTCTTTGTATGATACCGGAGTATCGGCAGAATATGGCGACAAGCTGATTTCTCTTTCTACTTGTGAATATTCAAGAAACAATGGCAGGCTTGTTGTTGTCGCTAAGAAAATATCTGAGTAATGCAGGTAAAATTAACATTAAAAACACTTTTCTGACAAGTTTGTATGGTGGAAAGTGTACTTTCTCGGACGTATAATATTAGTAGACGAGGAGGTGAAGTAAGTGTTGGCAGATAACCTGATATTTCTTCGTAATATCAAAGGACTGACGCAAGAACAGGTCGCAGAAGTGATAGGAATTTCCAGACAGTCCTACTCTAAATGGGAACAGGGAGAAACTTATCCTGATATTGATAAGTGTGACAAGCTGGCAAAATACTATGGTGTTACGATAGATTCACTTGTTCATCAGGACAATAAAGTCGATGATATAAAGATTGCTCCTGCCCCGATAGGTAAGCATTTATGGGGGACAGTCACTATCGGCAGCAAAGGTCAGATTGTAATACCGAAAGCGGCAAGAGAAACATTTGAACTAAATGAAGGCGACAGATTAGTTGTTCTCGGAGATGATGCAGAAGGCATTGCTCTTGTCAAGGCAGATGTCTTTGAACAGCGAGTGCAAGAAGCATTAAAATTGAGTAGGCAAATGACAAATGAATGAAATGGAGGTGCATACAATGAAATGCCCTGAATGTGGTAAAGAGATGCGTGATGGATACTTGTTTTGCAGCAAAGATGGTGCTTTTAGCTTTGCAAATAAAGTACCGGGAGTATTTGAAAATGCGAAAAATGCAGAGGGCTTTGTGAAAATCACAGAGCTTAAACCAAGTCATAGAACAAGGGTAGCTGCTTCAATTTGTGAAGAGTGCAAAACAGTTATATTTAAGTATTAAGCAGTTACAATTCAATAAAGAAATTATGAGACAGTCTTACGAAATCAAACGTAAGGCTGTTATTTTTTTCGAGAAAGGAGGAAACCGATGGCTGATATAAAAACAAGAGATACAAGCAAAGGTACAATCAAGACCATAAATAAGGCAGCAGTTGCCACGGAGCGAATGAAGAAAGCTTATGTGATGACGAAAGATAAGGCAGAACATTCTACTAACGCTTCGGAAAATTCCGCAGAGGAATATGCTTCCGATAAAATCGAAGCGGCAACGGATAGGGCTGTTCACGAAACTGCATACCGTGCGGATAAAGTCGGCAGATGGGGTGTGCGTGAAACAAGGCAGAATTATCAGAAAGCCAAAACGGGAATTGAGAATTTCAAGACCAAGCGTGCAGAGAAACAGCTTCAGAAACAATCGGTCAATCCTGTCGGAAAACAGAGCATCCGAACTCTGGAGCGTACGGAGAAAACAATTAAACAGTCTGCAAGGTCGGCAGGAAATACGACAGTCAAGACCGTATCGAAAGGTGCAACCAATACTGTTCAAAGGTCGGTCAAGACCGCAGAACAAACGGCAAAGACTTCTATTAAGACCACCAAAGAAGCTGCCATTATAGCACAGAAAACAGCAAAAACAACAGCCAAAGCAACACAGAAAGCGGCTCAGACGGCAAAGAAAGCGGCGAAAGCCACAGCAGATACCGTTAAAGCCACAGCGAAAGCTACTGTTGCGACAGTCAAAGCGATTATTGCAGGGACAAAAGCACTTGTAGCAGCAATCGCCGCAGGCGGTTGGATAGCGGTTCTGATTATTATGATTGTCGTGCTGTTTGGTGCTGCCGTAGCAATGTTTGGAGGAGGAAGTGACAGTAATTCCTATACTCCGGTAAGTGCAGAGGTAGAAGCCTATGAACCCATCATACAGAAGTATGCCAAAGAGTACGGCATTCCTGAGTATGTGGAACTTATCAAGGCGGTTATGATGCAGGAAAGCGGTGGCAGAGGACTTGACCCTATGCAGGCAGCAGAGGGAAGTTTCAATACAAGGTATCCTCACGAACCTAATGGAATTAAAGACCCTGAATATTCTATCCAGTGTGGAGTTCAGGAATTGAAAGCGGCTCTTACTTCGGCAGAAGTGGAAAGTCCGATAGATATGGAGCATATCAAACTTGCCTTGCAAGGCTACAACTTCGGTAATGGGTATATTTCTTGGGCAAAAACAAAGTATGGCGGTTATTCTTATGCCAATGCAGTGGAGTTTTCCACTCAGCAGGCACAAAGGCTTGGTTGGGACAGTTATGGAGATACCCAATATCCGGCTCACGTTCTGAGATACTATCCGTATGGGCGAGCCTTTACTGCCGGAGGTAATCAGGCGATTGTTGAGGTTGCCTTGACACAGCTAGGCAATCAGGGCGGACAACCTTACTGGAGCTGGTACGGCTTTAATAGTCGAGTGGAATGGTGTGCCTGCTTCGTATCTTGGTGTGCTGACCAATGCGGGTATATTGAAAGCGGACTTGTTCCGAAATTTGCAGGTTGCGTGGATGGTGCAAACTGGTTTAAGTCAAATGGAAAATGGCAAGACCGCACTTATGAACCAAAGGTAGGAGATATTATCTTCTTTGATTGGGAAGGCGACGGTACAACAGACCACGTTGGTATCGTAGAGAAGTGTGAGAATGGCACAGTTTATACCGTAGAGGGCAACTCAGGCGACGCCTGCAAGCAAAGACAGTACGCAGTCGGAAGCAGCAATATCTATGGATACGGTATTCCGGCATATTAAAAATTCCAGACGGTGTCTGGAAAATTGAAAAGGGGCTGTTGCAAAAGTAGATAAATAATCTACTGGAGCCGCAGCTCCACTTTTATGCCCAAAAATAGAAAACGGACCCCTGAGAGTCCGTTTTCTATGGTATAATTAATTATGACTAGTAATTCAAGATACCATAAAAATTATACCGAATTCGGCGAGCCATATCAACTGGTTTTGCCATTAAATTTGGAAGGTTTGGTTCCTGATGATGATTCTGTCCGACTGCTGAGCCACGAATTGGAGGATCTCAACTACAGCTTGCTGTATCAGGCTTACTCTGCCAAAGGCAGAAATCCGGCAGTGGACCCAAAGACCATGTTCAAGATCCTGACCTATGCGTACTCACAAAATATCTATTCATCCCGAAAAATAGAAACAGCATGCAAACGGGATGTCAACTTTATGTGGCTGCTTGCCGGACAGAGAGCTCCGGATCACAGCACGATCGCGCGCTTCCGTACCGGGTTCCTTGCAGATGCTTGTGAAAATCTATTTTATCAGATGGTGAAACGCCTGAGGGACTCCGGAGAGCTGTCGAAAGAAACCGTCTTTATTGATGGAACAAAACTGGAAGCATGTGCGAATAAGTACACGTTTGTCTGGAAGAAATCCGTTGGGAAATGGGAAGAAAAAATGTTCCGGAAGATGCAGGATGCGGTAAAACTGTTGAATCAGGAATATATGCAGAGTTTCTGTATGGAAGAAAGCAGCCGCACGGAAGATCTGGCGAAAATCTGCCATTTTCTCGAAAATATATGCAAAGAACAGCATACTGTTTTTGTCTGTGGAAGAGGACGGCGTAAAAGCAGAAACCAGAAGTATCTGGAATTATTTAAGCGCTTTCAGGAACGCCAGACGATTTATGATTGGCACACAGCAAGTTTCCAGGGGCGGAACAACTATTGTAAAACAGATCCGGATGCAACCTTTATGCACATGAAGGATGACCATATGCATAATGCGCAGCTCAAGCCGGGGTATAACGTACAGATCGCAGTAGACAGCGAGTATATCGTATCTACGGAAATCTTTCAGGATCGGAATGATGTCTGGACACTGGTTCCCTTCTTAAAAGGGATGGAAAAAAGATGGGCTTCCGATACCCCAGTGTAACCGCGGACTCCGGATATGAAAGCGAAGAAAGTTATACATATCTCAAAGAAAAAAATCAGGTTCCATACATCAAGCCTCAGACTTACGAGAAATGAAAAAAAGAAGTTTTAAGAAAGACATCAGTAAACGGGAAAACATGGAATACGATATACAAACGGATACGTATACTTGCCATGCGGGTAAGAAGATAAAACCATTCTTTGTAAAAAACCAAAAGAGTAAGAGTGGTTATCAATCAGAAGTAACCGTATATGAATGCGAAGAGTGCAGTGGTTGTCCTTATAAAGAAAAATGTACCAGAGCAAAAGGGAACAAACGCCTATATATTTCCAAAAGTTTTTTAGAAAAGCGTCAGGAGTCTTATGAAAATATTCTGAGTGAAACAGGGATCCGGTATCGAATGAATCGCTCGATCCAGGTGGAAGGGGCGTTTGGAGTCTTGAAAAACGATTACGAGTTCCAACGATTTCTACTGCGTGGAAAAAGAAAAGTGAAACTGGAGATTCTATTACTTTGTATGGGATATAATCTGAACAAACTGCATGCGAAGATCCAGAATGAACGGACGGGAACGCATCTGTTTGAAGTGAAAAGTGCATAATAAAATCCAGAAAACCGGAAAGGTTTATTAAAGTACGCTAAAAATCCAAGAGATTGCTCTAACAATAGAGCAGTTCCTGGATTTTTTTGATTGTAATGAGCGAAAGTGCCGCTCAATCATCTATTTGATGATTTTGCGACACTCCCGGGTACATTATGAGAAATCAGTTGTTTCTCTGTTATTCAGGAAAATATGGTGTGTGTGATAAGTGAAGCTGAAAAGCATATCGGCATTTTCTTTACTGCCGTCTAAAAAGGAAATATCATCGGCAAGGATAAAAAGAATTGCTAACAGCTTCTTGATATATCCAGTGTAGCAGGCATAATCTACATAGATGTTGGCGATATATCCCTCGGCAAATTCTATCAGGTCAGCGTCAATTTCAAAGCTATTGGATAGTTCGTAAACGGTTTTGATAAATTTATCCTTGTCAGCAATTCGCTCTTTACTTGGAACACTTCTGCGGTTCTTCTGTATAAATTTTAAAAAATCATCAGCTTCCGTAAAGTCGGGAGCGACTGAGCTGTCAGTTCCCAAATCTGTTTTGTAATCCTCAAATTTCTCTTTTTCAAACCGATTACGGAATATTATCTTTTGTTCGTCCATTCCTTTTTACCCCTAAGTTTATTCTATGGAGATTGTTTAACTTGGCTCTAGGGTTGTGATTTGTCTTTCGCCATTAACAATCGTGAATTACTACTTTTATAGTATAACAAAAAATAGTTGGGAATCATCACTAATAGTTGGTTTGGCTTCCTTTGGGTGCGTGTGATTTAAAATCGACTTAACCTATAACGATTAGTTATGAAAACACACTAAGGGAGGTGATGTGATGAAGCTCGATACAATCGGCAAGAATATAAGAAAGTTCCGACTTGCGAGGAAATTACGCCAAGAAGATTTGGCTGAGAAAACAGATTTGACAACAAATTATATTGGTATGGTTGAGCGTGGAGAGAAAATTCCGTCACTCGAAACTTTCATAAAGATAGTAAATGCTTTAGGTGTATCATCGGATATGGTTCTTACAGATGTTCTGGAAACGGGATACACAGTCAAGAACTCTATGCTGAATGAGAAGCTTGAAAAACTTGCTCCTGAAGATAGAAACAGAATTTATGAAGTCATAGATACACTTGTAAAGCAATCAAAGCAAATACTTCCATAAAACACAGAAGTTCGTCTTAATCAGCGAGCTTTCTTTTTTTCAGTCTTGAATTTACAATCTAAGTGCAACAAAAAATGATTCACCGTTTTCTGGTAAAATTATGTCGACGAAAACCAATCAACCAGGAGGAACGATGAATCATTATTCTCATTTTACACTAAAAGAGCGTGAGTTGCTAAAGCATTATATGGATATTGGCTTAAATCAATCTGAAATAGCCATAAAGTTAGGACGCAACAAATCGTCAATTTGTCGTGAGTTAAAGAGAAACTCTTTACAAGGAAGTTATTTACCTTGTGACGCACAGGCACTTTATGCCACTAGAAGAAAAGAATGTCGTCCTCAAAAGAAGTTAGACGATACGGTCCTTTTCCAAAAGGTAAAGTCGCTATTCTTAGAGCATCAGTGGTCTCCGGAACAGATCGCTGCCCGTTTAAAATACGAAGAGAGTGTTTATAGCATTAGCTTTACCACGATTTATCGAGCCATTTATTCCGGCCTTTTTGACGAGCCAAATCTCTCTAAGGGCAATAGAGGATGTATTAGAAAATTAAGGCATCGCGGAAAAACAAGGCATACCAAATTCTATGAAGAAAGGCGCGGTAAAATCCCAATCACCAATCCCATATCTGAACGAGCGGATGCAGCTGAAAAAAGACAACGTTTAGGTGACTGGGAAGCGGATACGGTGGCAGGCAAAACCGGCAGGGCATGCCTACTCACACTAACTAACAGGAAAAGTCGCTACCTACTTTGTCGAAAAAACCCAAAGAAGAATGCACAATGCGTTAAGCAAGCTATGATTGAACTGTTGAAGGAGGAACCCCTTCAAAGCATTACCCCCGATAGAGGAAAAGAATTTTCACAACATCCTGAGATATCACAGCAACTCTCTCTTGTTGAATTCTATTTCCCGTTGCCCCATCATCCATGGCAAAGAGGTACCAACGAAAATACAAATGGTCTATTAAGAGAATACTTTCCAAAAGCAAAAGATATTGACCAATCAGATAGCTATGTGAAAGCCAAAATAGAAGAGATCAATCGTCGCCCACGTAAATGTTTAAACTGGAAAACTCCCTATGAGGTTTACCATTCAGTAGAGTTGCACTTGATTTGACAATTCAGGGTAGATGTAACCAAAAGGAACGGAGAATACGAAAGAGCGTTACAGATGAGAATAAGCTACAACAAACTTCAAAAACTTATGATTGATAATCAAATGTAAAGACAAGATTTAATGCGTGCTGCGGAAATTTCATCGTCTGTTGCAACAAAATTAAATTTGAGAATCGTTCGAATAACGGTCTCCGTATTCTTGCCAACGAGCTGAGCTTTCTGAATAAAGTAAGGACCATTCCACTGGGTAAAGCCTTTATAGTTGTCAGGCAGGTGGTCAGGATTGGTCGACCACTGACCTTTACGGGTAGCTCTTGGCCATTCACAAAGGAACTCTCCGGCAAGAGAATAAATACGTACAACGGTTGAAGACGCCTTAATAGATACTTTCTTGTGCAGATATGCTTTGTCTACGCTATAATAAGCATTGTCAAAGCGTACGTGGAAGTCGCTTGATACCTTTGCCGTCTTTCTCTCCATGTACTCGTAATGCATGGAGGGAAGTGGCATCAATTCAAGTTTCTCTTCTTCCCAATAGTAATATCTATTGTGTTCTTTCTTCTTGAATGGCTCTTTATTCAGAGCAGCCAGTTCCTTCCAGAGATCCTTATTAAACTGTTCCAACGAGAAATACTGACGTTCTTCAAGCTTGTGGAAGAAGCCTTTCTCAAGAATACCTACAGCGTTTTCTACAGAGCTTTTGAATTTCGGTTTACGGACTTTCGCCGGAAGAATAACAGTGCCATAGTGATCAGCCCATTCTGCATAATCTTTATTCAGTTCCGGCTCAATCCAGTCCTGATTAACGATAACAGCCTGTTTACAATTATCACAAACTACTAATTCCGGAACTCCGCCAAAGTAATCCAGAGTATGATTGTTGACCTTAATCCACTGCGGTTCCTTTGTTGAAAGCATTCCTTCTGCATAAATGTACTGAGAATACGGCAGGATAGCTACGAAGACAACGATTGTCATGATTTCACCTGTCAGAGAACGAAAACTTTGCACATCCTCATCAATATTTTCGAGTCTGATTTTTTCCACTTAGACCCACTCCATTCATTTGATTGTCAGTCAAAAAAGTTTTCAGATCGACATAACTTGAGTCGAAACTATCACTTCACGTGGTGATTTGTAAAAGTCCTCAAAAAACCATTGTAACTGGTACATCTCAGGGGGCAAACCATCCTATTCACATCTACGGAGAATAGTTTCCATACTCCTCTTTAATTCATCCTTTGTTCTTTTCTGCTTTATACTGATCTAATATAGGCTTAAACAGTCTTTCTTCCGCTTCTTGTCTAGTGCATATTGCGAAGCTAATCGGCCGGGTTTGCGGAGTAAAACGGCCGCATTCCGTTTCTGAACAGCCGATTTATCAGCTGTATTTGTAATCCAATCCTTATAATGATGATAGCCATCCGAGGGGATGGTGAATACATCATTTTAAGGAGGATAATGTATGCAGTTGGATTACAAGGACATCATTATCAAACATTATGCGCTATCTATGTCTGGTAGCGAAATAGCACGTCAGACTGGTTTCAGTAAGTCTGGTGTTAACGACTTCTTGAGAGCATTCAAGCAATGTGAAGATCTGGATTATCCATTACCGGCAGGTATTACCAACTATGGTATTGCTATGAAGGTGTATGGATCCGTACCAGGTTCAGGAGGTCGAAACGAGAACATCGAACTTCCTGATTACGAAGAAGCTGCCATGCTTATGGCAACACGCAAAAATATGACACTCATGTTTCTTTGGAATCGCTACAAGAAAAAGTGCGAAGAAGAAGGTGCCCGCTTCTATCAGTACAGTCAGTATTGCGAACTCTACAACAAATGGTGCGAAGAGAATTGTGAAACCGCCCACTTTGATGCTGTTATCACTCAAAAGATGGAAGTCGACTTCGCGGGTCAGACTTTCACCATGACGGATTGCGTTATTGGAGGATATGTGGAGTGACATTAGAAAATAAAGTTTAGGAGATTGACAAATTATGTATAGACGCAAACGATTTGACAGACAGACAAAGTGTATTATTAGAATGGAAAGAGCTTACCCAGCTCCTTGATTCGGGTGTGTTTTTGCCGTTTTTACATATAGATATAGAAATTAGGAGGTGTATACAAAATATGAAGGAAGGTTTAGTGAAAAAGATTTCTGTTTTTCTATGCGTTATATTGCTTATGACGACAAACATAATACCGATCTTTGCAGAAGGTGCCACGATGGCACCGATTGAATCAGTAGAAAACATAGAGCAAGCAGAAAAGTCAGTTGCTGAAGTTGATAAAAGTATCGAAAACGTGGATTCTACGGTTGAGACATCATCTGCGGAAAAAAGTGCTTCAGAGACAAGTAGTAGTTCTGCGAATGAATCAGAGGCAAGTGGAGCTACTACTTTCGAAGTGGAACCCAAAGAGCTAGCGGAAAAAGTTCTGCCTACTAGAGTTGCTCTTGCCAGTGCAACGGATAGAGTTATATTGCAGGTAGGAGAGTTGGAAAGCGACTCTTTTGTAGATAATACAAAGGATTACTACAGTGATGAAACTATTTCTTCTGCGGTAGACCTGGATGTATCAGGTAAGGATACAGTGCTTTCTAATGCCAAATTAGTGATCAAGGTGGAAAAGAAATTCTATATTACGAAACCATCCTTTGCATCATCCAACAATGCAACATCCTCCGTTGTAACAGAAGATACTGATTTTTACTACGCGACGTATACCTTTGATCGTTTATCTGGCGGACAACATGTGACAATCCCGCTCCCGTTTAAATTTAATCCGGCAACGGCTGTGAAAACAGGAGATCAGGTAAAAGTATCTACAGCTTTGTATACTGATGGAAGTGATGCAACAGTTGCATCGGATGAAAAAGTTTATACGGCAATTACTTCAGAATTAAGAGGTGAATACCATTTATATTATAAGGGTTATAAATATGATTGGGATACGCATACGGGATATGTCAAAATTCCTGTAGATAGTACAGATGCAACCAAAATGCAAGACGGTTACAGCATAAAGTTACATCAGTGGCCAAGTGTTTATGTGGATCGTCCTGCGGATTTGACGGGAAATGAGGGTGAATCGAAAAACACAAATTTTAAAATTGTATTGCATCTTCCTAAATATGCAAAATTGAGTGCAAATGAAACAAATTGGAAATATGTTGACGATACGCAATCTTCAATTTATGCCATTGTAAAAAATAATGGCTCATGGCCACATAATCATAAAGAGTCAAATTATAAGCCGAGTTATATTTATGGTGTCGATTTGATTTTTTCGGAAGCACCTTTTAACGAGCCTGTTCCCATAACGGCAGAATATTGGGTGGATGCAGGTCTAGAATCTGAATATAAAATCAAGGATGTTGTTACTTCCAACTATGTATTTGAACCTGTTGCATATAATGGCACAGGAGGTACATCTGTCATTCGAGATGGCGATAGAAATTATAAGCCGGATAGAGAGTTGGCTAGTTGGTACTCTCATTCTTATTACACCAATGGACAAAATATCTACTATAGAAATTATGATATGACATCGACGGGTATGTTCTATCGGAATGAAGTGTCTAATTATAACAATGGTTCTGGCCCAACGAATCCCTATGGAGGAGTCAGAACCAATGTATATCAGATGAAGGTTACGCTTAGAGAAGAAGGAGAGTACTTTACCCGTGTCTGTCTTAGGGATATTACGTCTACAACAAACAATATAAATCTTCCGGCTATGCAAGATGCACTAAAAAATACTCCGAACACTCTCTATGGAATTAAGGAAGATGGTAGCAAGGTGGTTCTTGCAAAGAATATCAAAGTTGGCACATATATTGATATTTTGGATAGTAGCCGCCAGTACAAGGAATTGAATCTTGTGTTTGATGCTCCTATTACACTTGATAATGCTAATTTAAATTTTGACACCTATACAGGACTTACGAAATCGGAGCTGAAAAAATTTGATGAGGGAGGATCCTTCTATAATGGCGTAAAGGCTTATTTCAGTGATTTATCAGTGGACTTGTCTGAGGGAAAAAATCCGGAAGAGGGCAAAAAAACTACACGTACCTATACGAATTCTTATAATTACGTTAATGTAAGCCGACTTACTCCGGTTGTAAATGAGTATATACAGTCCAATCTTGTAGCTGTCTATGTGACAGGCGGAGCACCACTGGAATTTAAGGTTGGCCATAAAGTGGCAGAAGCTACAGCAATGACGACCTGGGGAGATATTACAAATCATGATTCTTTAAAAACCATTACGCTACTTCCGGAAGGAATTGAGTATGATGGCCAAAGTAATCCGGATTGGTGGAAACAGTTTGGGATTGGGGAACCAACCATTGTTGAAAATTATAAAGGGACCGGAAAGACGGCAGTAATTGTAGATTATGGGAATATCGCAGTCTATAAAGATGCGGGCGTAACATTTAAGTTGCGTGCCACCAAGAATACGCAGCGTGGTGACAATGATGTTGTGACCTATATGGTCTATGATCATAATGACATTGCCAAACCCTATGATAATAAGTTTTATTATACGGATGCTATGGATTTGGATAATGATGGGGATTTAAACGAAACCTTTATGCAGGTGCATACCAACATTAACTTTATTCCGGCGCTTGAGTTGATTCTCCATAAGGATGGTTATTTTGAGGATGAGAATCTGAGTGGTGCATCCGTCATTGGTGATATGGGAAGCGGCTTTGTTTACAGAGTATCCGTCTTTAACAATGCAGTTATATCAGCAAAATATGTGTCGCTCATTGATATCCTGCCATATCAAGGGGATAAGGTAACTGTTCCAAATTCACAGGGAGAATATAAAGATCGAAATTCAACCTTTGTAACAGGATTGACAGGGGCGATTGAAGATTTTTCTAAGAATGAGAAGGCAAATAGCCTGTTTGACTTTTTCTATCAGACGGAGAGAAAGGATACGATAGAAGGAAACAGAGACGGTGTTTGGTTAACCAAAGATCAGATATCCGATTTTTCTAAGGTGACTGGTTTTAAGGCGGTTTTAAAAGATGGAAAAGAAATTGCAAGCAAGGAGGAAGTATTTATTTATCTTCCATCCAAGATTCCTTATAAGGCTTCGATGAATGAAGAAGTAGATCAATCCGTGAATTCAGCAGCTTTTTCAACCAATGGAGTGGAATATAATGAAGGGAATCCGGCTTCTGTTCACTTCATCACATATGAAGTAAAAGGTACTGTTTACAAGGATAAGAATAAAGATGGCCTATTCACGGAGCTTGATGGTGATAAGAAAACCGGTGATGAAAGCTTCGAAAATATCAATGTAAAGCTTTTAAATGACGACGGAAGTGTTGCTAAATTACCGGATGGTAAAGAGCTGATCACGAAAACAGATAAGGATGGAAATTATAGTTTTAAGCTCTATACACGTGGTAAATATAAAGTTCAGGTGGAAGACCCTAAAAATTATGCATTGGTAGATAAGACGAATGATCCACTGATTTCTGCAGGAAATAGTGTGACTGCTTTAGAAGACGAAAAATCAGAAAGTGCTATTTTTGAATTAAATCCACAAATTCGATCTTCTGTTCAGAACGCAGCCTACTATAGAGACACTACATCTGTCACTGTAGAGAAAGTTTGGAAAAGTTCTGAGACAATCCCTGAATGTGTATATTTCTTCCTGGAAAAGAAAGAAGGAGATACGTGGGTTAATTTAAATGATACTCATAATCAGGGTAAGCCTTTTGAATTGACAAAGGAAAATACATTTAAGTCAACAGTAGATATTGCCGAAGATTTAACGGAAAGTGATGTCAGGGTAACAGAAACATCTGATGACGGTACAATAAAAGATCATTCCGATTCTATCGTACTTGCAGAGAAATCATACGCCATTTTATATGGTGGATCTAAAGAGGATGGTTTTACGATTACAAACACACTCACAGGAAAGATAGAGGTGAGTGTTACTAAGAAATGGGTTGGTAAAGCTGCAGACTCCGTAACCATTGACCTGTTGGCAGATGGTAAGAAAATTGAGTCTAGCATTTTAACCGGTGGAAATGGTTGGAAACATACCTTCGAGAATTTGGAAAAATACAAAGATGGTAATCCAATCAAGTATACGATAAAAGAAGAGAAGCTGGATGGCTATGACACAAAGATTACCGGAAGCATGCAGGACGGGTTTACTGTTACAAATACCAATACAGAAAAGATTTCTGTACCTGTCGCAAAACAGTGGGTTGGCAAAACACTGGATTCTGTTGAAGTCAAACTTTTAGCAGATGGAAAAAAAGTAGATGCAGTAAGGCTGACGGCTGACAATGCGTGGAAACATACTTTTGAGAATCTCCTGAAGTACGATACAAAGGATGGACACCAGATTGAATACACTGTTTCTGAGACATCGGTTGATGGGTACATTACAGGTGTATCTGGGGATGCAGAGAATGGGTTTACAATCACCAATACAATTACAGGCAAAGTATCTGTTCCAGTAACGAAGAAGTGGATTGGAAAAGTTGGTGATCTTGCAAAAATTGATTTGTTAGCAGATGGTCAGAAAGTAGATACCATTACCTTAAACGATGAAAATAACTGGCAGCATACTTTCCTTGATCTAGAAAAGTACGATGCCGGAAAAGAAATCCAGTATACAGTGGAAGAAGAAAAGTTGGATGGTTACGATGTAGTCGTGGCAGGTAATATGCAGGACGGATATACAATTACGAATACCAACACAGAAAAGATCTCTATACCTGTTACAAAACAGTGGGCTGGTAAAGCGGCTGATTTTGCTGAAATTAAGCTTTTGGCAGATGGGACTGAAGTTGATTCTGTCAGGCTTGAGGCTAGCAATGATTGGAAACATACTTTTGAGAATCTCTTAAAATACGATTCCAAGGATGGGCACCAAATTGATTACACTATTTCCGAAACACCGGTAGATGGTTATGTGACAGGTGTATCTGGGGATATTGAGAATGGATTTACAATCACCAATACGATCACCGGAAAAGTATCAGTACCGGTAACAAAGAAATGGATTGGACAAGTTGGGGATAAAATTACAGTACGCTTATATGCAGATGGTAAAGAAATTGATAGTAAAACTATTACAAAGTCTGATGCGTGGCAGTACACATTCCTCAATTTAGATCAATACAAAGATGGTAAAGGGATTGTATACACGATTACCGAAGATCAGTTACCAGGATATATAAGTAACATTAGTGGAAACGCAAAAGATGGTTTCATTATTACAAATAAAATGAATGCAAAAAATAAGCCATCTGCTTCAAATATCAAATCCCCTAAAACAGGAGATAAAAGTAATATTTTATTGTATGGTAGTTTAATGGTTGTATCATTACTCTTACTCAGTTTTATAATAATTAAGAGAAGACGTAATGTTTTTGAGAATAATTAGCATTATGATGTTGATTTACCATATGAAACAGGATACTATCCTATTGGATAGGAGTCTTAACGTATTAATAAATAACGATGGAGGAGAAAGATGAAGAAATACACAAAGAAGTTGATTTCGATGTTTCTATCGTTTGCATTACTCTTTAGTACAGTTTCTACAACTGTATTTGCTGACAGTGTGCCTGTTACAACAGGCGACTCACAGGCAGTTACAGAAGATGTAAATAACGATAATGCAGTGAGTTCAACTTCAACAGAAGCAAAACCCGATCAAGTAACGCAGTCATCCGATGAAAATGCACCAAAGCAAGAGGATACATTGGAAGTATCTGATGCAACGAAAGATGCCTTGGTAGAGGATGTAGATGACCCTGTTAAAGCGGATGACAAAAATACAGAAGATGCAAATGCACAGGAGACAGAGCAGGCTGAAACGAAGTCCCCCGTTGAGGATGTCAAGTATCCAGCATGGCAGACTGAAAAACAACTTGATGGAGGCATTAAAGTTACAGTAAAGGCTCCTGAGGGAGCATTCCCAGAGGGGGTGTCTGTTTCTGTCACCAAGGTAGATGCTAAATTAATCGAACAAGCTGTCGATAAAGTTGCAAAAGAAAAGGTTGAAGCAAAGGATATTACCGCCTTTGACTTCAAATTTAGTACAAGTGAAGATAGTAATTTAGAGCCTAAGCTTCCAATTTCTGTGACATTTACTAAACTGGATACAGAAGAAAATGACAAGCTTACTTTATTCCATTTAAAGAATCAAACATCTAAGGCAGAGTCTGCACAGACTGATGTAGCAGATGCAAAGAATGGCAAACTTAGTTTTACAGCGTCAATGAACACCATCCGTGCCGCCTGCTACGGTCAGCACGGTAGGTGCTGAGCGATAGGTAATCCTTTGAGGTTATCTCCGGATTTTCCCCCGCCTCACACCGGGCATGCACCTTTCAGCGCACCCGGCGTTCCATCAGGTTG
>JAXEUE010000041.1:0-2933 GCA_034115005.1 Blautia sp.
TTGAGGATGAAGGTATTTATTGACAGCAACGTCCTGTTCTCAGCCGCACTTTTTCCCGGAAGCACACCTGCAAGAGCTCTTTACAAGGCACTAACAGAACCCAATGATGCGATTGTATGCGAGATTAACATTGATGAATTAAAGATAGTATTTAAGAGAACCAATAAATTTGTGCATCGCGATATGTAAAGCTTTGGACAAAACATTGGATGAGTTGTTCTGGGAAGAATAATTGAGGAATTGAGAAGTTTGGAAGAGAGTCATAGCAAATATGGCTCTTTTCTTTTTAAAAATATTTTGAAATAGATTTTGAGTGAGCGTGAGTTATGAGCGATACTAATATTTTCAAAGTGTTAGCTGACAAGCAACGCAGAGACATACTCGTAATGCTGAAAAATGGTCGGATGAATGCCGGAGAAATCGCAGAACAGCTTGGAATAACGCCAGCGGCATTGTCTTATCATCTGAAACTGCTTAAAGGTGCTGACCTGATCATGGAGTATAAGCAGAAGAACTTTATCTACTACGAGATCAATACATCCGTTTTTGATGAGTTGATCCTGTGGATAGGACAATTCGGAGGTGGCAAGTGATGAAAAAGATCATGTGGATTATTTCGTTTGTTTCTTTAGCTGGTACGGCAATCGTTTTACAGTTTATGCCGGATAATGTTCCGATGCATTATGACATGGCAGGAAAAATAGATCGCTGGGGGTCGAAGTATGAGAACTTGTTATTCCCGGTCATTATTCTGGCAATGTCATTATTCTGGACCTTGTTTACGAGATATTATGAGAATAAAGCTGACAAGTCCCAGGATGAAAAAGAAATTGCTGGTGCAAAATCAAACGCAAAAGTGCTTAGTATTGTTGGTTTGTGTATGTCTGTAATGTTTACAGTGATGCAGGGCTTTATTTTATATGGTTCATATACTGAGGCTGTGTCAGGTGCTGAAAAGCAATATGTTGATATTGGAAGAGTGGCATGCATTTTAATGGGCTTGGGATTTCTTATACTAGGCAATTTCATGACAAAAACACGCATTAATGGTACGGTTGGAGTGAGAGTGAGCTGGAGCATGTATAATGACAACACGTGGAGAAAAACGAATTTCTTTGGAGCCGTAACATTGATGTTTGAAGGAGTGTTTGCAATAGTAGCGGCTATTATTATGAGAAGCTCATTTGCTGCAGTGATGGCTACACTTGTGGTTGGAATAATAATTACGATTGCAACATTGATATATGCGCATAAAATTTACAAAGAGGAAATTGCCGCTGGCAGATAAGTAAATACAAGCACTATAAATATCCGAGAGTCGTGTAACAGCGGCTCTCTTTTCATGTCCGGAGGGAGGTGGTCATTTGTAGGCAGGGTGATTTGCGGGTGCTGTGGAAGGATCATGCGGTACAGCACTTCCTTTGGCGGACTGAAGATGCTCAGATCGGCAGGGAGCGCAATTTGACTACCACGCTGGATGCCAGAAAAAATCTGTCGGCTCTCTGCGGACCTCCGATTACGATACGAGATGCAACATTTATAGATGATAGGGACAATATCACGCTGGAAGCAAACCCGTCTTTTTTCCTGCACGTAATCTATACGCCGGGACACACGACGGATTCCGTCACCTACTACTCCTCCAATGATCACGTTGCATTTGTGGGAGACACGATTTTCAAGGGAAGCATTGGGAACTATCAATATCCGGGCGGGAATCTGATCGACTTACAAAGCAGTATCATCAACAAAATATTCACCCTGCCCGATGAGACAGTGCTTTGTTCGGGGCACTCAGCACAAACGACGGTAGGGATTGAAAAGCAGAGATACAGATAAAAGAAAGGATGGTACTTTATCATGATAAAACAGTCAATACAGGTTGGCACGATGGAACTGAACAGCCGAATCATTATGCCCCCGGTTGCCACTTATCAAAGTACGGAGGATGGGAAAGTTACGGATACGATGTTGGATTATTACGGGGAAAGGGCAAAGAGCGGGAATCTCGGAATGATCATCACCGAACACAGCTATATTATGAAGCAGGGAAAGGCAAAAGCAAAGCAGCTCTCCATTTCAAGTGATGATGATATAGACGGCTTGCGAAAGCTGACCGATGTCATTCATCAAAGCGGGACAAAAGCTATGGTTCAACTTAATCATGCCGGTTCCGCCGCACCTAGTTCCGTGACTGGTCTGAAAGCTGTTTCGGCAAGCAGAATAGTCCTTCCGTCAACTCCGATGATGGGCGACGGAACTGCTCCGGACGAGTTGACAAAGAGGCAGATTGCCGAAATTGTGGAATGTTTCGCAAAAGCGGCGGTGCGGGCAAAAGAATCCGGGTATGACGGTATTGAGATTCATTCCGCGCACGCTTACCTGCTGAATCAGTTTTATTCGCCGTTGACAAATCACAGAAATGATGAGTATGGTGGCACTTTGGACAACAGATTAAGGTTGCACAGAGAAGTAATTGAGGCTGTCAGAGATGCCGTTGGTAATAACTACCCCATCTCCGTCCGTTTGGGCGGCTGCGATTATATGGACGGAGGAAGTACAATCGAAGACAGTGTATATGCAGCAAAGGTCCTGGAAAAAGCAGGCGTGGATATGATCAATGTTTCTGGCGGGATGTGTCGTTATTCAAGAAAAGGGCATACTGAGCCGGGATATTTTCAGGATATGTCTTCTGCTATCAAGAAAGCCGTAACCATCCCCGTCATGCTGACAGGAGGCGTCAAGACAAAAGATGATGCAGAAAAGCTCCTGAAATCTGGAGCTGCTGATCTGATTGGAGTTGGACGCGAATTACTGAAAAATCCGCATTGGGCAGATGCGTTGTGATACAGCTAAAAAGGAATGAAAAAAGTGTCTCTCCTCTTTTGGAGGTTGGAAAGTACTGTTCTTGTCTTTATTTGAAAAAATAATTT
>JAXEUE010000042.1:0-11387 GCA_034115005.1 Blautia sp.
GTATCCGGTCGTTTCCGGGAAGAGACACAGGAGGATGAACGCCACATGTTTGCTTACATGGACGTTTCTCCTAAGATGGTATTTTCTGTTGCTACAGCCCTGATTCCTTTCCTTCAGAACGATGATGCCAACCGTGCTCTGATGGGATCCAACATGCAGCGTCAGGCAGTGCCTCTTCTTACAACAGAAGCGCCTGTTGTAGGTACAGGTATGGAAGCAAAAACAGCTGTGGACTCCGGTGTCTGTGTAGTGGCAAAGAAAGCAGGTACAGTTCTGCGTTCCACATCAACAGAGATCAGTATCAAGAATGATGATGGAACCAAAGACGATTATCATCTGACAAAATTCTTAAGAAGTAACCAGAGCAACTGCTATAACCAGAAACCAATCGTGTTCCAGGGAGAGCATGTGGAAGCTGGTGAAGTAATTGCAGACGGACCTTCCACATCAAACGGTGAGCTTGCACTTGGCAAGAACCCTCTTATTGGTTTCATGACCTGGGAAGGTTATAATTATGAGGATGCCGTTCTGATCAGTGAAAGACTGGTTATGGATGATGTATATACCTCCGTCCATATTGAAGAATATGAGGCAGAAGCCCGTGACACTAAACTGGGACCGGAAGAGATTACACGTGATGTTCCGGGTGTTGGAGATGATGCTTTAAAGGATCTGGATGAGCGCGGAATTATCCGTATCGGTGCAGAAGTGCGTGCCGGTGATATTCTTGTAGGTAAGGTTACTCCGAAAGGAGAGACAGAGCTTACGGCTGAAGAGCGTCTTCTTCGTGCTATTTTCGGTGAAAAGGCACGTGAAGTACGTGATACTTCCCTTAAGGTTCCTCATGGTGAATATGGTATTGTAGTAGATGCCAAGGTATTTACCAGAGAAAACGGCGACGAAATGTCTCCGGGCGTTAATCAGTCTGTACGTATTTATATTGCACAGAAGAGAAAGATTTCCGTTGGCGATAAGATGGCCGGACGTCATGGAAACAAGGGTGTTGTTTCCCGTGTGCTTCCGGTTGAAGATATGCCGTTCCTGCCGAATGGCCGTCCGTTGGATATCGTGCTGAATCCGCTGGGTGTGCCGTCCCGTATGAATATCGGACAGGTGCTGGAGATTCACTTAAGTCTTGCAGCCAAGGCATTAGGATTTAATGTATCTACTCCTGTGTTTGCAGGAGCCAATGAGCAAGATATTCAGGATACCCTGGAACTGGCAAATGATTATGTAAATATAGAAGATTTTGAAGTCTTTCGTGAAAAATATAAAGATATTCTCGCACCGGATGTGATGCAGTATCTGGATGAAAATAAAGCTCACAGAGAAGTGTGGAAAGGTGTGCCTATTTCCAGAGATGGAAAGGTACGTCTCCGTGATGGCCGTACAGGAGAATATTTTGACAGTCCTGTTACCATCGGCCACATGCACTATCTGAAACTTCACCATCTGGTTGACGATAAAATTCATGCACGTTCCACAGGTCCATATTCTCTGGTTACGCAGCAGCCTCTGGGTGGTAAAGCTCAGTTTGGTGGACAGCGTTTCGGTGAAATGGAAGTCTGGGCTCTGGAAGCTTATGGCGCATCTTACACATTACAGGAAATCCTGACAGTGAAATCTGACGATGTGGTAGGACGTGTAAAGACCTATGAAGCGATTATCAAGGGCGATAATATTCCTGAACCTGGTATTCCTGAATCCTTCAAGGTACTTTTAAAAGAACTTCAGTCTCTTGCTCTTGATGTGAAAGTCCTGAAAGATGATAATACGGAAGTACAGCTTCTGGAATCTGTGGATTATGGTGATACAGATCTGCGTTCTGTCATTGAAGGTGACTCCAGAAGACATCAGGATCATGAAGATTACGGCAAACATGGCTTTACGAAGCAGGAGTTTGAGGGTGATGAGCTCGTTGATATCGATGAAGACGAAGACGAGGAAGATGATTTCATAGAGCTTGATGAAGCTCTGGATGATGACGAAGAGTGAGAAAGGGGAAAGAATACATGGCAGAAACAACTAATACCAATGAAACATATCAGCCAATGACTTTCGATGCCATCAAGATCGGACTGGCGTCCCCTGAGAAAATCAGAGAGTGGTCAAGAGGCGAGGTTTTAAAACCTGAGACCATCAACTACCGTACCTTGAAACCGGAGAAAGACGGATTGTTCTGTGAAAGAATATTCGGACCAAGCAAGGACTGGGAGTGCCACTGCGGAAAGTATAAAAAGATACGTTATAAAGGTGTTGTCTGTGATCGGTGTGGTGTGGAAGTTACCAAATCATCAGTCCGAAGGGAAAGAATGGGACATATTGAGCTTGCTGCTCCTGTTTCCCATATCTGGTATTTTAAAGGAATTCCGTCCCGTATGGGACTGATCCTTGATATTTCTCCCAGAACACTGGAGAAAGTACTTTATTTTGCAAGCTATATTGTACTGGACCCGGCGGACACTCCCCTTCAGTACAAACAGGTGCTGACAGAAAGAGAGTATCAGGATGCCCGGGAAGCATATGGAGACAAATTCCGTGTGGGAATGGGCGCTGAATCCATTAAAGAGCTTCTGGAAGCCATTGACCTGGAGAAAGATTCTGCGGAGCTTAAGAAAGAGCTTCAGGATGCTTCAGGACAGAAACGTGCCAGAATCATAAAACGTCTGGAAGTTGTAGAATCCTTCCGTGAATCAGGAAACCGTCCTGAATGGATGATTCTTACAGTAATACCAGTAATTCCTCCTGATCTGAGACCTATGGTTCAGCTGGATGGTGGACGTTTCGCCACATCTGACCTGAATGATCTTTACAGAAGGATCATTAATCGTAATAACCGTCTGAAAAGACTTCTGGAGCTTGGAGCACCGGATATTATCGTACGTAATGAGAAGAGAATGCTGCAGGAAGCAGTAGATGCCCTGATCGATAATGGACGCCGCGGCCGTCCTGTTACTGGTCCTGGAAACAGAGCATTGAAATCCCTTTCCGATATGCTGAAAGGTAAATCCGGACGTTTCCGTCAGAACCTGCTTGGTAAACGAGTAGACTATTCCGGACGTTCTGTTATCGTAGTAGGACCGGAGCTTAAGATTTATCAGTGTGGTCTTCCTAAAGAAATGGCAATTGAGCTTTTCAAACCATTTGTTATGAAAGAGCTTGTTGCCAAGGGGATTTCCCACAACATAAAAAATGCCAAGAAAATGGTTGAAAAGCTTGAGCCGGCAGTCTGGGATGTGCTGGAAGATGTAATCAAGGAGCATCCGGTTATGCTGAATCGTGCACCTACACTCCATCGTCTTGGAATTCAGGCATTTGAGCCCATTCTTGTAGAAGGTAAGGCCATTAAGCTGCATCCTCTGGTTTGTACTGCTTTTAATGCAGACTTTGATGGTGACCAGATGGCTGTGCATCTTCCCCTTTCAGTGGAAGCACAGGCAGAATGCCGTTTCCTTCTGTTATCACCGAATAACCTGCTGAAACCATCCGATGGTGGTCCTGTAGCCGTTCCTTCACAGGATATGGTCCTTGGTATTTATTATCTGACTCAGGAAAGACCTGGAAATAAAGGTGAAGGTAAGTTCTTTAAGAGTGTAAATGAAGCAATTCTTGCTTATGAAAATAAAGTAATTACTCTTCAGTCCAGAATTAAGGTACGCTGTACCAAAACCATGCCTGATGGGGAAGTGATCTCAGATATTATCGAATCTACTCTGGGACGTTTACTCTTTAATGAAATTCTTCCTCAGGATCTTGGATTTGTGGACAGAACTGTTCCTGGAAATGAGCTTCTTCCGGAAATTGATTTTCTGGTAGGCAAGAAACAGCTGAAACAGATCCTTGAAAAAGTTATTAATACTCATGGTGCGACCAAGACTGCAGAAGTTCTTGACTCTATTAAAGCTATGGGATATAAATATTCCACACGTGCTGCTATGACTGTTGCTATTTCTGATATGACGGTACCGCCTCAGAAACCGGAAATGATCAAGCAGGCACAGGATACAGTAGACCTTATTACCAAAAACTTCAAACGTGGTCTTATTACAGAAGAAGAACGTTACAAAGAAGTTGTGGATACCTGGAAGAAGACGGATGATGAGCTTACTCATGCACTGCTGTCAGGCCTTGATAAATATAATAATATCTTCATGATGGCTGACTCCGGTGCCCGTGGTTCTGATAAACAGATTAAGCAGCTGGCCGGTATGCGTGGACTTATGGCAGATACAACAGGTCATACCATTGAGCTGCCTATCAAGTCTAATTTCCGTGAAGGTCTTGATGTACTGGAATACTTTATGTCTGCTCATGGAGCTAGAAAAGGTATGTCCGATACAGCCCTGCGTACAGCCGATTCAGGATATCTGACAAGACGTCTGGTAGATGTTTCACAGGATCTTATTGTCCGTGAAACTGACTGCTGTGAGAACAGAGATGAAATCTCCGGTATGTATGTGAGGGGATTTGCAGACGGAAAAGAAGAGATTGAAAGTCTTCAGGAGCGTATTACAGGACGTTTTTCCTGTGAGACTATTAAGAATAAAGATGGTGAAGTTCTTGTTAAAGCCAACCATATGATCACACCCAAACGTGCAGCCCGTATTATGAAAGAAGGTGTGGATAATGAGACAGGCGGAGCCATCAACAGAGTAAAGATCCGTACCATTCTTACATGTAAATGTAAAGTGGGTATCTGTGCCAAATGTTATGGTGCCAACATGGCTACCGGTGAACCTGTACAGGTTGGTGAGTCAGTCGGTATTATTGCTGCACAGTCCATTGGTGAGCCTGGTACACAGCTGACCATGCGTACTTTCCACAGTGGTGGTGTTGCCGGTGGAGATATTACACAGGGTCTTCCCCGTGTAGAAGAGCTTTTCGAAGCAAGAAAGCCAAAAGGCCTTGCTATTATCACAGAAATTAAAGGTACTGCTGTAATCAATGATACAAAGAAGAAGAGAGAGGTTATTGTGACAGATCCTGACACTGGAGATTCCAAGACCTATCTCATTCCATATGGATCCCGTATTAAGATTACAGACGGACAGGAGCTGGAGGCTGGAGATGAGCTTACCGAAGGTAGTGTCAATCCTCATGACATCCTGAGAATCAAGGGTGTCCGTGCAGTTCAGGATTATATGATCCGTGAAGTACAGCGTGTATATCGTCTGCAAGGTGTTGAAATCAACGATAAGCATATTGAGGTTATTGTACGTCAGATGCTGAAGAAGATCCGTATTGAGAACAGCGGAGATACAGAATTCCTTCCGGGTACACTTGTTGACTTCCTTGAATATGAGGAAGTGAATGAGAAACTTGAAAAAGAAGGAAAACAGCCGGCAGAGGGAAAACAGGTAATGCTGGGTATTACCAAGGCATCTCTTGCTACCAATTCCTTCCTTTCAGCTGCATCCTTCCAGGAAACCACCAAAGTTCTTACAGAGGCTGCCATTAAAGGAAAAGTTGACCCACTGATTGGTCTGAAAGAGAATGTAATCATTGGTAAACTGATTCCGGCAGGTACCGGTATGAAGCGATACAGAGAGGTAAAACTGGATACGACTATGCCGGAATCCGAGAGTATAGTTATTGAGGAAGAAGAGAAAAAATCCGAAGAGCTTCCTAAAGATGAATCAGATCTGGATGAAATGATTACTCTGGAAGACGACCTTCCACAGGAAGATGAGGATATTGATCAGGATGTTTCTGACCAACAGGACACAGAAGATGATAATGAATAATTTACCGTAAGGTCTGCCCTGGCAGTTTGTAACTGCCGGGGCGTTTTATTCATATAAAATAATGCAGGGATGAAAAAATGTCAAATGGATTGTTTCACATTTCGTGGTTTATGACCTTTTGACCCTGGCATCATAAAAATACAGGCATAATTATTTTTCTGCTATAATGGTAAAAAAGAACAGGAGGTGCGACATGGACAAAGAACTGCCGGTTTCCGCATGGCCGGAGTGGAAAATTACAGAGAAGATCGGAGAAGGATCTTTTGGAAAAGTTTATAAGGCCCAGCGTACAGAATGTGGGAAGTCTTTTTATTCCGCTATAAAGATCATTAATATTCCATCCAGCCAGAGTGAACTCAACAGTGTTCGCTCTGAAACGGGAAGTGACCGTTCTGCAAGAGAGTATTTCTGGAATCTTGTTGAAGAATGCATTCAGGAAATCAGCACCATGGAGTATTTCCGGGGTAATTCCCATATTGTTTCCGTAGAGGATTTCAAAGTAATAGAATATCTGGATGCAATAGGATGGGAGATTTCCATCCGAATGGAATATCTTATGAGTTTTACAGAATACTGTGCAGGAAAACAGCTTACAGAGAAAGAAGTCCTCAAACTTGGCCTGGATCTGAGTAAGGCACTGGAATATTGCGGGAAGATCAATATCATACACAGGGATATTAAACCTGAAAATATATTTGTATCAAGATTTGGAGATTTCAAGCTGGGAGATTTCGGAATTGCCCGGGAACTGGAGCGTTCTATGGGAAGCTTCTCCAAGAAGGGAACTTATTCCTATATGGCTCCGGAAATGTATAAGGGTGAGAAATACGACAGCAGAGTTGATATTTATTCTCTTGGAATCGTACTCTATAAGCTTATGAACCGGAACAGACTTCCCTTTATGAACCTTGATAAACAGCTGATTACTTACAGGGACAAAGAAAACGCACTTGTCAGGAGAATGTCAGGTGAAAAGATGCCGAAACCTTCAGATGCAGGAGAAGAATTTTCCCGGATTATACTGAAGGCCTGCGCATTTGATCCAAAGGACAGATATCAGACTCCGGAGGAGCTCTACAGAGCATTGGATGATCTGAAGAATGAACGGGTTGCTCCTGTCCCGGAAACAATTAAAAGGCCTGCTCAGAATGATCAGATTACGCCATCTCCAGGCAATCGTGTAAATCAGCCCCAGAATCCCACCGCAAGATCAGCTGCAAGACTGGCAGCACGGAAACGCAGAAGAAAAAAGAGAATCCTGCGCAGAGCTCTTGTATTTACCATTGCTGCACTTGCAATCTTGACTGCCGGAGGGTTGTATATCCGGTCCAATCGAAAGAAAGCGGAAAAAGATCCATCCAACACCCTTGTGGATATTCTGGAGAATGATAAATACAGTACAGCTGATTCACCACGTGATTTTTCTGCCTATATTGAAAGAATTAAAGAGAGAGCCACAACGATCACCGATAATCTGGACAGTTACAGCTGGATAGGAACAGAAGGAGACAGAATTCTCTATCTTGATAATGACACTGCACAGATTATGAAAGCTCTGATTTATCCGGCCCGATCAGAAGATAAAGTCTATGAAGAATATTTTTACTGGAACGAGAAACTGTTTTTTGCTTATATATGGTATGATGAATCGAAAGAAGTATATTATTATGATGACAATGGTAATTTAATACGTTGGATCGACGAAGATGGAAATTGCCATGATAACGAAACAGATAATGTTCAATATGTAAAGCGCGGAAAGAAATACTGGAACCGTTCGGTGGAAGCATTGGAAGGAACAATACAAAATGATGTATCAGATTGAGTATGCGTATACTTGTCATATGGGCAGGATTCGTGCAAATAATGAAGATAATTTCTGGTGCTGCGGAGAAATGTTGCCTTCGGATAACTCAGGCATAGAAGGAATTCATACCGGAATTTCACCCACAGGAAAGCTGCCTGTGTTTGCTGTGTTTGACGGAATGGGCGGAGAAAGCTGCGGAGAGATGGCAGCTTTTCTTGCGGCAGATCAGTTTGGCAGATATTATAATGAGAATAAACGAATACTTAAAATTATGCCAGACAGTTTTATTGAAAGTGCCTGCAGAAGTATGAATGAAGCAGTATGCAGATATGGAAGAGAAAACAAAATACAAAGTATGGGCACAACTGCGGCTATGATTTTTTTTGCCCAGGATGAAGTCTATGTATGTAATCTTGGGGACAGCCGGATATATATGCATGATTCAGAACAGTTTACCCAGATCTCCACGGATCATGTACTGGGAGGAAACATTTATGGGAAAGCGCCTCTTACCCAATATCTTGGAATTCCTGAAGATCAGCAGTTTCCTGATCCCTGTATAACAGAACTGGAATATAAGGAGAAGACCAGATTTCTTTTATGTTCAGATGGTATGACGGATATGCTGTCAGATGGAGAAATCGCAGACATTCTTTCACGGGAAATTCCGTTGAAGGACACGGTAGAGCTTCTTCTGGACAGATCGTTGAAAAAAGGAGGCAGAGATAATATCACGATTATTCTCTGCCAGGTCCAGAGAACAGAACACAGGGGAAAAATAAAAACTTGGCTTAAAAATATCAAGGAGAGAAGTGAGGTGTGAACAGATATGAAAAACAGGATGCAGGATCTGGACTTTGAACAGACAGTGGCGTTTGATAAGGTTGAGGATTATGAGTTTACCAGACGTGCAGCTCAGAGGTTTCGCCAGGTGGTAAGTCTTGATACTTTTGAGGATGAAGATGCAGATGTGATCTTTCATTATCTGTATAAGGAAATGGAACTTGTTTCTTTTGGAGATCACCTGAAACGATATATTTATGAAAGAGCAGAACTTTCTGAGCCTTTTTCAGAAATTCCTCAGGAAGTATACAAGGAAATTATTATAGATTCCTTTAAGGAAACATGTACACCTAAATCTATGAATCCCACATCCACCAAGCTGTCTGCTTTGGTGAACAACTGGCTGAATCAGGCTTCTGTGAAGAGAGAAACTGTTTTTCTTCTGGGCTTCGGACTTCGTATGACAGTTGAGGATGTTTCGGATTTCCTTACCAGAGTCCTGAAGGAACAGGATTTTGATTTCCATAATCCGAATGAGGTGATCTACTGGTATTGTTACAGTACACAACAGGGCTACTATAAGGCGGAAGAACTGAAAAAAAAATATGAAACAATGAAATCTGTGGAGAGTAAAAGCTCGGAAGTTTTATATAATGATAAAATCTGTCTGGATACAGAAGATAAGATTATGGATTATCTGGCACGTCTGAAGGCGAAAAGAGATGATCCTATGTCCGAAAAAAGCCAGGCATTCAAAGAATTTTCAGTGCTTTTATATCATGCCAAAAAAATCATTGCCGGACTGTATCAACATGATGAGGAGGAAAAGGGAGGCACCAAGATCTGGACTGCAGACAAAATCACTCCTTCTGATGTGGAAAAAGTGATCTGCAGTGGAATTCCAATCAATAAGATGGGAAATCTGAAAAAAATGTCAGCATCCATCCTTGCAAAGCATTTCAGTCAGAAAAGGTTCAGCAGACAGAGAATTACCAATATTTTAAGTCACAAACTGCCTGTGGAACGATTTGACCTGATCACACTGGAGTTCTTTATTGTGTCCCAGGAAATGGAAGACGAGGATCCATATAACAGATACAGACATTTCCTTGATGAGATACAGAAAATACTTTTAAGATGCGGCATGGGTGAGATATACATTGTGAATCCATATGAATGCTTTTTACTGATGTGCCTTCTTACAGACTGTCCACTCGCTGTTTTTTCTGAAATATGGGAAAAATCCTATGAAGAAATGGAAGAGTAATCTTTATTCGTTATAATATCCGTAAATTGCATGGGAATCCTTTGCAATTACAGACCGTGCAGCTGCTGTGTCGGAAAGATCCTGTGACATAAAGCAGATTACAAGGTCAATACCTTTGGAGGCATCATAAATGATGGCGGCATCATTTTCTACTGCATCCAGTTGACCTGTTTCGTTTGCTATATGAACACCTTCGGGAATCCCTGCAGGTATCTTTGACTTGTCCTGCTGCATTTTTAACTGATAGTACATAGCATCGGCACTGGATAATGAGGGGCTGGATGCAGTGCCGTTGCAGATCTGATAGACTTCTTTAAGAAAAGCACCACAGTCTCTGGCAGAAGTGTAGTTCTCTCCGTCTTCGTTTCCCTCAGAAAGCATATGATTCATCTGGGTGTTCGTATAACCATGGTCCTGACAGAACTGATTTATCCTGGCCATTCCTTCAGAACTGCTGCCGTCACCAATCCAGTTAACCAGAGTATCAGCAGCATTATTGTCACCTGAAGTAATCATAGCAGATAGATTACTGTCCAGAGTTTCGCTTCCATACTGCCGTGTAAGCTGGCTGTAATTTTCGTAAACAGTACCCATAATAAAAAGTCTGATCAGGCCCGCTGCCTTCATAGGCGTATCATTAATGACTCCTTCTGTGTTTTTCAGAAGATTGCATACATAGACAGACCAGGTTCCGTTGTTCTGAGGAAGTATGGTCTGGACCTGTGACAAAAGTGAATCCAGACTTTCATCTGTGTTGGAACTGAAGCTGGCATTACCGGATGGGGAAAGGTTGCCTTCCTGTGGAACAGTAGTAACATTTTCAGACTGAAGCTGAGCTTCCTGAATCTTCAGATCTTCCAGTTGATCTGCCTGGCTTACCAGTGTGTCTGCAGATTGAGAAATCTCTTCTACAGTATCGGAAAGATTTGAAACTTTTTCCTGAAGAACAGCAAGCCTGTTCAGAGAGAGAAAAGTAATAACTCCCAATGCTGCCAGAGATATAGATAATATTACAATAACAATATAAAGAAATACAGGTTTCTGAGATTTGTTATTATGCATTTTATTTCCTTTCCATAATATATCCTATTCATTGGTTTCATCATTCCGAAGAGAATGTTCCTGAACTCTCCCCGGACTGACTGAAAACGGAAGACCCCGAGGAGGCACTCTCTTCGATTTCCGCCTTCTCCCTTGGCTGTGCCTGGGAAAAAGTCTGCTTCTTCTGTTTCATTCGGTGAATATTGTTCTGTACTTTATCTACAGCCTGTGTATATTTTTCCTCGGCATCTTTGATTTGCGTCTGTCTTGCGGCAATCTTCTCTGCAACAGCATCAATATCCTTTTCTGTAACGACCATCTGGTTCATTGTTTCTCCGGAAAAAACCAGAAGAGAAACAGTGCACATAATTCCGGTCAGAAACAGGATAACTGCCATAATATTTGGTTTCTTCATAAAAATCCTTCCTATGAAAAGTGATTGTATCTTCGTAGATCATTATAAGGAAATAACTGACAAAATGCAATTGATATATATGAAAAAAACAGGAAATTTGGCTGAAAATCCCTTGACAGCAGAAGATATACAGGATATAATGAGCAGGCGTGCATAGAGAGGATTATTTTTTGTGCGCAAAAAAATAAGAATAGCAACCGCAAGGCCCCATAAATACTATGGAGAAATAAATCGGGAGGTGAAATGGAATGCCAACATTCAACCAGTTAGTAAGAAAAGGACGCCAGACAACTGTAAAGAAATCTACAGCTCCGGCTCTTCAGAAAACAT
>JAXEUE010000043.1:0-7955 GCA_034115005.1 Blautia sp.
AGTCCTTTCCCACCGCAAAACTGTTCAAGTCTGCAGGAGTTTATGGTTTCTCCTCCGATTACCATATGATCAACAGAATATACATTATCTACATTTAATGAGCCAAAATTCAATACTTTCATTTGTCTTAAGGAACCTTTCCTATTTTGATTAATCCTGGAAATACAAAGCCAGTCCCTGAATCAGATCTTTTCCTGCTACTGCTCCCTGATCTTCTTTTCCAACAGCCTTAGCTGAAAATACGGCAGCTTTTCCATATTTAGGAACCATATTTCTGGTGTTTTCCACACCTTTTTTTGCTCCTTCAAGAGCTGCATTTACGACCTGGGCAATTTGGGCACCGTTTTCTGCTGCCTCTTCTGCTGCCTCACCTGCAGGAAGAAGTGCGTCATAAATTGTTCTGTCTCCTGCCTGGCACTTCCCTCTTTTTGCAAGTCCTGCTGCAAAATTTTTGATAAAATCAGCCATTTCATGGGAACCCATTACACTCTTTCCGGCAATGGCTTTTCCCCCGGCCATAATTCCACTGGCCATAAGAGTTCCCATTGTTGACGGAACAAGACCAGCCATTTTCATTCCTGCTTTCATCAAAGTTTTGCCCATATCATCCGGAACAGCATTGGATCTGATCAGATCCGGCAAAGCCCCGTAACCTTTACTCATTGTCAGCCCAAGGTCACCGTCACCCAGCTGGGCGTCCATTTCACATAAATGATCTTTCTCTTTTGCAAAAACATCGGCAACACTTTCAAAAAGCAGAGGCAGATCTTCCATTGTAATTTCTGTTTTGCTCATAATCTTCAGCTCCTTTATACCTGTGTATAGAATGGTGTATGTACCGGCATACTGATCTGCTCTTTCATTTCTTCATCTGCCATTCTGCAGATACTGATAGATGCGCCTGCCATTTCCATACTGGTTGCATATTCACCCACAAAAGTTCTGAAAACTTTAATTTTCTTCTTATCAAGAATTTCACGAACATTTCCCGAAAGAATATATAATTCTTCCAGACTTGTTGCTCCAAGACCATTGATTAGTACACAGACCTCTTCGCCTTCTGCTACGGGCATATCTTTAAAAATAGTGTCCAGAGATTCTTCAGCCAGCTCAGCTGCAGTCTTAACCGGTCCATTCCAGATTCCAGGCTCTCCATGAATTCCCATTCCCATAGCCATCTCATTTTCACCCAGAGTAAAGTTTGGATGTCCTATTTCAGGAATTACACATGGTGTAAGAGCGAATCCTACTGTTCTCGTATTATCTTTTGCTTTCTGTGCTGCTGCCAGTACCTCATCCAGAGTTCCCATTTTGGCCGCCTTAGCACCTGCACATTTGTACATAAAGAAGATACCCGCCACACCTCTTCTGGTATCCGGATCTGCGTTGGAGTTTACATCATCTGCGCCTACAATACTGCGTGTTTCAATATCATCCATTTCCAGCATTTCAGCTGCCATGTCAAAGTTCATAATATCGCCGGTATAATTTCCATATAAGAAAAGCACGCCTGCTCCAGCTTCAACTTCTTTAGCTACATTATAAATCTGTTCAGAAGACGGAGACTGGAATACACCGCCTACACCACAGCCATCCAGAAGGCCTTCACCTACATAGCCAAGAAACAGCGGTAAATGTCCGGTTCCTCCACCTGTAATAATAGCAACCTTTCCAGGTTTTTTCTCTGCGATACAATAGCAACGTAAATCATCTTCCACATATTTCACCATAGAATTAGCGGAATAAATTCCACGTAACATATCATCTGTATAGTTTTCAGGAGCATTAATAATTTTTTTCATGTTAGTTCAATCCTTTCTGTCTTTATTAATTATGTAAGCTTTTTAACCAAGTTTTGCCTTCCTTGCAACTGTAATCTTATCAATAATCAAAGCAAATACCAGAAGGCAGCCATTGACCAGTGTTCTTGTAGTATCCGGTGCTCTCATAATGGTAAATGCATTTGCAACCAGCTGAAGGAGCAGAATGGACAATACCACACCGCTGACCTTTCCTTCTCCTCCGTCAGGATTAATTCCTCCCAGAACCGCAATCAGCAAACTTAAAGTGGTGTAGGAAGATCCATTGGAGGATTTGGCTGAATTCAGATGAGAAGTGATTACCACTCCTGCAATTCCACCCAGAATTCCAGAACACATATAGGTCATTATGGTGACTTTCAGGTTATTGATTCCAGAATATTTAGCTGCCCGTGAATTGGAGCCAATATAATATATCTCATGTCCAAATACTGTGCATTTCATAATAAATGTAACAATAAGCAGAACAGCAATAAATATGAAAATTACGATAGGAATAGCCCCAACAGAACCATTTGCAATATTTTTAAAAGCATCCGGAAGGTTGTTAATTGCCGGGCCACCAGTGATTGCCAATGCCAGTCCTGAATAAAGTTCCAGTCCACAAAGTGTAACCAGCATGGCCGGGATATTCAGGCTTCCAATAATAAAGCCGTTAAATGAACCGCAGGCAGCTCCCACCAAAAGGGCAGCTACAATTCCCACTGCAATTGATATGCCGGTGCCTCCCATATTTTTAATGATCAGTGCGCAAACAACACCTGACAGATTCATTATACCTACAAGAGACAGGTCGATTCCTCCTGCTATCATGCACATCATCATACCTAAAGTAAGAATTCCGTATTCCGGAAACTGGAAGAACATAGATCTCAGGTTGGGAATAGTAAAATAAGTATCGCCTTTGAGAATTGCCATTAAAATAAGTACAAATGCCATCATTCCAAGCAAAGCTTTGATATGAGTATCAATTTCTATTTTTTTCTTTTTTGTACCCATCTTATATTCCCTCCCTCTTTGCAATTTCGTATGAACGCTTCGTCTGCCAGGATGTAAAGATTGTTCCTATAAGAATTACAAGGCCTACTACAAAACGCTGCCATGCTGTAGAAATTCCCATCATATTCAGTGAATTCTGTACCAGCGTAATCAGCACAACGCCAAGCACAACGCCGGAAACGTCTCCGTATCCGCCAGTAATCCGAACGCCTCCGATAACACAGGCTGCAATTACGATCATTTCATCACCCATAAGTGCAGAAGTTGTTGCAGAATGCATAAGAACTGTATACATCATAGCGGTAATACCAGTAAAGCATCCTGCAAATACATAAGCAAAAAACTGGAGTTTACGAACGTTAAATCCAGCTACTCTTGCTGCATTTTTGTCTCCTCCGATCGCATAAAGCCCACGACCAAGCATGGTTTTTTTCAACATAAAAGAGATCAGAATACATGCGATCACCGGAACCAGAATCAGTACATTCAGCGGATAAGAAAATCCTGTGCTCGGTGCTGTATAAGAAACAATGTTAAAGTTATAAATTGCCTGAAGGCTGTCTGGAAGAGTAGTAAATTCTCGTGTTCCAAGAAGAGTAACCACACCTCCTGCTGCGATGGAACTGGTGGCAAGAGTTGCAATCAGGGGTGGAAGTTTAAGAATACTCACCAGCAGTGCATTAAACAAACCAAAAGCCAGGCCGATCAGCATAGCAAATGCAAATGCAAAGAATGCATTGTCCACTTTCCACACACGATTCATAAAATACATGGGAACATACATTGCTACACATCCAATTGCCGGAAATGATACATCAATACCACCTGATATAATAACTATCATTTCACATAATGCAAAACACATGGTAAAAATACCTGCACGGCAAAGCGTGATCAGGGTTGCCGGGCTTAAAAAAGCCGGCTGCCGGAGACTGACAATAATACAGTACGCTATGATGATATAGATCAGGATCATCTTTGTGCTGGTCAGCCGCATTTTCTTATTTTTGGTCTTCATATTTTCTCTCCTTATACTAAGATACGGTCACAGTGTAATATTATCGATATTATTATCTGTGATGCCGCTGGCTTTCCCATTTTTCATGACCATGATTTTATTACAATTTGTGATCAGCTCTGACAGATCATCCGAAATAATCACGACTGCCATACCCTGGGCGGCCAATCCCCTGAGTAGTTCATGAATTTCTGCTTTTGCTCCAATGTCAACTCCTACTGTAGGTCCGTTAAGAATAAAAAGCTTCGGATGTGTGTTCAGCCATTTCGCAATAACTACCTTCTGAGCATTTCCACCTGAAAGTGTGCGTACAGGCACCTGGGAAGATGGTGTTACAACACCCAGCTCTTTTACAAGACTGTCAGAAGCCTCCCGCATGGCCTGTTCATCCAGCTTCATTCCTTTGAAATATTTTCTCAGAGAACTTGCCATCATATTTTTCTCAATTGATTTTTCAATAAATAATCCTTCTGTAAGGCGGTCTTCCGGCACATATGCAATATTATTTTTAATTGCATCTGCGACAGAATGAATCGTTACGTTTTTTCCATTCAGAATAATATTACCGCTGTCCGGAGGAGTAATTCCGAAAATTGCTTCGCCGATTTCACTTCTTCCAGACCCCAAAAGGCCGGTGATTCCAAATATGTCGCCTTTATTCATAGAAAAACTAACATTTTCAAATGAACCTTTTAATGTCAGATTTTCTATTCTCAAAATTTCAGTATTGCTTTCTTCAGGAGTATATTTAGCCGAGCTTACCTCATGTCCTGTCATATCTCTGGTAAATCTGGCATTATCATACTCGTCGATTGTACCTGTGGAAACAAATGCACCGTTTCTGAGGATCGTCAGTCTGTCTGCAATCTCATAAATCTCATCCAGCTTATGATTTACGATCATAACAGCTATTCCTTTTTTCTTCAAACCACGGATTACATCCCACAATTTTTCCACTTCTCTGGCGGTAAGTGCCGTTGTAGGTTCATCCAGAATCAAAAGTTTGGCATCGTTAATTATTGCTCTGCAGATGGCAACCATCTGTTTACCAGCTACCGGGAGCAATTCTACCGGCATATCCGGATCCATATTCGCTCCAACCTGCTGCATTGCTTTTTCTGCTATCTGATGAACTTCCTTCCAGTTTACTGTTTTCTTTCCATTTTTTACTTCAGAGTTTAAGGCAATATTCTCTGCCACTGTAAGATTTGGAAATACCGCAAAATCCTGATATATAACCTGAATACCTTTATTAATTGCATCAATCGGTTTGAATTTTCCCATTTTCTCACCGTCGATCCAGATAGTACCCTCATCAATTTCATGAACGCCGGATATGGATTTGATCAAAGTAGATTTACCGCATCCATTTTCACCGGCCAGACAATGGATTTCTCCTTTACGAATTTCCAAGTCCACGCCTTTAAGTGCATGCACACCGCCAAAGGACTTTTTGATGCCTTCCAATTTCAAAAACACTTCTTTTGCCATAATCTTCGTTCCCCATTCAAATAGTCCAGCCGGTAAAAAAGAGAAAATTCATACAGTTTTCAGCACCATATGAATTTTCTCTTCAGATCAGCTTTTACTTGTATTAGAAATCATAATCATCCATATTATCTTTGGTAACATCAATACGAGCTTCTCCATAATAAATGCCATCCTGTTCGGAAATCTTCTCATATCCAGGAACATTCAGGTTCATTCCATCTTCAACTGTTCCGTCCAGTGCTGCTATAGCCATTTCTACCATTGCTTTACCTGCATCTGCCGGATCCCATACGGAGAAGGAAGCAATTGTTCCATCTTCTACATACTGTCTTGCAATGGATGTCATTGAAGTACCAACGATCTGAACTTTTCCTGCCAGTCCAAGTTCTTCAACTGCCTGAGCTGCACCAACAACATCTGTGGAAGCTGAACCTTCAATAGCTGTAATATCAGGATTAGCTGTCAGAAGCTCTTTTGTCTGGTTGTAGGAAGATGTAGTATCATCTCCTGTTTCATAGCGTCCAAGTTTCTCCATATCCGGGAACTTTTCTTCAGCAACTTTATCTGCTGCATCGCACCACTCATTGTGGGATACTGATGTAAGAGACCCTACAAACTGAACATATTTTCCTTTGCCTTCTGTAAGTGTTCCAAGCTGTTCCATAAAGTTTGCACCATAAGCTGCATTCTGGAAAGCTTCAATATCATAATCACGAACACTGGAATCCATAGAAGCAGCCTCATGAGTAATAACCTTGATACCCTGCTCTTTTGCTTTTTCAAGTACAGGAGCAAGAGATTCTGAATCAAATGGAACTACACAAATTGCATCCCAATCCTCAGCCAGAAGAGACTCAACATAGGAAGCCTGATCAGCACCTTCTGCAGAACCGCCATAGAAAATGTCTGTTCCTTTTTCATCGTTGTATTCGTTAATTCCATCTTCCATTCTCTGGAACCATGCAATGTTTGTCATTTTCGGTACAACTGCAATCTTATAGTCCTTTCCGTCTGCTGCCATCACATTAGAACATAATCCTAAAGATGCAATTGTTGCCGCTGCTGTACAGATACAAATTACTTTTTTAAATTTCATGATAAAAGCCCCCTTTTGTTTAGTATACATTTACTTCTCGTATTTCTGTTTGTTGAGCTTATTTTATACTAATTATTGGTATTTGTCAATGTGTTTTTATGTTTTCGTTACATTTTAACACTTTCCTATAATATTTTTGTGCAATATTTTATATTTTATTGTTTTTTAATGATTTTAAGGTGAAAAAGTCGGAACTAAACATTATTTTTTTGTTTAGTTTCAACTTTTTTTCTATATTTAACTGGTTTTTTTCATAGATGTCCTAACAACCAAATCTCCGGAAACCTTTGTCTTTACTTTCTCATATTCTTCATCTTTCATTCTTTCAATCAGCTGCCTGGCCGCCGCCTGTCCAATCAGTTTCCTGGAAACATGCACTGTTGTCAGGCTTGGGGAACATACTGCGGAATAAGGAATATCGTCAAAACCAATAACAGCCACATCCTCCGGAACCTGATATCCCCTGTGTCTGAAAGCTTTCAAGGCTCCAAGGGCGATGGTATCATTATCCGCAAAAAAACAGGGTGGGAGATTTTCTCTCCTGTGACAATCCAGGTATTCTTTCATTTCTTCAAAAGCATTCATCATCGAAATATCCAGAGAAATCACATCATCTTTTCTCGTTTCCAGCTGATACTTTTGTGTATAATAATAAAATGCTGCAGCCCGGTCTGTAAAATTCTGCGCATGATAAGCGCTTTTCAGATAGCCAATCCTGAGATATCCACATTCAACGGCGTAATTCAGGGCAATCTGAACATTGGCCTCATTATCTATCCCCACACAGCTATACTGCATTTCAGGCATCATATTATCCACACAGACAAAAGGAATAGAAATTTTATCCAGCATTTTATACTGTCTCTCCGGTATTTCAGTCGCAATAACAATAACTCCTTCATATTGCCTGAATTCAATATCGTCGAGAACACGATCCGTATCCAGCTGAATCCTCATAAGAGTAGGAGAATAGCCGCAAAACGCCAGTTCCTGCATGGCAGCGTCAATGATCATTCCCACAAATCCCTGATTTTCCTCTGTCAGGAGACCTTCTCCTCTTACACATTTCAGCAACAGTATCTGATGATTCACTTTTTTCTTTCTGGCTGTTGGAACGTATCCGGCTTTATCTATAGCTTCTTTGATTTTTTTTCTGGTTTTATCGCTGACACCGGGCCTGTCATTTAGAACAATGGACACTGCGGCAGGCGACACCCCAATTTCAGCTGCCAGCTCTCTTATATTCATGCATGTACCTCCACCATTATCACTTAATATAAACATTATCACATTTTCAGTCTTGTTTAGTCAATACCTTTATTTTAGATTGCGGAAGTGCGAAGCACGAAACAATCCGTATGACATCTTTTGAACCCAACATCATTTTAAGAAAAAAAGAATTGAGTAAGCACTCACTTAGTGATATTCTTATATTAAGGAAAAAACACAGAAACAGGGGAAAATACTATGGAAGAAACTATTTTTTCTTTAATATACATTGCAATATCCTTATTGCTGGCGGCAGTGGATA
>JAXEUE010000044.1:0-10173 GCA_034115005.1 Blautia sp.
TCTATATTTGGCATAATATTCCTCCTAAGTAATTTATACTCAAAAACAGATTCTATACTAATTTATAACATTTGACCTAAATCACGTCAAGGAATTTATTGATTTTTCCGAATAAAATTGTTATGATAGATACGATATTGAGTATTGTGGAGTTGTGTAAAGAATGAAAGATAATCTGCATGTGATATCCAGTGTGCTTCCGGGCAGTATTGGAGAAGAGCTGGATCTAAGCCCCGGAGATGTACTTGTTTCCATTAACGGACAGCCAGTACAGGATGTGTTTGACTACCGCTATCTGATTAATGATGAACTGGTGGTTCTTCTTATACGTAAGAAAAACGGTGAAGAATGGGAACTGGAAGTGGAAAAAGAATACGATGAAGACCTTGGAATTGAGTTTGAGAACAGTCTTATGGACGATTACAGGTCCTGCTGTAATCATTGTATTTTCTGCTTTATTGACCAGATGCCTCCGGGTATGAGGGACACTCTTTATTTTAAAGATGACGATTCCAGACTTTCTTTCCTGCAGGGAAATTATGTGACACTGACCAATATGAGTGATTATGATCTGGACCGGATCATTCGTTTTCATCTTTCACCTGTCAATATTTCCTTTCAGACTATGAATCCTGACTTAAGGTGTAAAATGCTTCATAACCGTTTTGCAGGACAGGCCCTGAAGAAAGTGGATAAGCTCTATCAGGGCGGTGTGACTATGAACGGCCAGATTGTTCTGTGCAGGGGAATTAACGACAGAGAGGAACTGGAATACAGTCTGGAGAAGCTTTCCCGGTATGCGCCTGTTCTTCAGAGTGTATCTGTTGTGCCTGTGGGTCTGTCCAGGTTTCGTGACGGACTCTATCCGCTGGAGCCTTTTACCAGGGAGGATGCCATAGAGCTCATTGATCAGGTGGAACGGTGGCAGAGGATTATGATGAAGAAACATGGAATCCATTTCGTCCATGCTTCAGATGAATGGTATATTCTGGCAGGACGGGAAATTCCTGAGGAAAGCCGGTATGACGGTTATCTCCAGCTCGAGAATGGTGTGGGTATGATGAGACTTCTGGAAACAGAAGTGAAAGAGAGCCTTCTGGATTTTTCAGGAGACGACAGGAAAATAGATGCATCCGTTGCCACAGGAAAGCTTGCTGCACCCTTTATTAAGGAGAATATACGGCTGATCCAGGAGAAGTTTCCCCGGATTCATGTGAATGTTTACACCATTGAGAATCGTTTTTTCGGAGAAAGGATTACTGTCTCAGGACTTATCACGGGCACAGATCTGAAAGAGCAGCTTAAGGGAAAAGATCTGGGTGAGAAATTACTGATTCCCTGCAATATGCTCAGAAGTGGAGATGATGTTTTTCTGGATGACCTCACTGTGAAGGACTTAAGAGAGAGTCTTGGTACAGAAATTGTTGTGGTTGATGAAGACGGGGCAGATCTTGTGAATTGTCTGATCAATCCCCCTGACCATAAAAAAATAAAAAGGAGACAAATTTATGAGCAAACCAGTAGTAGCGATAGTGGGAAGGCCTAATGTGGGCAAGTCCACGTTGTTTAATGCACTGGCCGGTGAGAATATTTCAATTGTTAAAGATACGCCGGGAGTGACACGTGATAGAATTTACGCAGATGTAACCTGGCTGGATAAATCATTTACATTGATCGATACAGGAGGAATTGAGCCTGACAGTAATGATGTGATTCTCTCCCAGATGAGAGATCAGGCTCAGATTGCCATTGACACTGCTGATGTTATCATTTTTATTACAGATGTACATCAGGGGCTGGTGGATTCGGATGCGAAAGTAGCCGATATGCTTCGCAGAAGCCACAAACCTGTGGTTCTTGTTGTGAATAAAGTTGACAGTATGCAGAAATTTATGATGGAGGTTTACGAATTCTATAATCTGGGAATCGGGGAGCCTGTACCTGTTTCTGCTGCCAACCGGATGGGAATCGGGGATATGCTGGATGAAGTGGTGCGTCATTTTCCCGAGGATTCTGAACAGGGAGAAGAAGAACAGATACCAAGAATTGCCATTGTAGGGAAGCCTAATGTGGGGAAATCATCTCTTGTAAATAAGCTTCTGGGAGAAGACAGGGTAATCGTTTCTGATGTGGCAGGCACTACAAGGGATGCTGTGGATACAAGAGTAACCTGGCAGGGGAAAGATTATATTTTCATAGATACTGCAGGCCTCAGGCGAAAAGGCAAAGTAAAGGAAGATATTGAACGTTACAGCGTGATCCGTACAGTGACTGCTGTGGAACGTGCGGATGTGGTGATCGTAATGATCGATGCATCCGAGGGTGTTACGGAACAGGATGCAAAAATTGCAGGTATAGCCCACGAACGGGGTAAGGGTGTTATCATTGCTGTCAATAAGTGGGACGCTATAGAAAAGACAGATAAGACCATATATCAGCATTCAAAAAGGATACGGGAAGTGCTTTCTTTTATGCCTTATGCGGAGATTATATTTATTTCAGCTAAAACAGGTCTTCGTATACAGAGATTGTTTGAAACGCTTGATGCTGTAATTGAGAATCAGACTCTTCGTATCCAGACAGGAGTGCTCAACGAGATTCTTTCAGAGGCAGTTGCTATGCAGCAGCCACCTTCTGACAGGGGCAGACGTCTGAAGATTTTCTATATGACACAGGTTTCGGTGAAGCCGCCCACATTTGTTATTTTTGTAAATGATAAAAAACTGATGCATTTTTCGTACGTAAGATATCTGGAGAATAGAATCAGAGATGCATTTGGCTTTGCAGGAACCTCTCTGAAATTTATTATCCGTGAACGAGGGGAAAAGGAATAATTATGGAACGTTTTATCAGTGTAGCCATAGGCTATGTATTTGGTCTGTTTCAGACAGCTTTTATTCTTGGAAAAATCTATCATATAGATGTTCGGCAGCATGGAAGTGGAAATCTGGGTTCCACCAATGTGCTGCGTACTCTGGGAAAAAAGGCAGGTGCCGTTAATCTGGTCTGTGACTGTCTGAAATGTATTCTTGCAATCATTGTTGTCCGGGCGATTTTTAAAAGAAGCTGTTCTGACATGCTTCCTCTTTTAAGCCTTTATGCTGCTGCAGGATGTATCCTTGGCCATAATTTCCCTTTTTATCTTAAGTTTAAGGGAGGAAAGGGTATTGCTGCATCCCTGGGAATGCTGATTGCTTTTGACTGGAAGATTTTTCTCATCTGTGCAGTGGTGTTCTTTGGCCTGTTTTTTATCACTCATTATGTTTCTCTATGTTCATTGTCTGCATATATTGCTGCATTTATTTCCCTGCTCGTGTTCGGTCGGATGGGATATTATAAAATGTCACCGGCATATATGACGGAATTATATGTACTGATGGGATTTTTAACTTTACTTGCTGTTTTTGAACACAGGAATAATATTAAACGTCTGATGAATGGTACAGAAAGTAAAATATATTTAAAAAATAAAAAAGGATGAGAGGTGATTATATGGCAAAAATCAGTGTGCTGGGTGCGGGAAGCTGGGGAACAGCGCTGGCGGTTCTTCTCCACAACAACGGACATGATGTTATTTTATGGTCTGCTCTGGGAGAGGAAATTGAGCTGATCCGTGAAAAGAGGGAGAACATAAGTAAACTGCCAGGTGTAAAGATTCCTGAAGAAATTGATATTACCCTGGATCTTGAAAGAAGTCTGAAGCAGGCAGATGTTGCCGTTCTTGCTGTGCCTTCTCCGTATATCAGGAGTACATGCAGACGCATGAAACCCTTTGTGAGAAAAGGACAGGTCATTGTTAATGTGGCCAAAGGGATTGAAGAAAAAACTTTAATGACATTAAGTGATATTATTGAGCAGGAAATTCCGGCGGCGGATGTGTCTGTGCTTTCCGGTCCAAGTCATGCGGAAGAAGTGGGACGGGGACTGCCTACAACATGTGTGGTAAGTTCCCACAAAAGACAGACAGCTGAATATCTTCAGGGGATTTTTATGAGTCCTGTTTTCCGTGTATATACAACACCTGATATGCTGGGGGTAGAACTGGGTGCAGCATTGAAAAATGTGATTGCCCTGGCAGCAGGAACGGCAGATGGCTTGGGATATGGAGATAATACGAAAGCAGCTCTGATCACCAGAGGAATTGCTGAAATTGCCCGGCTCGGTGTTAAAATGGGAGCAAGATGTGAAACTTTCTACGGGCTTTCCGGTATCGGAGATCTGATTGTTACATGTGCAAGTGTCCACAGCCGTAACAGAAAAGCCGGATATCTGATGGGAAAAGGTTATTCCATGGAAGAAGCTATGAAAGAGGTAAACATGGTTGTAGAGGGTGTGTATTCTGCAAAAGCTGCAAAATGTCTCTCGGAAAAATATGATGTGGAAATGCCTATCATTACAGAGGTTAATAAAGTGCTTTTTGAGGGAAAATCAGCATCAGACGCGGTAATAGACCTTATGATCAGAGATAAAAAAGTCGAAACTCCTATGCTTCCGTGGCCGGAGGTCTGATATGGTATCTTTTGACACCAACATTATTTCATGTTGGACCTAAAAATACCCTGCACGGCTGTAAAACCGGCAGGGTATTTTTTTATGTCATAGGAAAGTACTCCATATTGTTCAATGAAGATTTCGAATTCCTATGACATAAAAAACGCTCCGCGCAGGATCGCACTGCGGCGGAGAGGAATTATGTTGCAAAAGCAACCCGCCGCAGGCGGAGAATCCTGCTTTGCAGGATTCTTTCTCGCTTAAAATGCTACATCCCTTAAATCTTCAGGAACGCCTGAACTGTGATAATTCTGATTAAGGCTGTCCAGGATATCCATATCTTCCTGTTCGATGTTAAAATCAAAAATGTGAGAGTTGCTTTCAATCCGGTCAGGATGAACTGATTTAGGTATTACAGATATCCCTTTCTGTACTGCCCAGCGAAGACCGATCTGCGCAGGAGTCCGACCATATTTTGTTCCAAGAACACACATAACATCATTGTCAAGATAAGCGCCTCTGGCAAGAGGTGCGTAAGCCTGAACCTGAATTCCCTTATCCTGACAGTATTCAATAAGTTCTTTAGGATAGCATAACGGGTGGCATTCAATCTGATTGACAGCAGGTACTACATCGGACACTTTGGCAAGCTCTTCAAGATGACGGATGTCGAAATTGCTGACACCGATGGAGAGAGCTCTGCCTGACTGGCGGATCTTTTCAAGCTCCTTCCATGTGCTTAAGTAACATCCCGGAACAGGCCAGTGGATCAGGTACAGATCAACATAATCTAACTTCAGGCGCTCAAGGCTTCTGTCAAAGGCACCCTGGATATCTCCCACACGCTGAGCGGTATTCCATACTTTCGTTGTAATGAAAAGCTCATTTCTCGGTATGCCGCATCTGCTTATGCCCCGGCCCACATTCTCTTCATTCTTATATACGGAAGCAGTATCAATCAGTCTGTATCCGGCCTGAGTAGCTGCAATGATTGCATTTTCTGCTTCATTTTCTCCTGTTGCATTATATACACCCAGCCCAAGAAGAGGCATTTCTCTGTCTGTATTAAGAAAAACGGTATTTTTCAAAACAATTCCTCCAATTCTTCCAATGACATATAGCAAAGTATAACATAAAAATATGAAAGTTGTACATCTTTTTTATTACAAATTTCAAACAGCATATTGTTAATGAAATAACGTTTTAGTTAATCAATTAACGTAAACCGTAAAATACACCATATACATGCCGGAATTTCATAATTTTTTAGTGATTATTTACTTTAAATGCCTTGCTAAATTGGACGAAACGTTGTATAATAACCATAAATTGATAATTTATTGTCATGGAAAAGCAGCAGAAAAAACACGTATTATATTACTGCTTTTTAAAAGAAAGGAGCATTTTATGCACTTAATAAAAGACGAGAATGGAAACCTTGTTCATCACGGACATGCTCATGATGAGGAACATGGACATACACCTGCAGGCAGCACCTGCGAATCCGGTCAGTGTGGTTCCTGTAAGGAAGGCGATTGCAAAAATGAGACGATTGCTCTTCTGACTTATATGCTTCAGCATAATGAACATCATGCTCAGGAACTGGATCAGATGGCGGATAATCTGGCTAAGATGGGTATGGATGCTCCGTGCAGGACCATTAAGGAAGCGGTTTCCGATTTTCAGAAAGGCAATATGAGACTTGGACTTGCTCTGACACTTGTTAAGGAAGAAATGAAATAGGAGGCGTTAAGAAATGTGCCTGGCAACAGTTTATAAAGAAAGTGATGATTCCGTTATTTTTAAAAATGTAGCCCGTATTGATGTGGAGGGAAATAAACTGACCCTTCGTGATATTATGGGAGATGAGAGAGTGATAGAGGGAAGCATCCTTATGGTTGATCTTGCTAACAGCATTGTGAAACTCAAATGTGAGTAACCAGAATTACTTTTCGGATCTAAGGCAGTCAATGCCTTGATAATAAAAAATATAAGACGTGGAGGTATGTAACAATGAAATTATCAGCAGCAATGAAAGAAAAAATGCTCCTTTCCTTTGAAGTTTTTCCGCCTAAGACAGATAAAGGTATGGAAAGCCTTCCAGGAACAATTGATCATCTTATGAAATTCAAACCGGAATATATTTCCTGTACATATGGCGCTGGCGGCGGAAATGTAGGCGCTAACAGAGAAGTGTGCCAGATGATCAAAAAAGCAGGAACAACTCCTGTTACACATTTTACAGTAATCAAGAATACAAAAGAAGGCATTAAAGAACAGCTTCAGGAATATCTGGATCAGGGTGTTGATCATATGCTTGCACTCCGTGGAGATATTCCCCTTGGAGAGACTACAACATGCGGTGATTTCAACTATGCAACAGACCTTGTAAAATTTGTACGTGATGAATTTGGTGATAAATTTGAGATCGCTGTTGCAGGATCTCCTGAAGGACATATTTCATGCCGCAGCCTTGAGTCAGATATCGCTGTTCTGAAACAGAAACAGGATAATGGTGCAGACTATATCATGACTCAGCTTTGCTGGGATATGGAACAGTTTAAATACTGGCTGGATGCTATCCGCAAGGCTGGTGTTACAATGCCTGTAGATGTTGGTGTTATGCCTATTCTTGATATGGCTTCTACCATCAACATGGCTCTTTCACGTAATGGCTGTGTAATGGACCGTGAACTTTGCAGAATGATTTCCAGACATTGGCTGTTCCCGAATCCATTTGCTGCAAAAGATGCAGATGGCAAGCCATTTGATATGTTCTATGATGACAAAGTGAAAGCATTCAAAGAAGAAGGCATCGAATATACCATCAAACAGATTGACGAATATCGTGCTCTGGGTGTGAATGGTATTCATCTGTATGCTCTGAACAAATGGAAAGATGTTTCTGAGATCATTGAAAGATCCGGACTTCGTACATTAGTTTAAATAAAGACACACTACAGTATTTTAGGAGGCACCTGGTTTTATGGCACATGTAATTGCTGTCGCAGGTAAAGGCGGCGTAGGAAAAACTACTTTATGCGGAATGATGATCCAATATCTCTGCAGACAGGGTAAAGGACCGATTCTGGCAGTAGATGCAGATGCAAATTCAAATCTTAATGAAGTTCTTGGCGTTAAAGTGGAAACAACACTTGGTGATGTTAGGGAGGAGATTGCCCGTGCCGAACTGGCAAAGGAAAATCCTATTCCGGCAGGAATGTCCAAGGCTGATTATGCAGAGATGCGTTTTGAAGATGCACTTGTGGAGGATGATGACTTTGACCTTCTTGTTATGGGAAGAACTCAGGGAAAAGGCTGTTATTGCTATGTAAATGGCCTTCTTCAGACTCAGCTTGCAAAATATCAGAATCAGTATCCTTATATTGTTGTGGACAATGAAGCAGGAATGGAACATATCAGCAGAGGCGTTCTTCCAAGCATGCAGACTGCCATTCTTGTAAGTGACTGTTCCAGAAGAGGTATCCAGGCAGTTGGAAGGATTGCTGAGCTTATTAAAGAATGCGATATGCATCCTGATACGGTGGGCCTTATTGTTAACAGAGCACCCAAGGGCGAACTCAATGAAGGCATAAAAGAAGAGATTGCCATTCAGGGTCTTCATCTTCTCGGAGTGATTCCTCAGGATGAAACTGTCTATGAATATGACTGCGACGGACGTCCCACAAGTACACTTCCGGAAGATAACCCGGTCAAGGTTGCACTTCGTGCGATCATTGACAAATTAAATTTATAATATGCACCCCTTGCCGCCCATTTTGGGACGGTAAGGGATGTTTGTGTGCATAGGGGAATCCACTGGCCAGTCTGATTTTACAGCCAGGGGATCCATATAAAACAAAAAAAGTACACAGAGTACGTGTACGAACCAGAATTAAAGGAGGTCAATAATGAGTGAATTCAAATTAACTACAGTGGAAGAATTTGAAGCGGCTACTGCCAGACTTTTGGAAACAGGAAAAAAGGTGGGCGCAGATGCTTGGCAGTATCGTGTTAAAAATCAGACTCCACACTGTAAATTCGGTGAGCAGGGTATCTGCTGCCGTATCTGTGCAATGGGACCATGCCGTATTACAGCAAAGGCTCCGAGAGGAATCTGCGGATGTGATGCCCATGGTATCGTAGGAAGGAACTTCCTGAAATTTACAGCAGGCGGTGCTGCAACACATTCTGATCACGGCCGTGAAATCTGTAATACTCTTAACTGCACAGCACCTGATGGAAACTATAAAGTAAAAGATCCCGAGAAACTGATTCGTATTGCCAAAGAATGGGGAATTGAGACAGAAGGTAAAGATATCTATGATCTGGCTCATGAGGTAGCTGTAACAGGTCTTATGGAATATGGTAAACCATTCGGATATCAGAGATTCCTTGACAGAATGCCGGAAGGACAGAAGGAAAAACTGATTGAAAATGAAATTGCACCACGTGCCATTGACCGTGAGGTTTCTTCTTCCTTACATATGTCACATATGGGATGTTCATCTCTTCCTGAAGCACTTGTTAAACAGTCTCTTCGCTGTGGTCTTGCCGATGGATGGGGCGGATCTATGATGGGAACAGAATTTTCTGATGTTCTTTTCGGAACTCCCAAGCCAATTGACACAGAGGCTAACCTTGGCGTAATGGTGGAAGAAAATGTAAATATCGTTGTACACGGACATGATCCGAGCCTTTCTGAGATGATATGTGAATATGCAGAAAGCAAAGAAATGATTGATTATGCCAAATCTGTAGGGGCTAAGGGAATTACTGTATCTGGTGTTTGCTGTACTTCCAACGAAGTTGCTATGCGTCGTGGTATTCCTATGGCAGGTAACTTCCTGCAGCAGGAGAACGTGGTACTTACAGGTGCCTGCGAACTGATCGTTGTAGATGTTCAGTGTATTTTCCCGGCATTAGGGCCTTTAAGCAAATGCTTCCATACAAAATTTGTTACAACTTCTCCAATCGCTCAGATGCCTGATTCAGAATTCATCCGTTTCAGTGCAAAGACAGCAGGCGAGAATGCAAAAGCAATCGTTAAGATGGCGATTGATAACTTTAAGAACAGAAAACCAGAGCTGGTACACATTCCTCAGATGAAACAGAAAGCAACTGTAGGTTATTCTGTAGAGGCTATTGTTAAGACACTTGATGGTGTTACCAACTCTCAGGTTGATGAAACAGGAACAACCAAACCATTACTTGAGTGCATTACTTCCGGTGTTATCCGTGGTGCAGTTGCAATGGTTGGATGTAACAATCCAAAGGTAAGACCTGATACAGCTCACATTGAACTGATGAAGAAGCTTATTGAAAATGATATCGTTGTCATTGCTTCAGGATGTGCTGCACAGGCAGCTGCAAAAGCAGGCCTTATGGATAAGAGAGCTAAGGATCTCTGCGGTGATGGTCTGAAACGTGTATGTGAACTGGCTGATATCCCGCCTGTTCTGCATATGGGTTCATGCGTAGATATTTCCCGTATGATGGTACTTGCTGCAACACTTGCCAAAGATGCAGGACTTCAGATCAATCAACTTCCTGTTGTAGGATGCGCTCCTGAGTGGATGTCTGAAAAAGCTGTATCAATCGGTAACTATGTAGTTGCTACAGGTCTTGATACATTCCTTGGTGTTGATCCTTACGTAGAAGGTTCCGATCAGATGCAGAAAC
>JAXEUE010000045.1:0-6080 GCA_034115005.1 Blautia sp.
AGTATTCTGGGATGCTTACGAAGCTTCCGTCGTGAGGGCAGGACAGCTTCCGCCACGAATCAACTGTTCGAGCGAAGCGAGTTTTGTGAGTGGCGGAATAAAAGCTGTCCTGCCGGAACAGGAAACGCAGTGCATCCCAGAAACTATTTTTATATATTCTCGGCTTCACTCGCAGCGGTACTAAGTTCGTTCTGCTTAAAATCAGCAGAACTCACTAAGTACCGGCGGCTTCGCAAGGTTTGCAGCCGGTATATATTTCCCTCCGGGTTCGGTTATGTATTTCATCCGTTAGATCCGCAATGCATGTTTCACTTCACTGGCAATAATTTATTTCCCTGCAGGTTGGAAACAGTGTTCAGGGTTGCAGATTAGTTACACTGCGACAATCTGCAAATGGCAAATTCAGCCTGCCGGGACGCTTACGAGGCTTCCGTCGTGAAGGCAGGACAGCTTCCGCCACGAATCAACTGTTTGAGCGAAGCGAGTTTTGTAAGTGGCGGAATAAAAGCTGTCCAGCCTGAACAGGAAACGCAGTGCGGCACGGAGGCTGAATTGCCCTCATCCGGAACAGGAAACGCAGTGCACCCCGGAGACTGAATTGCCCTCATCCCTCATCCGCACAATTATGCAACAATAAAAATTGTTAAAATTACATAAAATACTTGAAAAACACAAAAAAATTTAGTAAAATATGAACATATCAGACAAACAGGGAGGTATTACATATGGACGTTTTCAGAACTGACCGAATCAGAAATGTAGTCCTATTAGGTCATGGCGGAGCAGGCAAGACTACACTGGCAGAGGCAATGGCTTATCTGGCAGGAATGACCAGCCGTCTCGGAAGAGTTGAGGACGGTAACACTGTCAGTGATTATGACAAAGAAGAAATTAAGAGACATTTTTCCATATCCACTACATTAATTCCTGTACCGTGGAATAAGGTTAAGATCAATATACTGGATACTCCCGGATATTTCGACTTTGTAGGTGAAGTAGAAGAGGCCGTAAGTGCGGCAGATGCTGCTATTATTGTGGTTTCCGGTAAGGCCGGCGTTCAGGTGGGAACACAGAAGGCATGGGATTTATGTGAGAAATATAAACTTCCGAGAATGATCTTTGTCACAGACATGGATGTTGACGATGTAAGTTACCGTAAGGTTGTAGAACAGTTGACAGAGCTTTACGGCAAGAAGATCGCACCACTTCATTTCCCAATTCGTGAAGATGGTAAATTTGTAGGCTATGTAAATGTTGTGAAACAGGCCGGAAGGAAATATATTGATAAAGGTAAGAAGGAAGAGTGCGAAGTTCCGGATTATCTGGAAGAATACCTTGAGAAATATCATGATATCCTTATGGAATCCGTGGCAGAGACCAGCGAGGAATTTATGGACCGATATTTCGAGGGAGATACTTTCTCCGTAACAGAAGTTTCCGCTGCACTGGCAATGAACGTACAGGAAGCAGCCATCGTTCCTGTATGCATGGGTTCTCCTGTGAATCTTCGCGGTGTTTCCAATCTTCTCGATGATATCTGCGGTTATTTCCCAAGCCCGGACAAACGTTCCTGCAACGGAATTTCCCAGAAGACCAATGAGATCTTTGAGGCTAATTATGATTTTACCAAGACGAAATCCGCATATGTTTGGAAGACAATTGCAGATCCTTTCCTTGGCAAATATTCTCTGATAAAAGTGTGCTCCGGTGTTATCAAATCCGATGATACTCTGCTGAATGTGGAGAAGGGCGAAGAGGAGAGACTGAATAAGCTGTATGTTCTGGAAGGATCCAAACCAATTGAAGTTCCGGAACTTCATGCAGGTGATATCGGTGCCATTGCCAAATTAAACAGTGTACAGACAGGTGACAGCCTGGCAACCAAGGCTAATCCGATTCTCTATCCCAAGACTATTATTTCCGTGCCTTATACATGCAAGAGGTATAAAGCAGTGAAGAAGGGTGATGAGGATAAGATTTCCCAGGCACTTTCCAAGCTTATGAGTGAAGACAGAACTCTTCGTGCTGTGAACGACAGTGCCAACCGTCAGACTCTTCTTTATGGAATCGGTGACCAGCACCTTGATATTGTAGTAAATAAATTAAAAGAACGTTATAAAGTAGATGTGGAACTGAGCAAGCCCAAGGTTCCTTTCCGTGAAACAATCCGCAAGAATTCTGATGTGGAAGGCAAGCATAAGAAACAATCCGGCGGACATGGACAGTACGGTCATGTAAAGATGCGTTTCGAGCCATCCGGAGATCTGGAGACACCTTACGTATTTGAACAGGTGGTAGTAGGGGGAGCTGTTCCGAAGAACTATTTCCCTGCAGTTGAGAAGGGACTTCAGGAATGCGTTCAGAAGGGACCTCTTGCAGCATATCCTGTAGTCGGAGTAAAAGCTACCCTATATGATGGCTCCTATCATCCGGTAGATTCCTCCGAAATGGCATTCAAGATGGCAACCATCCTTGCATTCAAGAAAGGCTTTATGGATGCCTCCCCTGTACTTCTTGAACCAATTGTTTCTATGAAGGTAACTGTTCCGGATAAATATACCGGTGACGTTATGGGTGATCTGAACAAACGCCGTGGCCGTGTTCTTGGAATGAATCCGGATCATCAGGGAAATACCATTATTGAGGCAGATGTTCCTCAGCTTGAAATCTATGGATATTCCACAGATCTTCGTTCCATGACAGGCGGAAGCGGAAACTTCTCCTATGAGTTTGCCCGTTATGAGCAGGCACCGGCAGATATCCAGGCCAAAGAAATCGAAGCAAGAGCATCCAAACTGGATAATGCAGATGATTAAATAACAGAAACTCCTATGAATGAAAAGAGAGCTCACGTACCGAAAACAGTACGTGGCTCTCTTTTTTACGTTGACAAACATTGTATATTGCTCTAAAATAAGCCATTAGAGATAATTGTTTGTGGAGGAAACATACAAGATGAGATACGAGTTTAAAAAGATCGAGCCCAAATGGCAGGCCAGATGGGAAGAGAGTAAAATCTTTGAAGCCAAAGATAACAGTGATAAACCCAAATTCTATGGCCTGGTAGAATTTCCATATCCAAGCGGTGCCGGAATGCATGTGGGACATATTAAAGCATATTCAAGCCTTGAGGTAATCTGCCGGAAACGCCGTATGGAAGGATATAATGTACTTTTTCCCATCGGTTTTGACGCCTTCGGACTGCCCACAGAGAACTATGCAGTGAAGACAGGAACCCATCCCCGTGTTATCACAGATGAGAATATTAAGAGATTTACCAATCAGCTGAAAAAAGTAGGATTTTCCTTTGACTGGAGCCGTGTAATCGATACCACAGACGAAGATTATTATAAATGGACCCAGTGGATTTTTCTGAAAATGTTTGAGAACGGACTTGTATTCAGGGACAGAACACTTGTTAATTACTGCCCTCACTGTAAAGTAGTCCTTTCCAACGAAGACAGCCAGGGAGGCAAATGCGACATCTGCCACAGCGATGTGGTTCAGAAGTCCAAAGATGTTTGGTATCTGCGTATTACAGAATATGCGGACAAACTTCTGGATGGCCTGAAAGATGTAGATTATCCTGACAATGTGAAACAGCAGCAGATTCACTGGATCGGCAAATCAAAAGGTGCATTTGTCAACTTTACCATTGACGGTGTGGATGAGAAGCTTAAAATCTATACCACCAGACCGGATACCCTCTTTGGTGTTACCTTTATGGTAATGGCACCGGAGCATCCAATTATTGACAAGTATGCAGACCGGATCACCAATATGGATGAAATCACTGCATATCGTAACGAATGTGCCAAGAAGACAGAATTTGAAAGAACACAGCTGGTAAAAGACAAAACAGGTGTGAAGATTTCCGGGCTTGAAGCAGTTAACCCCATTAATGGTAAAAAAATTCCGATCTACATCGCAGACTATGTAATGATGGGTTATGGTACCGGTGCAATCATGGCTGTACCTGCACATGATCAGCGTGACTATGATTTTGCGAAAAAATTTGGCATTGATATTATCCAGGTAATCAAGGGCGGAGATATTTCCAAAGAAGCATACACAGGCGACGGTGAAATGATCAATTCCGGATTCCTCAATGGATATACCAATAAACACGACTCCATTGAGCGTATGTTGGAAGAGCTTGAAAAAACAGGAGTGGGAGAAGCCGGAGTACAGTACAAGATGAAAGACTGGGCATTTAACCGCCAGAGATACTGGGGAGAACCTATTCCGCTGATCCACTGCCCCAAATGTGGTGTAGTTCCTGTTCCCTATGAAGAACTCCCACTTCGCCTGCCGGATATCAAAGATTATGAACCAGGTGAAGACGGACAGTCTCCTCTTGCAAAAATTGATTCTTTTGTAAACTGCACCTGCCCCAAATGCGGCGGCGCAGCCAAACGTGAAACAGATACTATGCCACAGTGGGCAGGATCCTCATGGTATTTCCTAAGATACACGGATCCCCATAACGATCAGGCTCTGGCAGATCCTGAAAAACTGAAATACTGGATGCCCGTTGACTGGTATAACGGTGGAATGGAACATGTGACCAGACATATGATCTACTCAAGGTTCTGGCATCGTTTCCTTTACGATATCGGAGTGGTAAACACACCGGAACCCTATGCGAAACGAAGCATACAGGGCCTTATTCTTGGACCAGACGGAGACAAGATGAGCAAATCCAAGGGAAATGTGGTAGATCCGTTGGATATTGTAAATGAATACGGCGCAGACACCCTTCGTACCTATGTACTCTTTATGGGCGACTACGGCGCAGCAACACCCTGGAACGACAGCTCCGTAAAAGGATGCAAGAAATTCCTGGACCGTGTGGCAGGCCTTACGGATATTCTTTCAGAAGAACCGGTATCAGATGAACTGGAAATGAAGATCCACCGAACCATCAAGAAAGTATCATCCGATATTGAAAACCTGAAATTCAACACCGCCATCGCAAGCCTGATGACACTTTTGAATGAAATTACGGCAGAAGGCCACCTGACCAAAGACGACCTTACGATCTTCATCAAACTGTTAAGTCCTTTCGCACCTCACCTCTGCGAAGAAATCTGGGAGTACATCGGCGGAGAAGGCTTCCTCACCATCTCCTCATGGCCCGAATTTGATGAAGATAAAACTGTAGCCAAGACCATTGAAATTGGCGTTCAGGTTAACGGAAAAGTAAGAGGCACCATCACAATTCCAACAGACTGCGATAAAGAAACAGCTTTTGCCACCGCCAAGGCAGACGAAAAAATTGCCTCCTTTATGGAAGGAAAGAAACTGGTAAAAGAAATTTACGTTCCCAACAGAATCGTGAACTTCGTGGTGAAGTAAATTATTGAAAAAAATATATGGGGCAAATCAGCCTCCGTGTCGCACTGCGTTTCCTGTTTCAGCAGGACAGCTTCGTAAGCGACCCGGAGGCTGAATTTGCCCCTTTCAGATTGTCGCAGTGTGACGGATCTGGAACCCCGAACACTGTTACCAACACGAAGAAAATTAATTCTTGGTCAATGAAGTGGAACATACACCGCTGTACCACGGAAGAAATACATAACCGAACCCGGATAGGGAAATATATACCGGCTGCAAACCTTGCGAAGCCGCCGGTACTTGGAGAGTTCGACAGAACAAACCTAGTACCGCTGCGAGCTGAGCCGAGCGCAAGCGTGTTTGCAATGGTATATATTTCCCTCCGGGTTATATTATTTCCTCGTTTTTTCTTGTTGTCTGGGGTTGTATAATTTCTTCGTTTTTCTTATAATAACCTTATAGGATTCCTCCGCAGTCTTAAAACAGGAGGAAATTATATGGAATACAGAAAAACATTGCAGGAGCTGACTATCAAGGATAATTTTATGTTTGGGGCAGTAATGTCTGACGAAAAGTTATGCAGGGATTTTCTGGAGCTGGTGCTGGGGTTTAAGATCCACAGCGTAACTGTAAGCAAGGAAAAGAGCATTATCTACCACCCGGAATACAAGGGAGTCCGGCTGGATGTAATTGCAGAGGATGAGAACCGGACCCATTATAACATAGAAATGCAGGTCAGATTT
>JAXEUE010000046.1:0-6030 GCA_034115005.1 Blautia sp.
AACGTTTCACGAATGTGAGAATACAGTTCCTTTGACAATTTCACAGAGTTGAACAGCAGATCGTGATCGAACACATACCGGGAGATATCATCACAGGCCAGCATGTACTGGTACGCAGTTTCGCCAAAGGCCAGGGAAATCTCATCTGTCGTATTCAGTTTGAGTTTTAGCACTTCAGCCAGCTGCATAGAGACGCCATCCTTTCAACATATATGTATTATAACATATATTTATTGAAAAGCAAACATATGTTCTGGTATAAGGGCCATATTATGGAGACGGACATATCCTGCTCCACAATATCCGTCAGGAGACAGTATCCGGCATATCGCCAGCATTCTGAAACAGGAAAGCACTTATTATATCTGGAGGACACATCATCACAAAACGCTTGCCCGGCATTATTGGGCAGAACGTACATTATGGTCTGATGGGCACTTTGCAGTCAGTGTTGGAGATGCTTCGGCAGAAATAATCCGTCAGTATATTGCCAGCCAGGGGTGAGTAAAAACGCCCCTAAAGGGGCGACGTTTCCTTATGAGATTGATGAATTTACTAAGGGGAAAAAGGTCGATGTAGATTATGAGACAGGCTACCACTTTGTAATTACCTATCTCTGTGAGAATAAACTGCATTGGGACGCACTCTCAAAGACCGCCGAGGGTGCTCCGGCACATGAGGACGAGCCGTATACTTCTTATGACCTCGGCGATGGAAAATACATGGTCAACTGGATTGAGGAGTCCGGTCTTGTAGTATCCCAGATTGCAGATTTTGCAAATGGCAGGGTTTATGCCTTTATGACCTGGCCGGATGAGAATGCGCGCGGTAAAAGGGCTGAACTTCTTCACAAAGGCACACTGAAAATCATGGACTGATGTCTGATGACAGGAGAAAGGGACAAATCAATGAGAAAAACATTATCCACAGAGAATTTTAAGATTCATGTGTTCGGCACAGATGACAACAGTTTCAATGTAACCGCAGTCATCCTTCAGAAAGAAGCTGACGCTTATCTCATCAATGCAGGTTTTACCAAAGCTACGGCAAATGAGCTTGTTGATTTTATAAACACCGAAAAACTGAATCTGAAAGGTGCATTTGTTATCCACGGCGATCCGGATTACTATTTCGGAATGGAACAGATTCTGCGCTCTGTTCCGAAGCTGGAGATTCTTTCAACAGAGGAGACTCAGCAGCATATCGCGGAGAGTGTCATCGGAAAACTTGCTGTCTGGTCTTCCGTGCTGCAGGAACAGGCCCCTGTAAATGTCATCCTTCCGAAAGCTGTTTCAGGCGATAAGCTGAATATTCTCGGCACAGAGTTCGAGTTTGTTGGAGACGACAAGAATCGTATCAACCTGTTTGAAAAGAATGAGAAACTTCTGATCGGCGGTATTGATATTTTCAATGAGCTGCATATTTTCCTTGCAGACACAGGATCCGAAGAGAAGCTGCAGGCATGGATCGACAGGCTGACTTCTCTCGAAGCTCTGAATCCGGAAATTGTAATCCCAAGCCATGCTGATCTGAATGCTTCCTTTGACAAAAAGGCGCTTTCTGCTACGAAGGAATATTTACAGAAGGCTATTGAGTTCACAAAGGCATCCTCCAGGTCAGAGGAGCTTGCTGCTTCTCTGAAAACAGCCTATCCGGATTACATCAACACCGGAGTTATCGATCTTGGGGCCAAGGTTCTCCTTGGAGAAATTCAGTGGGGGTGATTATGTTAAAACAACTCATCCAGCTTCGCCGCGAGGTTTTCAAAGGTTTCTTCCTTCTTCCGATCCGTCGCTTCCGCATATACGTCCATGGTAGTCTCGATGTTCTTGTGCCCCATGATTGACTGAATCACCTTGAGATTGCTCTCCACCTCGCAGAGCCGGGTCGCAAAGGTATGCCGGAGATGATGGCAGGAAAATTCCGGAAGCAGCAATGGCTCGCGGCCTTCCCTTACAGCATTGAGACGCTCATCGGCGTTATAGCTGTTCACAATCCGCTTAATCGTGCGGTTGACACTGGCAGGATTCGGCAGGGTACCGAAGCGGTTCTGAAAAATGAAACCAGAGTATCCATCCACTTCCTGCTCATTACTTCTGTTCCCTCCACATATATTAGAATTCTTTCAGCGTGAAGGACACCTTGCCTACCAAAAACCTACCGAAAACCTACTTTTTTCAAAAAAATGTATCATCCGCAGTAGATCTGTATCGCCCGGTGAGTAAATTCAGCAGTTCCTTCTCCGCCCATCTTATTAATGTTCTCGGTGAATTCGCCGCCACCGGCATACATCTTACCGAGACTTGAAAGAATCTCATTAGTACATTTATAAAAATGCTCGGTAATAAAGCCCTGCAGTTTCTTTACCTGATCCTGAACTACTGAAGATGCAGGATCCTGGTCCTTCATAGCTCCGAACTCTTCAAAGATTTTCATAAAATCGGCCATCATGCTCTCTTCTTCGCTCTTAGACCGCTTTTCATTCTTCTCTTCGAATTCCTTATATTCCGGAGTATTACCCCACTGCTCTTTTGCGCGCCTGGCGTATTCATCTAATTTGCTTGAATCAAATGCTGTAAAATCCAAATGTCTCACTCCTCTCAGTTTTAATCCACGGCACATACTGATCAGATTATCGATATGTTCCTTCTTTAATTCAAGAAGTTCTATCTGCTGGTCAAGTGCCAATCTCTTGTCAAAATCAGATCTGGTTACGATATCCTTGATATCCTTAAGCGGAAACTCAAGCTCACGAAACAGTAAAATCTGCTGAAGTTTCTCCAGCGCCGCATCGTCATACAGCCTGTATCCGGACTCGGTATACTCCGCCGGTTTTAAGAGTCCTATCTTATCGTAATACTGCAGCGTGCGTATACTCACTCCTGTCAGCTTACTCACTTCATTTACTGTCTTCATGGCTATCATCTCCTTCACGTGTGATTACATCATGAACTATTACGTTACGTCATAGTCAAGCAAAAATAAATAATTTTGCAAAAAAAGATCGGCCTCAAATCCATTTCTGAATTTCTTGCCGATCTCCGCTTCGCTTCGGTCGTTACTGAACACGTGCCACTGGCACGTAGCAACCTCTGCTTTTCCTTCTTTCGATTGTAAGTCTTTCCGCTCGGTACGCTCCTTGTCACGGGATTAAGTCCACCCCAGGTTCGTCTCTGCTTTGCGTGATACTCGCGCTGCGCCTTCTTACTTCGCTTATCCAGCGAAACATACTTGTTCATGACTGTTACCTCCATATTATATTTGGTTGCCCACACATATACATGGATGTCCGTGTCATTTTCCCACACCCGCTTTGGGGGTGAACGATATATTCAGAACCATATCCATCCCATCTGCAAGTCTCTGCAATAGTTTAATTGAAGGATTTCTTGTTCCGTTCTCTAGCTTGCTGATCTCTGTCTGGGCGATACCTGTTCTCTCGGCAAGTTCTTTCTGCGTTATATTCTGTGAGATGCGAGCGTCTATAATAGCACGGATCACATTCATTTCCGGTTGGATTTCCTCATATGCCTTGGCAAATTCCGGATCGTTCATCTTTTTGGATTTATACTCTTTAAGATTCATGTTAGCCCTCCTTATGGCGACTTAACCAGTCTGCACGCCTTTCCTTTGCCAACTTAAGTTCCTTAGCCGGAGTTTTCTGCGTTTTCTTTACAAATCCGTTTGTCGCTACAATCTTCTTTCCTACATAAAAGAAATACATCACTCTTGTAATATTACTTCCTTGTTTACAGCGAAGTTCAAAAATACCATCCTCAAGATGTTCCGAGTAGGGCATACGTAATTCTGTCCCCTTCTCTTCCAGTATTTCCATAAGTCCTACTAACTTTGCAGACATCTTGGAATCCAAGGAATCCAAAAACTCCGCTACCGGCTCCCTTCCGTCTTCGCTTGAGTAAAACTCTATTTCAAATGCCATTAAAATTCCTCTTCTGTAATCATTATATGAGATATATCTCAACCCGTCAATACTTCACTTACCTATCAGATCCCTACTTGAACACGATTCCACATGCTCTATGACATCCGTCAAGGACAGGTGCTTATACAAGGTGTCACCGCTCATCACATCTATTGACACATGACCACCAGAATAGTGATCAATGATTTCAACAGTACCATCATGTATTTCTTCTTTGCCAGAGCCATGATATCTGATCTTGAACTTAACATGATGACCAATTTTGTAATTTCTGATATCAAGTTTAGGATCCGGCAAATTTTCCGGATTTCCGTGGCCATCTGCAAAGCCCCATTGTTTTGAAACAGTATCTACCCAGATAAAGCGCTGGTCTCCGATAGGATCTCCATTACGGTATGTCGAGAAATTATCTACAGTGACCAATTCACCAAAGTAATCTGTTTTCTTAACCGGAGTATGTCCTACCACTTGGAGATATCCCTCTGGATACATTTCGATTCCGCCATCCTGTGGTCTTGCCCAAATCGGCGAGGCATCACACCACAGTTCATCTCTTCGGAAGCTGTTGATTCTTTCAAGAAGTTCATCTATATCACCATCAAAATTCGGTAGAAAGTGAGATACGAATATCTCAGTCAAGCCAGCATGGCTGAAAAGAACCTTATCTACTCGATGAATATAAGCGATATTCCCTACCGGTATAAGCTTTTCAAGTTTTGATATTCCTTCAAGCACTACCTTTCTTGCATAATCAGAATACCCTGACTCCCGAGCCTCCCAGATGTAACTCACATCATGGTTTCCGTAGCAAAACAGAAAATTTGAATGTCGATTTATAAATCTCTCAATCGCATCAAATGTCTCCAAATACAATCCCAGATTCTTTTCCTGATCCCAGTCATCTACGAGATCTCCCAGACAGACGATTTTCTCATATTCACTTCGAGAAAGGAGCTCTTCGGCCTTGTCGAACATCCAAGGCTTCAGATGAACATCCGGTATTACAAAAACCTTACTCATTACGTTTCATCTTCCTTTCCCCTCGAAAAGCAATCGGTCTAAAGTAATTGGCATCTGTCTTGCCAACTTCATGTGTAGTTGTGGTTCATTGCCGGAAATTCCGGCAACTAAAAACCGGAAGCACAATTTGCACTGGCTTCCAGCTGGTAATTACTGTTCATTTATTCAGGCACATACAAACTAGGATTTATCGATCTGACTTTAATAATGCGTAGATGCTCACATCGCAGACACCTTGATTATTAACTGCCGCACTTCTCAAGGTACCTTCATATTTCATTCCGCACTTTTTCATAACCAGTCCTGAATGGGGATTATTTACATCATGCTTCGCCTGAATACGATTTGCGCCAACCAGGTCGAACATGAAATCTATTACTGCACGCAACGCTTCAGAGGTGATTCCCTGATTCCACCACGACCTGCCAATGCAGTAACCAATTTCTGCCATCTGCGTTTCTTCATTGGTTGATACGACAGAAATTGAACCAATCGGTTCATTGATATCTTTCGGCACAATTGCCCACTGATAAAAGTCCGGCTTTTCATAGGACGTAGTCCATTCATTCAATATATGGATTGCGGTATCCAAACTGGTATAAACAGGCCATGTCAGAAACTTTGTAACCTCTTTATCGGATGCCCAATTCCGAAACATAGCATCTGCATCTTCTATTACGAATTTTCTTAACAGTAATCTTTTTGTTTCTATCATGCGGGTTCCACAATGGTTCATGCCTTACCCTCCAAATTCTGACTTATCTTTCTCTTTTATGTCTTTCGATCAGTAAAAGAATAAACATGCCTGACCATATGACCCATGCGATCAATGTTCCCTTTATAGGAAAAATGAAGTCAATAACAGCTCCAATGAAAAAGGGAATCGGCCATAGCATCATCCGTTTTCCGTAGTCCTTGCACATTTTCTTCTCATCATATTTTTTGCGTTCTTCAGCGGACTTCATATTGTAGCCTGTTAAGAAGTTCACTGCTTTCCCGTTTGATCTGTAAAACAAGAACCCAATCAAAAAGAAAATGGCAGCCATTGCCAGGTCCAGGATTATGCA
>JAXEUE010000047.1:0-3479 GCA_034115005.1 Blautia sp.
TTTTTATTAAGATTGCAGCTCCTTTTAAAATACCTCCAACATCAGGGATATATCTTCTGCCTCCTAGACAGAAGTGAAACAGATATGCTATAATACGGAATTAGAATTCAATGAAAACCAGAAGAAAAAAATAGGGAGGGAATTCCTGAATGATAGATCAGAGCAAAATCAGAAATTTCTGTATTATTGCACATATTGACCATGGTAAATCCACACTTGCGGACAGAATCATAGAGATGACCGGTACTCTGACGGAAAGGGAAATGCAGTCCCAGGTTCTTGACAATATGGAACTGGAGAGGGAAAGAGGAATTACTATCAAATCCCAGGCTGTCCGTATCGTTTATAAAGCCAAAGATGGAGAAGAGTATATTTTCAATCTGATTGATACTCCGGGGCATGTGGATTTTAATTATGAAGTTTCCAGAAGCCTGGCTGCCTGCGACGGAGCTGTCCTTGTGGTAGACGCTGCCCAGGGAATTGAAGCCCAGACTCTTGCCAATGTTTATCTGGCACTGGATCATGATCTGGACGTGCTGCCTGTAATTAACAAAATAGACCTGCCAAGTGCAGAACCTGACCGTGTAGTAAATGAGATTGAGGATGTGATCGGGCTGGAAGCTCAGGATGCTCCAAGGATTTCAGCAAAGACAGGTCTGAATGTGGAAGAAGTTCTGGAACAGATTGTGCATAAGCTGCCCGCTCCGAAAGGAGATGTGAATGCTCCTTTAAAGGCACTTATTTTTGATTCTCTTTATGATTCCTACAAGGGTGTAATTGTGTTCTGCCGTATTATGGACGGACGTGTGAAAAAGGGAACCCAGATCCGGATGATGGCAACGGGCTTTGTTACCGAAGTAGTGGAAGTAGGATATTTCGGGGCAGGCCAGTTCATTCCATGTGAAGAGCTGACTGCGGGAATGGTAGGCTATATAACCGCCAGCATTAAGAGTCTGGGAGATACCCATGTGGGAGATACTGTAACGGACAATCAGAGGCCCTGTAAGGAGCCGCTTCCCGGGTATAAGAAAGTGAATCCAATGGTTTACTGCGGACTTTATCCTGCAGATGGAGCCAAATATGGCGATCTTCGAGATGCACTGGAGAAGCTGCAGTTAAATGATGCCTCCCTTTTCTATGAACCGGAGACATCCGCAGCTCTTGGTTTCGGATTTCGGTGTGGTTTTCTGGGACTTCTCCATCTGGAAATCATACAGGAACGTCTGGAGAGAGAATACAATCTGGATCTGGTGACTACGGCACCGGGAGTTGTTTATAAGGTCCATAAGACTAATGGGGATGTGATAGAGCTTACCAATCCCAGTAATCTTCCTGATCCTTCCGAGATAGAATTCATGGAAGAGCCTGTGGTCAGCGCAGAGATCATGGTTACTACAGAGTATATTGGTGCCATTATGGATCTGTGCCAGGAACGAAGAGGCCAGTATCTTGGAATGGAATATATGGAAGAGACCCGGGCACTTCTTAAATATAAGCTTCCTTTAAATGAAATCATTTATGATTTCTTTGATGCACTGAAATCCCGTTCCAGAGGATATGCTTCTCTGGATTATGAGCTTTGCGGATATGAAAGAAGCGAGCTTGTGAAACTGGATATTCTGGTAAATAAGGAAGAAGTGGACGCTCTTTCCTTTATTGTTCATGCAGATACCGCCTATGAAAGAGGCCGTAAAATGTGTGAAAAATTAAAAGAAGAGATTCCCAGACAGCTGTTTGAGATCCCTATTCAGGCGGCCATTGGCAGCAAGATCATTGCAAGGGAAACAGTGAAAGCCATGCGTAAAGATGTGCTTGCTAAATGCTATGGAGGAGATATTTCCCGAAAGAAGAAACTTCTGGAGAAACAGAAGGAAGGCAAGAAGCGAATGAGACAGATCGGTAATGTGGAGATCCCTCAGAAAGCATTTATGAGTGTACTGAAGCTGGATGACAAATAAACCGGATGGATGTGAACGAGGAGATTTTTTATGAAAAAGTATAGAATATATTTGACTGTGTTCTGTGGCCTTCTTGCCTGTCTGCTTGTGAGCGGATGTGGGAAAAAGAAGGAGCAGGATGCTGAATCTTCGCAGGTGATTCCGATCAGTGCAGCACCGGAAGTAACCCCCACTCCTGAACTTTCTCAGATCAATCCGGATGCGGTAGTGACAAACGGGAATCTTACAATGGTGAATGAATATCTTGCCAGGGGAGACAGAGATGACAGCCAGCAGTAAACGAAAAGATGACTTGGAAATATATGTGCATATTCCTTTCTGTATCCGCAAATGTGAATATTGTGATTTCCTTTCAGGGCCTGCAGGACCTGATGAACAGGAGAAATATGTACAGGCACTTTTAAGAGAAATTCAATGGACAGAGGAAGGAAAAGGAAGGAGTGTATCCTCCATATTTATTGGAGGAGGCACTCCTTCTGTACTGGATGAGAAATGGATCGGCAGGATTCTGGAAGAAATAAAAAGTCACTTTCAGGTGGATCCTCAGGCGGAAATTTCCATTGAGGTTAATCCTGGAACAGCTGATTATGGTAAATTCCTTTCCTACAGGCAGTATGGAATCAACCGGGTAAGCATAGGACTCCAGTCTCCGGATGACAGAGAATTGAAGATCCTTGGAAGAATTCATACTTTTTCCCGTTTTCTGGAAAGCTATGAAGCGGCCAGAAAGGCTGACTTTACCAATATTAATGTGGATCTGATCAGTGCCATTCCTGACCAGACATATGAAAAATGGGTCAATAATCTGAAAATTACAGCAGAACTGGAGCCTGAACATATTTCTGCATACAGTCTGATTATTGAAGAAGGGACGCCCTTTGCCGGGAAAAAACTGAATCTGCCTGACGAGGATACAGAATATGAAATGTATGAGGCCACTGCCAGGATTCTTAAGCAGTATGGTTATGAGCAGTATGAAATCTCAAATTATGCAAAAAAAGAAAAAGCCTGCAGGCACAATATCGGATACTGGACAAGAAAAGACTATCTGGGCCTGGGTCTGGGAGCTTCTTCTCTGTATGGCACTTTCCGCTTTAAAAATACGGAAAATATGGAAGAATATATGAAATACAGTGCTGTTTCGGACAAAATACGTATTGTGGAACCAGAGCTTACCTTGCAGGATGAAATGGCAGAGTTTATGTTCCTTGGACTTCGTATGACCAGAGGAATTTCTAAAACAGATTTCCAGAGGGAATATGGACTGCCCGTTGAGAAAGTTTATGGAAAAGTACTGGAAAAATACATGAATCTCAAGCTCATGGAAGAAAAAGATGACAGGATTTTTCTTACCAGGCCGGGCATTCATGTCAGCAATGCGGTGATGGCAGATTTTATTTTATAACCCCTTGCCAAACGGATGTTCGTGCATTATACTGAGAAATATGACGTAAATGACAGGAGGTAACAGGAGAAACCAATGGCTTTAGATACATCGAAGAAAAATTTCATAAGGATCAG
>JAXEUE010000048.1:0-8070 GCA_034115005.1 Blautia sp.
TGACAACAACTCTTTATGCTATGAATGTAAAAGCTGACCAGCTTCCTGTTTACAAGGCGATTGTGGTCATCGTTATCGTTACGCTTCAGAGTCAGGTATTTAAGAAATTTATCGCTGGTTTACGTACGAAAAAACAGGCAGCAGAAGAAGGGGGTCAGAGGTAATGAAAAAAAGTAGAAAGAAAATGACAGGACATGGCTTCCTGCTTCTGATTACGATTGCATTATTTGTTGTGATGTATGTGGCAGGTATGATTATTTTTGCTGATAAAGGTTTCGCCAAACCACAGATGTTCCTCAATCTGTTTGTCTCCAATGCGGGACTTCTGGTTATCGCCTGCGGACTTACCATTGTAATGATCACCGGAGGAATTGATATCTCTGTAGGTTCCGTTACAGCCCTTGTATGTATGGTGCTTGCAGATCTTATGGAAAACAAAGGTTTTAATGCCTATGCAGCAGTTATGATCGCATTGCTTATCGGTATTACCTTTGGTATCGTTCAGGGATTCCTGGTAGCATATCTGGATATTCAGCCCTTTATTGTTACTCTGGCAGGTATGTTCTTCGGAAGAGGAATGACTGCAATGATCAGTACGGATATGATTTCCATTAAGAATGAATTATTCCTGAAATGGGCTAATTTTCGTTTCTATATGCCTTTTGGTTCAACCAATAAGAAGGGCAAATTTATTCCGGCATACATACCGCCAACAGTGGTGATAGCCGTTATAGTTGTTATTGTAATCGCCATTCTTCTGAAATACCATAAATTCGGACGAAAACTTTATGCTATCGGCGGTAACCGTCAGAGCGCACTGATGATGGGTCTTAATGTTAAGAATACCATATTTAAGGCTTATGTTCTTGATGGATTTCTTGCAGGTCTTGGAGGTTTTCTGTTCTGTCTGAACAGCTGTGCCGGATTTGTTGAGCAGGCAAAAGGTCTTGAAATGGACGCTATTTCTTCAGCCGTTATCGGTGGTACACTTCTTTCAGGAGGTGTAGGTACCCCGATAGGTACCTTGTTTGGTGTACTGATCAAAGGAACGATCTCCAGTCTGATCACTACACAGGGTACGCTCTCCAGCTGGTGGGTAAGGATTATTCTCTCCCTGTTGCTCTGCTTCTTCATAGTGATCCAGTCTGTATTTGCTTCTATTAAAAAGAAAAATAAATAAAGCATCAAAAAGGACGCCGTTTCTTTCGGCGTCTTTTTTGCAGATCTGTATTCTATTTTGGAATCAGGCTTCCCATCGTCCTGATGCACCACATGGAAGCACCAGACCGTTTGAGGTTACGGGAAGCCCTATTTCCTGAGAGTCCACATGCCCCTGGAATTTCTTTAATGTTGTGGACATCATATAGGTAAGGACAGCAGGAGCAAGACCTGTCGTATAGGAATTGATCAGGAAAAACAAAGGTTTTTCACTTAAAAGCTGTGAGCATAGTCCAATCAGATCAAAAATGTTATCTTCGATTTTCCAGATTTCTCCCTTAGGTCCTCTTCCGTAAGAAGGAGGATCCATAATTATGGCATCATAGTGGTTGCCCCGGCGGATTTCCCGCTCTACAAATTTTACGCAGTCATCCACCAGCCAGCGTATGGGAGCATTGCCAAGTCCGGAAGCGGCTGCGTTTTCTTTTGCCCAGGTGACCATTCCCTTGGATGCATCAACATGTGTGACGGAAGCCCCGGCGGCGGCAGCAGCCAGAGTTGCCCCTCCTGTGTAGGCAAAAAGATTCAGGACTTTTACAGGACGTCCTGCATTTCTGATCTTATCTGAAAACCAGTCCCAGTTGACGGCCTGCTCAGGGAAAAGTCCTGTATGCTTGAAACTGAAAGGCTTCAGGTGAAAAGTCAGCTGCTTATAGTGGATGTCCCACTGCCTGGGAAGGTCAAAAAACTCCCATTCGCCTCCGCCTTTACTGCTTCTGTGATAATGTCCGTTCATATGCTTCCATCCTCTGGCATTTCTGGGTGTGTTCCAGATGACCTGAGGATCCGGGCGGACAAGAAGATAATCGCCCCATCGTTCCAGTTTCTCTCCATCAGAAGTATCTATTACTTCATATTCTTTCCATCCGTCTGCAATCCACATACAATTTATCCTCCAAAAAATTCATCTGTATAGAGTATAGTGGAAAAATGCTTTTATGGCAAGTGATATAACGCAGGAACAAATCATGGAAAGTACTTGACAATCTGGATTTTACCATACTAAAATGTAAAAGACACAAAATGACAGAGAACCGTTATACACGGGATGGACAGGATGACACGAGGAGGACTATTATGAAAAAATACAGCGAGATGAACAAAGAGGAGCTGCTCACACTGAAAGAACAGCTGGATAAACAATATGCCGAAGTCAAAGCCCAGGGACTTTCACTTGATATGTCACGTGGCAAACCGGCAGCAGAACAGCTGGATCTTTCTATGGAAATGATGGATGTATTACACAGTGGTGCTGACCTTAAATGTGAAACCGGTGTGGATTGCCGTAATTATGGTGTCATCGATGGAATTCCGGAAGCCAAACGTCTTCTTGGCGAAATGTCTGAGGTTGATCCGGATCATATTATTATATATGGAAATTCCAGCCTGAACGTTATGTTTGACAGCATAGCCCGTTCTATGACACATGGTGTAATGGGAAATACTCCGTGGTGTAAACTGGATAAAGTTAAATTTCTCTGTCCTGTACCCGGATATGACCGTCACTTTAAGATTACGGAATTTTTCGGGATTGAAATGATCAATGTTCCGATGACTCCGGATGGTCCGGATATGGATATGGTTGAGAAGCTTGTCAGTGAGGATCCTGCGATAAAAGGAATCTGGTGCGTTCCCAAGTATTCTAATCCACAGGGCTACACCTATTCCAGGGAAACTGTGGAGCGTTTTGCAAGACTGAAACCGGCGGCTCCCGATTTCAGAATTTACTGGGATAATGCATACAGCATTCATCATCTGTATGATGATAAGCAGGATTTCCTTGTTGAGATCCTTGCAGAATGTGCCAAGGCAGGAAATGCGGATCTGGTGTACAAATTTACATCCACATCCAAAGTCAGCTTCCCTGGTTCGGGCATTGCAGCAGTGGCTGCTTCCAGAGCGAATCTGGAGGATTTCCGTAAATATATGCAGATTCAGACCATCGGTCATGATAAACTTAATCAGCTGCGACATGTCAGATTTTTCAAAAACCTGGATGGCCTGCATGAACACATGAGAAAACACGCAGCCATTATCCGGCCCAAATTCGAAATGGTTCTGGATACTTTTGAAAGGGAACTTGAAGGTCTTGGAATCGGAGAATGGACTAAACCTCATGGAGGATATTTCATTTCCTTTGATGCTATGGACGGATGCGCAAAAGCGATTGTCAGCAGAGCGAAGGAAGCCGGAGTAAAATTAACGGATGCAGGAGCAACTTTCCCTTATGGAAAAGATCCAAGAGATTCCAATATTCGTATTGCGCCTACGTATCCCAGCCTGGAAGATCTTGAAAAAGCTGTACAGGTATTTGTACTCTGTGTAAAACTTGTAAGTGTTGAGAAACTTCTGGAAAACGACTGATATATAACTGCCCGGCATTTCTTTGCCGGGCTGTTGCTGTTCCTGTCCTGATACTGTGTGGAAAGAAAGAGTGAGGATGAGTACGAGAAAAAAATTTTTGATCAGTGTGATAAGTATTTTGCTTATATTGACGGCCGGAGCATATGGTTATGGCATATATTATTTTACCGGTCATTTTCTTCCGGGTTCCATAGTTAATGGTTTTAACTGTTCCTATATGAATATACAGCAATCAGAACATTTGTTATCGGAAAAGACAGATGCTTATGTTTTAGCTGTTAATACAAAGAACAACGGAAGAGAAAGCATTACTGCGCAAGAGGCTGGTCTGTCCTATGCTTCAGACGGCAGTATCCAGAATCTGATGAAGAAACAGAACCGTTTTGGCTGGTTTCTTGCTTTTGATCAGTTTAAGACTTATGAAATACCTTCATCCATCACATATGATAAAGATAAAATGAAACAGGCCATCGCTTCGCTGAACTGCATGCAGGATAAGAATATAACCCAACCCTCGGACGCATATATAAAAGAAACAGAAGAAGGTTTTGAAATCGTACCGGAAGTGGAAGGTACAGCCCCGGATCCGGAAAAAACAGGCAGTCAGATTATTAACGCAATGCTGACGGGACAGACAGTTCTGGATCTGGAAAAAACAGGATGTTATAAGACTCCCAAAGTATATCACGATGACCAGATGTTGATTGATAACTGCAGCCAGATGAACAAACTGACAGATGTGGTGATCACATATGATTTTGATGACAGAACTGAGACAGTGGACAGAGATGTGATCAAAAACTGGCTGATAAAAGATAAAAATGGAAAAGTAGTTCTGGATAAGAATCAGGCAGCAGGATATGTTGCCGGATTAGGGAATAAATATGATACCATTGGCATATCCAGGACTTTTCATACTTATGATGGACGACAAATATCTCTGGAAGGCGGGGACTATGGATGGGAAATCGATCAGTCCGAGGAAACACAGGCTCTGATCAAGGCTATAGAAAACGGTGAGACTCAGGTAAGAGAGCCTGTCTATTTTCATAAGGGCCTCTGCAGAAAGACAAATGATATTGGTTATACCTATATAGAAATCGATCTGACCAGGCAGAGAATGATATTTTATAAAAACGGAACACCTGCCGCAGATACAGCTATTGTATCCGGTAATCCGAATTTACCGGCCTGTGAAACACCTACAGGATGTTTCAGCGTTGATGAAAAGAAATCTCCGGCGGATGTTCTGGGAGAAGATTATCCTGTTTCTCCGGTTTACTGGGTCGAATTTGCAGGAAATCTGGGAATAAATGATGCACCATGGAGGACTGCTTTTGGAGATCAGCTTTATGAATTTGAGGGGACTCACGGCAATGTCTGTGTGCCATCTGATCAGATGCAGATCATATACAGTAATGTAGAGGAAAATACACCAGTTATTGTATATAAGTGACAGTGTATGGGGCTTGAAGAGAAGAATTTACGTATTCAAGGAGGAGCAAAATGAAAATTGTTGTGTTAGCAGGGGGAACAAGTACTGAGAGAACAATTTCAATTATATCAGGAACCGGAATCTGCAGGGCATTACGTCAGAAAGGCCACAGGGCTGTTCTGGTTGATATCTTCTGCGGACTGGAAAAAGTAAACTGGGAAGATCCATTTCCGGATCAATATGATGTGGAAGCGGCATCCTCTTATATGACAGGTTTCAACGGGCAGATAGAGCAAATGAAAAAAGAAAGAAAAAGTTTTTTCGGTCCCAATGTGCTGAAACTGTGCGAACTTGCAGATATAGTTTTCCTTGGTCTGCATGGAGCCAACGGAGAGGACGGGAAGGTTCAGGCGGCTTTTGACCTGATGGGAATAAAGTATACGGGAACCGGATACCTGAGCAGTGCAATGGCAATGGATAAAGGAATAACCAAGCAGATGTTTCTTTTAAATCATGTGCCCGTGCCCCGGGGAATCTCTATGAGAAAGGAAGAGATGACCAGAGATGTTTCTGCTCTTGGGCTTTCTTTTCCGGTGGTGGTCAAGACATGCTGCGGAGGCTCCAGTGTGGGAGTTTATATCGTAAATGATCAGAAAGAATATGAGAAAGCTCTTGAAGATGCATATTCTTATGAAGAAGAGGTTGTAGTAGAAGAATATATTAAGGGACGGGAATTTTCTGTTGGAGTTGTGGATGGAAAAGCTTATCCGGTTATTGAAATCCAGCCCTTGGAAGGATTCTATGATTACAGGAATAAATATCAGCCAGGCTCTACTATTGAAACCTGTCCCGCGGATCTTTCACCTGAGCTTACCGGGAAAATGCAGCATTATGCAGAGGAAGGTGCCAGAGCTCTCAGTATGGAAGGATACTGCCGACTTGATTTTATCATGAAGGAAAATGGTGATATGTACTGTCTGGAGGCCAATACACTGCCTGGGATGACCCCTACCAGTCTTCTTCCTCAGGAGGCGCAGGTGCTGGGTATGGATTTTGCTGCTCTTTGTGAAGAACTGATCAGAATTTCTCTGAAAAAATATCAGTAAAAGAAAGAAGGAATACGGGAATTTTCCTGTAAGAAATAAATTATGAAAAATCTGACTTTAAAAAATATTGCCCAGGTCTGTCATGGTATTTATTATGGACCTGAAGATAAACTGGAAGAAGAAATACAGTCTGTGATCACAGACAGCAGAAATATGGTAAAAAGGTGTCTGTTTGTACCTATTGTGGGAGAAAGAGTGGACGGCCATAAATTTATTCCCCGGGTAATGGAAGAAGGTGCATTGGCTTCTTTATCGGAGAGGAAGCTGGAAAATGCAGATTTTCCCTATATTCAGGTAAAATCATCTCTTCAGGCAATAAAGGATATTGCAGAATTTTATCTCAGACAGCTTGATATCCCTGTGGTAGGCATAACAGGAAGCGTGGGAAAGACCAGTACGAAAGAAGTTATTGCATCTGTGCTGGCACAGAAGTACCATACTCTGAAAACACAGGGGAATTTTAATAATGAACTTGGACTTCCTTTAACTGTTTTCCGGCTTCGCGAAGAGGATGAAATTGCTGTATTGGAGATGGGAATCAGTAATTTTGGAGAAATGACCCGCCTGGCCAGGATTGCAAGACCAGATACCAGTGTAATTACCAATATAGGAACCTGTCATCTGGAAAATCTGGGAGACAGAGATGGTGTGCTTAAGGCAAAGACAGAAGTTTTTGATTTTCTGAAACCGGATGGTCATATTGTTTTGAACGGTGATGACGATAAATTACGTACGGTGAAAGAGCATAAGGGAATCAGACCTGTATTTTTTGGTTTAAATGATAAATGTGATGTTTATGCAGATCATATTGTCAGCCATGGATTAAAGGGTATGTCCTGCATCATACATATGGATAAGGACGCTTTTTTGGTTAATATTCCTATGCCGGGACGCCATATGGTTTATAATGCCCTGGCTGCTGCAGCAGTGGGGAAGATCTACGGACTGACTTCAGAGCAGATAAGAGATGGGATAGAAGCCCTGGAGCCTGTAAGCGGACGTTTTAAAATGATAGAAACAGAAAAGTTTCTTGTTGTAGATGACTGTTATAATGCCAATCCTATGTCTATGAAGGCTTCTCTGGATGCTCTTAAGGATGGCTCAGGCCGACGGGTGGCGGTTCTTGGAGATATGGGGGAGCTAGGAACAGATGAAATATCTCTTCATGAAGAAGTAGGAGAGCATGCTGCCAGGTGCGGCATAGATGTATTGATCTGTACTGGAAAGCTTAGTGAATATATGGCAAAAAAGGCAGCAGAGGTGAATCCGTCTTTAAAAGTTATCTATGAGCCGGATAAAGACCATCTTCTCAGAAATCTGGAAGGATATGTCTGTAAGGGAGATACCATACTTGTGAAGGCATCTCATTTTATGAATTTTGAAGAAGTGGTGGAGAAACTGCAGAATCTGTAATTTTCTGCAGGAATTTGATGAACGATTTTTGTTTTCACCGGGAGGCAGTGGCGGTATAATAAACTCAGTTCAGAATCTGAAGGAGGATATTATGCTGGAAAAAATTATGAACCTGCATATATTGCTTTATGGCATGGCTTTTTTCGGAGTGCTTGGAGCAATAGGTATGCTTGCCACGCATCTTACTTACCGACGACTGATCAGAAAAAATACAGGAACAAAAACGAATCTCAAGGAAAAATGGCTGAGCCTGTGGAAAACAAGAGATAAACTGTTAAACCGTATGAACAGGCTGGTATGGTACCCATCTTTGTTATGTCTGGTACTTCTGGGACTTGCCCTTTTTCTTACATCCAGACTCCATATTCAGGAAGGGCTCCCACTGCAGTATGTATATGTGGGAGCCCTTGTTCCCTTTTTACTTCTTATTTTGAGATACGGGCTGGATTTCTCATATAAGGAAGAACTGATTATGAGTACCTTTTCCGATTATACGGAACAATTGAAAAACTGGGTGGAAGAAATTCCTGCTTC
>JAXEUE010000049.1:0-5790 GCA_034115005.1 Blautia sp.
GCCATGGCAGATACCACACCTATATTATGGGTTACCAGAATCATAGCTGTTCCATATTCTTTTCTCATCAGCTTCAGTTCATCAACTACCTGCCTCTGTACGGTAACATCAAGTGCACTGGTGGGCTCATCTGCCAGAAGAAGCGAAGGCTTCATCATCATTGCGGTGCAGATTCCCACACGCTGATTCATCCCACCAGATAACTCAAATGGATAACTGTCAAGTACCCTCTGAAAGTCATCAAGCCCGATTTTATGCATTAAAATTCCAGCACGCTCATATGTCTCTTTCTTCGTAACAGTTTCATGTTCTGACAGGCTTTCATAAATCTGCGCTCCGATTGTGCGTATGGGACACAAAGCTGCCTGACAATCCTGGAAGATCATTCCGATTTCCGGTCCCAGAAGCTTACGTCTGTCTTTTTCCTCCATATCCACTATATTCTGTTCTTTATAGAAAATATCTCCCCGGGTGACCATACCAGCAGTTCCCAAAAGTCCCATAATTGCTTTAACTATGGTACTTTTTCCACTTCCAGATTCGCCTACCACTCCCAGAATCTCTCCCTTTTTCAGTTCAAAGCTTAAATCCTTGACAACTGGATTTCCGTTATAACATATTGTAACGTGTTCCACCATCAACAATGGTTTCATCTTGAATTCTCTCCCTGTCTCAATATTCCTGAATATCAATCCATATTCAGGTCTGCTGTTATTTCATAGTAATCACATGGATGTGCAGCCATTCCGGTTACATTTGCTTTTGTCACAATTCCCATGTTGAGATGAGAGACAAAGAACATTGCGTTCTCATCCAGTATTGCCTGCTGCATCTGTACCGCAAGCTCTCCTCTTTTTTCTTTATCAAATTCCTGATGGAGTTCTTTATATAATGTCTCTACCTTATGTATTTTATGATGAGAGCGGTTTTTTGCAGAATTTTCCAGGCAGCATGTGGTAAAGAAATATTCAGGATCTCCTGTGGGAGCCGTCGTAAGAGAGCTTACATATACATCATAATCTCCTGCGTCAAGAACACTTGAATGATCCTGTGTACAGTTCACATCAACCTCAATTCCGATATCCTTTAATGTAGCCTGTGCATATTCGGCAAGCTTTGGCTGTTCCAGGCGTCCCGGGTATGTAAGCCAGCGTACAGTAAGCTTCTTTCCATCCTTATCCACATATCCGTCTCCATCCGTGTCTGTCCATCCATCTTCTTCAAGAACAGCTTTTGCCCCTTCCGGATCATACTCAGGAGCTGTAACTGCTTCATTTCCATAAGTGAAGCTGTTTGGGAATGCTGCTTTTGCCGGAATTCCACGTCCTTCCATCAATACATTGCAGAATCCTTCTTTATCTATACCCATACAGATTGCCTTTCGTACAGCCTCATCCTGCATGATTTCAGAATCAAAATTAAACTGTCCAAAAAAGCATCGGCTGGTTGCACAGGAGTTAATTGTATAATCAGGATTTCCGTCAAAGAGTGCATAACTGTCGTAGGACAAACCATAAGTACCCTGAATATCACCTGTCTGAAGAGCAGCAGCCAGGGAACTTGCGTCACTGAACGTCTTCACAACTACATTGTCAACGTTTACATCCCCGCCCCAGTAATTCTCATTTTTTACAAGGTCGATTTCTGTTTCGGTTACATTTGTTGCAATGTATGGACCTGTACCGGCTACGTTGGATGTTCCTGTGGAATCTCCTTCCACTCCGTCTGTACCGTAATCCATATCAATAATTACACCATATGGATCCCCCAGATAATTCAAGATAGCAGGACTGGGTTCTGTGGTATAAATGGTTACTGTCATTCCATCTGCTTCAATGTGGTCGATTTTCAGATCACTGGGTGCACGGTCATGTACTGCAAGGAGGTGATCCAGGCATTCCTTCACAGCTTCTCCGTCCATCTTACGTCCACTGGAAAAAGTAACCCCGTCACGTAAAGTTATCTTTAGTGTAGTATCATCTACAAATTCATAATCTGTGGCAAGCCATGGTTCAATTTCCATATTATCATTATACTTAAATAATGTTTCACCAACACCATAGCGGATAGCGCTCCAGCCGGAATAGTTATTATGGGGATTCAGACCTTCATCCCCCATCTCTACTCCATAACCGGTGGTACCATATACAAAGGTCTTTCCATCATCGGCAAATACAGGTGTCACTATAAAAGACGCAGTAAGCAGGCTTGTCAGAAGTACAGCAAATACTTTTTTTCTCATGTTCATTCCTCAACCTTCATCTTTATTAATTTCTCTGCTTTGGATCCATATAATCCCGCAGGGTATCACCAAGTAAATTGAATATTAAAACAGTAATAAAAATCGCTCCTCCAGGTGCAAGTACCATCCATGGCGATGTCTGCAGCATAACACGTCCGTCGCTGATCATACTTCCCCATTCTGCCATAGGTGGTTTCACACCTAGTCCCAGGAAAGAAAGGCCTGCCAGCTCCATCATCATGGTACCGATGTCAAGTACAGAGGTAACAAGGATCTGCCCTGCAATATTAGGTAAAATATGTTTCAGCAGAAGTTTAGATGTACTGCATCCGGAAAGTCTGGCTGCCATAATATAGGGCGTATTTTTCTGTGACATAGTAAGTCCTCTGGCCAGACGTGCAAATTTAGGCCAGCTGATTACTCCCAAAGCAATAATTGCATTCTGAACTCCGCCCCCAAGAACACCTGCTACGGCAAGAGCAAATACAAGACCTGGAAAAGCAAGGAAGAGATCTGATATTCTCATTAAAAGGATATCTGTTTTTCCTCCATACCATCCACAGATCATTCCAATGGCTGTACCAAAGACAGTAATAACTGCTACCAGAACAAGTGTGGCAAAAATACTGGTGGTACTTCCTATGATCACCCTGGATAACATATCCCGTCCATATCGATCTGTTCCAAATAGATGTGCCAGACTTGGAGGCTTTTGTGCTTCAAGAAGATTCTGAGCATAAGGATCGTAAGGACAAAGATATCTGGCAAAAACGGCCACAAGCAAAAGTATGACAGAAAGTACAATAAAAAATATCAGTTTCTCTCTGATGTGAATTTTTTTAATTTTCTGTGTACGGACAGTTACCTTTTTTTCTTCATTCATGCTTCATTACCTCCCAGCCGTACACGGGGATTCAGATAATGATAAATAATATCCGTAATCAGATTTACTATCACATAGATTACAGCCATCCAGGCCACATAAGCCTGAATAATCGGATAATCACGCATATTTATGGCGTCTACAGCCATTTTTCCCACACCATCCCACATAAATATATTTTCTACAATTGTAGTTCCTCCAAGAAGACTTCCGATAGATAAAGCAAGAAGGGTAACAATGGTAAGCATGGAGGATTTCATAACACTTTTCCATATAATAATTTTTCCCCGTACACCCCTTGCCTTTGCACCGGCAACGTAATCCTTATTTAATTCATCAAGAACTGTAGCTCTGACCTGTCTGGTATATTTGGAGGCCATAGCCAGTGCAAGTGTGAGAGTAGGAAGGATCAGACTGACTGCCTTATTCTCCGATGTGATAACAGGAAGCCAGTTCAGTCGAATGGAAAATATATACATAAGAACAAGAGCTGCCAGAAAATTTGGCATGGAATTTCCGATAAAACTGAAAAATCGAATCAGATAATCAATCCATTTGTTATGCTTAACTGCCGATATAATTCCAAGAGGAATTGCAACCAGAACTGTCAGAACAATGGATGACAGGGTAAGAAGCAATGTGGCAGGAAGCTTAGATTTAAATGTCTCAAATACATCTTTATGAGAAACATAGCTTTCACCCATATCTCCCCTTAGCATCCCTCCCAGCCAGTTGGCATACTGTACAATAAATGGCTGATCCAGACCGTATTCTGCTTTCGCTTTATCAATAATATCCTGTGAAACTGCCGTTCCTGCATTTTCATACATATATGTAACAGCATCACCGCCTGCCAGCCGCATCATAGCAAATGACAGAAATGTAATCCCAAATAAAACAGGAATCAGCTGCAGCAGTCTTTTAAATACATATTTGATCATATTTCCCTTGATTTCTCCATAATTTTAAATCTATGTTATTCTATCAGAAATATAATAGCGCCACAACCCATACAGGGGGTTATGACGCTATTCCATTTTATCATACACATGTATTCTATATTTATGTTATTCCGAATGACTGTTATTTATTTTATCCATTATAAATTCCAGAAATCTGGCCGGCCACTCGGTGAGAGTCTCATTTTGTCTCTTTAAATACCCGAATAATACCTGATTGTCTTTTCCGGTAAAAGAAATTGACCTGGTATCTTTTTTCCATGGCTCGCCTGACAGATAACCACCGCTGATGTTCACAAGATCACTTACCTGAAGGATTCTTTCCATAATATAATCACTGTTTGTAGTGATTACTGTTTCAGCGTCCTTTGCACAATTCCCTTCTTCATCCAGAATATTCCAGTAATTATCCGGTGAAAATTCATCCGGAAAACGCTGAATCAGTTTTAATCCTGAAAAGGACATATCACGTTCCTTATTTTTCCAGCATGGATGCTCTGCACCGGGATACATAGTGATATCTGTTGTTTTCAGAAAGTTAAATTCCAGATAATTTCTGGAGAGAAAATATTGAAAAGCAGGCAATTGTTTTTTTAATACATAAACAAATCCCAGATCATCGATATGCTCTCTCACACGTTCAATAATCTCACGGCTGTCTGCTGAATATACCTGATAATGTATATGTTTGTTTTTCTGATAAAACTGCACAAACACATCTGCAAACCAGGAACTTGGATTACAGGAGACACTAAGCACATCTTTTTCTTCCGGTTTATTTATATTCTGTATTTTCTGCAGGTTTTCCAATATAGGACGAGTGCACTGATAAACGTACTCTCCCTCCTTCGTCAGCCGGATTCCTCTTGTAAATCTTTCAAACAATACACAACCCAGCTCTTCCTCAAAAGATTTAATGACCTTACTTACACTGGACTGCGTGGTGTATAGAATCTCCGCTGCCTTACTAAAAGATTCTGTCTGTGAACATGCAGCAAAATACTGTATCTGTTTTAAATCAACCAATTTATTTACCTCTATTTTGTATTAATTTATTTAAAAAGACAGCTATAGTGCGAATCTATAGCTGTCCTTCAGAGGGTGAGTTTCTTGTTCGCCAGAGATGTGCTTATGTTAAATGACGAACATCAACAGGATTTTTCCCTGTACAACTCTTGTACACACTTTAACTTGCGGAGGTATGTGTACTTTATTTGAGTGAATCCTGACACATTTCCCTGTGTCATAATAATATATTACCAAATTACCGTATGAGTACAAGCTACCCTGGGGGTTAATTTTAAAAAAATTTCTAATGGCTTAAATATTGCTATATCCAATGAATCAAAGATACACTTAATATTCTCGTATCCCCATCCCCCGCATATTTTTTAATTTTAATGCAAAACACTGCCTGAAGCAAGAGATAACCTCAGACAGTGCAGAAAAATTATTATTTGTCTCTCCAGATAATCCTGCCTTTGGACAGATCATAAGGAGAAAGTTCAATGGTAACCTTATCACCGGGTAGAATACGAATAAAATTCATTCTAAGCTTTCCACTGATATGAGCAAGCACAACATGCTTATTTTCCAGTTCAACTTTAAACATTGCATTAGGCAGCTTCTCCAGTACTGTGCCTTCTACTTCAATCACATCTGCTTTTGACATTTCACACCTCCTGTATGTCGTCCATTTATTTCGT
>JAXEUE010000050.1:0-14271 GCA_034115005.1 Blautia sp.
ACAGTACAGCCTGACAGACGACCAGACCAAGCTGGGTGCTCCTACAGACTTTGAAGTAACAGTACGTAACCTGAAGATTTCCGCAGGTGCAGGCTTCATCGTAGCCCTTACAGGCGAGATCATGACCATGCCAGGACTTCCGAAGGTACCTGCTGCAGAGAAGATCGACGTAGACGAAAGCGGAAAGATCACCGGATTATTCTAAAAGATAAGGAGAGATTATAATGGGTTTTTCAACAAGTACATGTACAGAGTTCGTTGAAGTTCTTGCATCTAAGGCACCGGTTCCTGGAGGTGGCGGAGCTTCCGCACTGGTTGGTGCCATCGGAACAGCTTTAGGCAATATGGTAGGAAGCCTTACTGTTGGAAAAAAGAAATATGCAGATGTAGAAGATGAAATGTATGAACTGAAAGCAAAATGTGATAAGCTTCAGAAAGAACTTCTTCATCTTATTGAACGTGATGCAGAGGTTTTTGAACCTCTTTCCAAGGCTTATGGAATGCCAAGGGAAACAGAAGAAGAGAAAGCAGAAAAAGCTAAGGTTATGGCTGTAGTTTTAAAGGATGCATGCTCCGTTCCCATGGAAATTATGGAGAAATGCTGTGAAGCCATTGACCTGATCGTGGAATTCGCTGCAAAAGGTTCCAAACTTGCCATCAGTGATGCAGGTGTAGGTGCAGCATTCTGCAAAGCTGCTTTACAGGGAGCCAGTCTGAACGTCTATATTAATACAAAATCTATGGCTGACAGGGAATACGCAGAAGAATTAAACAGAAAAGCAGACGCAATGCTTGAGAAATATACTAAGATTGCGGATGAAACATTTGAAAGCGTACTTGGCAGACTGAAATAAAGCTTATATTTAGGAGGAAAGTATAATGGCTAAGCAGTTATTAGGTAAAGAAGTAACAGCAGCATTAAATGAGAGAATTAAAACAAATGCTGCAGAACTGAAAGCAAAAGGAATTAATCCTACTCTTTGCATCATCCGTGTAGGAGAAAATCCAAGTGATGTTTCTTATGAAAAGGGTGCAACAAAACGCTGCGAAACATTAGGCGTAGCATGTGAGAAGATCCTGCTTCCGGAAGATATTACCCAGGAAGAACTTCTTGCCACAATTGACAAAGTGAATAAAGATGATCATATTCATGGCGTACTTCTGTTCCGTCCTCTTCCAAAGCATCTGAATCAGTCTGTTATAGAGAACGCACTTGCACCGGAAAAAGATGTTGACTGTATGACTGATCTTTCCATGTCAGGCGTTTTTACTGGAAAACAGCTTGGTTTCCCGCCATGTACTCCACAGGCATGTATGGAGATCATTGATCACTATGGAATTGACTGCACAGGAAAGAAAGCGGTAGTGATCGGGAGAAGCCTTGTAGTAGGAAAACCTGCTGCAATGATGCTTGTTAAGAAGAATGCAACTGTTACCATCTGCCATACAAAGACAGTTGATATGCCTTCCGTTGCACGTGAAGCTGATATCCTTATCGTAGCTGCAGGCCGTGCCGGCGTTGTTGGTGCTGATTATGTAAGACCGGGACAGACTGTTATTGATGTAGGTATCAATGTTAATGCAGAAGGCAAACTCTGTGGCGATGTTGACTATGCTGCAGTGGAGCCGATTGTTGATGCTATCACACCTGTACCTGGCGGCGTTGGAAGTGTAACAACTTCTGTACTTGTAGGTCATGTTGTGGAAGCTGCAATGAGAAAAGCAAACGCATAATCTGAATCAGATTTGTATGAGGTGCCCTCTGTCCAGGGCACCTTTTTTTTGGAATTTCGTCATATTTTGAATTTTACTTTAAATTTTAAAAAAAGGTTGTTAATTTGTTGTCAATGTGATAAGATGAAAACACAAAAATGAAAAAGGAGCATGATGGTTATGAGCCGAAAAATTACAATTATTGGAGCCGGAAGTGTTGGCGCTACAATAGCCTATACTTTATCAAGCCAGGATATTGCTTCGGAAATTGTTCTGATCGATATTAACAAAGAGAAGGCAGAAGGCGAAGTGCTTGATATTATTCAGGGAACCTGTTTCAGAGAACCCATCTCCATAATCGCAGGGGATTACAGTGATGCCAGAAACTCTGATATTGTCATCATTACATCTGGTATGGCACGTAAACCCGGTCAGACACGTCTGGAGCTTACACAGACAAATGTAAACATTCTTAAATCAATTACTCCGGAAATTGTAAGAGAAGCACCAGATGCGATTTATCTTATTGTAAGTAATCCGGTTGATATTATGACTTACGTATTTACAAAAATTTCAGGGCTTCCTGAAAACCAGATCCTTGGATCCGGAACGATTCTTGATTCGGCCCGTCTGCGCTGCGGACTGTCAGAACATCTTCATATTGCACAGAGAAATATTCATGCTTATGTATTCGGTGAGCACGGAGATACCTCTTTCATTCCCTGGACAGGAGCATACGTTTCCGGTGTAAGCGTAGACGAATATTATGAACTGGAAAAGAACCGTGGCAGGAAGATAGAACCTGTAGATAAAGACGCAATGCTTAGATATGTACAGAAATCAGGCGGCGAGATCATTGCTAAAAAAGGAGCAACTTTTTATGCAGTATCCACTGCCGTATGTAAGCTTTGCAGTATGCTTGTGGCTGCATCGGAATCTGTTACAACAGTATCTTCCATGATGCATGGGGAATATGGAATAGAGAATGTGTGCCTGAGCACGCTGACTTTGGTAGGACCTGATGGAGTACAGGGAAAGGTTCCTATGAGAATGTCAAAAACTGAGATAGAACAGCTTCAGAGAAGTGCGGATACTCTGAAAAAAGTAATTTCTCAGGTAACTTTATAGTTGTTAAATTGAAAATCGAGCTGATACACTTCTTTGGTGCGGGAAAAAAGTGTTTTTCTCTTTATTTTCTATGTATTAGTCTCGGTTTTCATTTTTACCATATAATGTTAAAAAATTGACAATATATTTACTAAAAATGATGAAAGGAAAAGATTGAAGTATGAAGTACAGTTATTATCCAGGCTGCACCCTGAAGAATAAAGCCAAAGAACTGGACAGATATGCCAGATCCTGTGCCAGAATACTTGGGTTCGAACTGGAAGAGATTGAAGACTGGCAGTGCTGCGGTGGAGTGTATCCTCTTGGTACAGATGAAATTGCAACGAAGCTTTCTTCTATCCGTGCATTGTCAAAGGCTAAAGAAAAGGGACAGGATCTGGTAACAATCTGCTCAGGGTGTCATCATGTGATCAAACGGGTGAATGATGATATGAGAAACGTGGAGGATTTCCGTACAAAAGTAAATAATTATATGCAGCCCGAGGTACCTTATCTGGGAGAAACTACAGTTCTTCATTACCTTGAAGTTCTCAGAGACCGGATTGGCTTTGAGGAAATAAAAGAAAAGGTGGTTCATCCTCTGACTGGTAAGAAAATCGGCGCATATTATGGATGCCTTCTTTTAAGGCCAGGAAAGATTATGGCATTTGATGATCCGGAAAATCCACAGATCATGGAGAATTTCATCCGGGCACTGGGAGCAGAACCGGTCATTTATCCCTACAGGAATGAATGTTGTGGGGGGTACATATCCCTGAAAGAAAAAAATATGACAGAAATTCTGTGTAACAAAATAAAGGGAAGTGCCAAGGGATTTGACGCAGATATGCTGATCACCGCATGTCCTTTGTGTAAATATAATCTGAGCAAAAACTCTTCTGTGCAGCTGCCTGTATATTACTTTACAGAGATTCTGGCAGAAGCACTGGGTGTAAAAGAGGAGGTGACAGAATGACCAAAAATGCTGATGCTGCAGCCAGAATAAAAGAAATATCAGGAACCAATCCTCTTAAATGTATGAAGTGTGGGAAATGTTCTGCAACCTGTCCATCCTTCAATGAGATGGATATTAAACCACATCAGTTTGTTTCCTATGTAGTAAATGAGAATATTGAAGCTCTGGTAAATTCAAAATCCCTCTGGAAGTGTCTGTCCTGTTTTGCATGTGTGGAGAGATGCCCCAGAGACGTAAAACCAGGAAAGATCATTGACGCTGCCAGACAGCTGGTTGTCAGACAGAGGGAAGGGGATTATCTGTCACCGGATGAAATTCCGGATCTTCTGGATCCGGATATTCCCCAGCAGCTTTTGGTAAGTGCATTTAGAAGATACAGGAGGTAGACAGGTGCAGAGAATCGGTGTTTTTGTCTGCCATTGTGGAAGTAATATTGCTGCCACGGTAGATGTAAAAAAAGTTGTGGAAATAATTTCAAAAGAACCAGGAGTAGTACATGCACAGGATTATCAGTATATGTGTTCTGAAGCCGGACAGGCTTTAATACAGGAGGCTGTTAAAGACAAAAAACTTACAGGTATTGTAGTTTGTTCCTGCTCCCCCCGTATGCATGAGGCTACTTTCAGAAAAGCAGCTAAACGGGCAGGTTTAAATCCCTATATGGTGGAAATTGCCAATATTCGTGAACATTGTTCCTGGATTCACAAAAATATGGAAGAGGCTACACAAAAAGCAGTGATCCTTGCCAGAGCAGCAATCGCAAAAGTGAATCTTAATACTCCTCTTCAGCCTGGAGAAAGCCGCGTAACCAAAAGAGCTCTTGTTATTGGCGGAGGAATTGCAGGAATACAGACTGCTCTTGACATTGCAGAGGCTGGATATGAAGTGGATATTGTTGAGAAAACCCCTAGCATCGGCGGAAGAATGTCTCAGCTTGACAAGACCTTTCCTACCCTTGACTGTTCTGCCTGTATCCTTACACCTAAAATGGTGGAGGCGGCAGCCCACGATAAGATCAATATCTTTACATACAGTGAAGTGGAAAAGGTCAGCGGATTTGTGGGGAATTTTACAGTCGATATCAGAAAGAAAGCAAGAAGTGTCAATATTGACAAATGTACAGGCTGCGGTGTGTGTCAGGAAAAATGTCCTTCAAAGAAAATTCCCAGTGAATTTAACAGAGGATTAAATAACCGTACAGCCATCTATACTCCCTTTGCCCAGGCAATTCCCAATGTGCCGGTGATTGATCGAGAAAACTGCATAAAATTCAAAACAGGCAAATGCGGCATATGTTCCAAAGTGTGTCAGGCAGGAGCAATTGAATATGATCAGAAGGATGAAATCATTACCCGTAAGTATGGAGCCATTGTGGCTGCTACAGGATTTGACACCATTAATCTTGATAAATATGATGAATACGCATATAGCCAGAGTAAAGATGTAATCACCTCTCTGGAGCTTGAGAGAATAATGAATGCAGCAGGTCCTACAAAGGGACATCTTGAACGCCTTTCCGATGGAAAGATGCCAAAGGAAATCGTCTTTATCCAGTGCGTGGGAAGCCGGTGTGCAGATGACAGAGGAAAGCCCTATTGCTCCAAGATATGCTGTATGTACACAGCCAAGCATGCCATGCTGATTCGAGATAAATATCCGGACACCAACGTAACAGTATTCTATATTGATGTGCGAACTCCTGGTAAGAACTTTGATGAATTTTACAGAAGGGCAGTAGAACAGTACAATGTAAATTATATTAAAGGACAGGTTGGTAAAGTGATTCCTCAGCCGGATGGAACACTTCTTGTACAGGGAGTGGATCTTCTGGAAAATAAACAGATTATGAAAAAAGCAGATATGGTTGTCCTTGCAACTGCAATTGAGCCAAGTCCCGATGTGCGAAAGATCGCAACTATGCTTACTGCAAGTATTGATACCAATAATTTCCTCACAGAAGCCCATGCCAAGCTTCGTCCTGTGGAATCACCCACAGCCGGTATCTTTCTTTCCGGAGTGTGCCAGGGACCAAAGGATATTCCGGAAACTGTCTCACAGGCAGGAGCAGCTGCAGTAAAAGTAATCGGACTTCTTGCCAAGGATAAACTGATGACCAATCCCTGCACGGCAAAGTCAGATGAGTTTTTGTGTAACGGATGTTCTGCCTGTGCCAATGTATGTCCTTATGGGGCTATAGCATATGAAGAAAGACAGATAAATGATATGGGAAAGCAGGAAACAAGAAGAATTGCTGTGGTAAATTCAGCTCTTTGCCAGGGCTGCGGTGCCTGTACGGTAACATGTCCGTCCGGTGCTATGGATCTGCAGGGATTTTCTAACAGACAGATTATTGCGGAGGTAGATGCAATATGCCGATAGAAAACAACAAAGAATTTAAACCCAAAATTGTAGCATTCTGCTGCAACTGGTGCAGCTATGCAGGTGCAGACCTGGCCGGAAGCAGTCGTCTTACTTATCCGGCTGACGTAAAGATTATCCGTGTACCATGCTCTTGCCGTGTAAACCCTATGTTTATCCTCCGTGCCTTTGAAAAAGGAGCGGACGGAGTGATCATCTGCGGATGTCATCCGGGAGACTGTCATTACAGTACAGGTAACTTCTATGCAAGAAGACGAATGGCCCTTCTTTTTTCAATGCTTGATTTCATTGGTGTAGAACAGGGAAGAACACGTGTTGAGTGGGTATCAGCAGCAGAGGGCGTAAAATTTTCCCAGACTATGAATGATTTTGTGGAAAAAATATACTCCCTTGGAAAAAATGTCAGATTGGAGGACTTAAGATGCAGGAACTGATAAATCGTGCAAAAGAGCTGCTGGCAGATAAAACAGTAGCACGTGTTCTTGGATGGAAGGCAGGAGATCTGCCTTATGATCCTGAACCTGCTTTCTTTGAAACACAGGAATCTTTAAAGGATTTTGTATACAATGGATTCTGCGGTGCTAATTTAAGCAAATATATGATCGAGGCATCCAGACTGGAAGGAAAGACTCTGGTGTGTCTGAAACCCTGTGATACATACAGCTTTAATCAGCTGCTGAAAGAGCACAGGATTCAAAGAGATAAAGCTTATATTATAGGTGTGGGATGCAGAGGAAAGCTTGACATAAATAAGGTCAGGCAATTGGGAATCAAGGGAATAGAGAGTATTTCCGGTGCAGAGATTACAGATAGCTGCGAGAATCTCAGGATACAAACTATTTATGGTGAAAAAACCTGTTCTTATAAAGAAGCCTTGCTGGAAAGATGCCATGTATGTAAAGGAAAAGAACATAAACTATACGATGAACTGATGGGAGAATCAAGGGATACAACAGATGCCGACCGTTTTGAAGAAGTAAGAAGAATAGAGTCTATGAGTTCTGAGGATAAATTTGCATTTTTCCAGAGTGAGCTTAGCAAGTGCATCCGCTGTAATGCATGCCGGAACGTATGTCCTGCATGCAGCTGCAGAAAGTGCGTTTTTGACAGTAATAAATTTGACAGTTCACAGAAAGCAAATTCTGATTCTTTTGAAGAAAAAATGTTTCATATTATCCGGGCATTTCATGTTGCAGGAAGGTGCACAGACTGTGGTGAGTGCAGCAGAGTATGTCCTCAGGGTATACCTCTTCACCTGTTTAACAGAAAGTTTATAAAAGATATCAATGAATTTTACGGTGAATATCAGGCAGGAGAAGACCTGGAATCCACTTCACCTCTTACAGATTATAAGCTGGATGATATAGAACCAGACCGTGTGACAGAAAGGGGATAATGTATGTACAAGATAGCATTGGAAAATCTGCCGGCATTATTCCGGAAAATTGCTTCAGAACAGGAGTTGTTTTTGCCTGTTAAAGTAAGTGGCCAGGTTGATTTTCGTCCATGGAGTGCAGAATCTGAAGTTTGTCTTGACACTCTGAAAACAGTGAAATCGCCTAAGGATGTATTTTTTCCTCAGAGCGAAAACCTCTATACATGTAAAAGAAACGGCAGGCATATTACCATTGAGCCAGAAGCCTTGCAGGAGCAGAGCTTTGTGGTATTCGGAATGAAAGCCTGTGATGTACAGGGAATAAAAGTTCTGGATAAAGTTTTTCTGAGTGAACCTGAAGACACTTTTTATGCTGCAAGAAGAGAACATGGAACTATTGTGGCTATGGCCTGCCATGAGCCGGAAGAAAGCTGCTTTTGTAAGGTATTTGGAATTGACTGCGCAGACCCCGGGTCAGATGCGGCAGTCTGGATGATAGGGGAGAATCTGTACTGGAAACCAATTACTGAAAAAGGTGAAAAACTGACAGAAAGAATCCGTGAATTTCTGGAAGAAGCAGGTGAGAAACCTGTGGAAGAAGAAAAAGACGCTATTCACAAAATAGTGGAAAGGCTTCCTTACTCAAATCTTTCCCTGGATGGATGGGGACAGGAAGATTACCTTGACAGATTTCATTCTCCTTTATGGGAAGAACTTTATAAACCCTGTCTTGCATGCGGCACATGTACTTTTGTATGCCCTACGTGTCAATGCTATGACATCAAAGATTACGATACCGGGCATGGAATACAGCGTTACCGCTGTTGGGATTCATGTATGTATTCGGACTTTACTCTGATGGCTCACGGTAACAACCGAACCAGTCAGATGCAACGTTTCCGCCAGAGATTTATGCACAAACTGGTTTATTATCCTTTAAATCATGATGGAATATTCTCATGTGTGGGGTGTGGCCGTTGTGTGGAAAAATGTCCTTCTTCCTTAAATATTGTAAAAGTAATCAAAGCATTTGAAAATCAGGGAGGTGGAAAAAATGAGTGAATGTACCTGCCATAAAAATTACACTTTGGATACTCTTATACCAAAAGTAGGGGTTATTACTGATATTTGTCAGGAAACGCCGGATGTAAAGACATTTCGTGTAACTGCACCCGGTGGAGGAAAGCTATTTGAACATATGCCGGGTCAGTGTGCCATGCTTTGTGTTCCAGGAATCAGTGAAGGTATGTTTTCTATCACTTCTTCTCCCACAAATAAAGAATACCAGGAATTCAGTATCAAGAAATGTGGCCAGCTTACAGATTACCTTCATAGCCTTCAGGCAGGTGATGAGATCACAGTGCGCGGTCCTTACGGGAATCACTTTCCGGTGGAAGATAAACTGAAAGGAAGGAATCTTCTTTTTATTGCAGGAGGAATCGGACTGGCACCTCTTCGTTCCGTAATTAATTATGTTCTGGACAACCGGAATGATTATGGCAACGTGGATATTCTGTATGGCTCCAGGTCTGCAGATGATCTTGTCCGGTTAAGGGAAATACAGCATGTATGGATGAAATCCAGAGATGTGAATGTGTATCTTACGATTGACAAAGAACAGGATGGATGGAATGGTCATGTTGGATTTGTTCCCTCTTATTTGAAAGAGATAGGGTTTGATACAGATAAAACAGCACTTGTCTGCGGACCGCCTGTTATGATCAAATTCGTCCTTGCAGGACTGGAAGAGATGGGCTTTTCCAGGGATCAGATCTACACTACACTGGAACTTCGTATGAAATGTGGTATCGGGAAATGCGGCCGCTGTAATATTGGCTCCAAATATGTATGTAAGGACGGTCCGGTATTTCGATGTGACGAAATTGATGAATTACCAGATGAATATTAATGAAAGGACAGGTAATCTCAAATGGAAAATAATATGGTAAACGTATTTTTCTTTGGAAAAAAATATACAGTTCCTGCTGATCTTACAATTATGACAGCCATGGAATATGCAGGCTATACACTGAAAAGAGGGTGTGGCTGCAGACATGGATTCTGTGGAGCATGTGCTACGATTTACAGGATTAAAGGAAAAAATGAGCTGAAAACGTGTCTTGCCTGCCAGACACAGGTGCAGGAAGGAATGTATGTGGCAAGCATTCCTTTTTTTCCAACAGATAAGAGACTGTATGATATGGAGAAGCTGAAGCCAGACCAGCAGGTAATGATGGAACTCTATCCTGAAATCTACAGCTGTATCGGCTGCAATGCCTGCACAAAGGCTTGCACCCAGGGACTGGATGTTATGCAGTATATTGCTTATGCTCAGAGAGGAGATTTTAAAAAATGTGCAGAGGCCTCTTTTGACTGTGTAGGATGCGGCTGCTGTTCTGTAAGATGTCCGGCAGGTATTTCCCATCCTATGGTAGGCCTTCTTGCAAGGCGTCTTACAGGTAAGTACATCGCACCTGAAAGTGAACATCTTAGTAAAAGGGTTGAAGAAATCCATGAGGGGAAATATGATGATCTGATTGAACAGATTATGCAGAAACCCATCACTGAAATGGAAGAGCTTTATAATAGCAGAGAAATTGAGAAATAGGAGGGAAAAGCATGTTTACACCGGAAATGCTAAAGTCAGTGGAAAAAGTAGAGGCTACCCGTGAAGAACGTATGGGAATGGAACCAAAAAGAATGACGGCTGATGAAAAAGATGCTCTTCTAAAGGCCTATCATCCGGACTACAGAGAAGATGGTTTCACAACCATAAAGATCGGGCCAAATAAAGGCCAGAAAATTCCAAAAGAGCTTGGTCATCTTCTTCATTCCAACAGTCGCCTGCTCAATGAGCACATTGATCTGAATAAAATCGACTACGATGTAGATGTTCTGATTATCGGGGGCGGTGGTGCCGGAGCATCTGCTGCTATTGAAGCAAATGAGTCCGGAGCCAATGTAATGATCGTTACCAAACTTCGCATAGGTGATGCTAATACCATGATGGCAGAAGGGGGGATTCAGGCGGCTGATAAAGAAAACGATTCCCCGGTACAGCATTATCTGGACGCTTTTGGAGGGGGCCACTTTGCAGCAAGACCGGAACTTCTTAAGAGACTTGTTATGGAAGCACCGGATGCTATTAAGTGGCTGAATGATCTGGGGGTGGAATTCGATAAGGATGCAGAAGGAAATATGATTACAACCCATGGAGGAGGCACATCAAGAAAGAGAATGCATGCATGCAAGGATTATACAGGAGCAGAGATCATGCGCACCCTTCGGGATGAAGTACTGAATCGCAGGATACCAGTGGTTGAATTTACTTCTGCAGTGGAACTGATCAAAGATGATAAAGGACAGGCAGCGGGAGCTGTTCTTCTCAATATGGAAACAGGAGACTATCTTGTTGCCAGAGCAAAAACAGTGATTATTGCAACTGGCGGTGCAGGACGTCTTCACTATCAGAATTTTCCCACATCCAATCATTATGGAGCTACTGCAGACGGACTGATCCTGGGATACCGTGCAGGAGCGCCTCTTTTGTATCAGGATACCATACAGTATCATCCTACAGGAGTGGCTTATCCATCACAGATATATGGAGCACTTGTAACCGAAAAGGTACGTTCTCTTGGAGCAATGCTGGTAAATGTTGACGGAGAAGCATTTATGCATCCTCTGGAAACACGTGACGTTGCGGCAGCAGGTATCATAAGGGAATGTACGGACAGACATAAAGGGGTAAGAACACCGATCGGAACAGGTGTGTGGCTGGATACTCCTATGATTGAGCAAATCGGAGGAGAAGGTACGATTGAGAAACGTATTCCTGCTATGCTTCGTATGTATATGAATTATGATATTGATATGCGTAAGCTTCCCATTCTTGTGTATCCCACTCTGCATTACCAGAACGGTGGTCTGGAAATAGGAGGGGATGGCTTTACAAAAGCGATCAGTAACCTTCTTGTGGCAGGGGAAGCAGTAGGAGGAATCCATGGAAGAAACCGCCTGATGGGCAATTCTCTTCTTGATATTATCGTATTTGGACGTAATGCGGGAAAAGCAGCAGCTTCAAGAGCAAAAGAAATAAAGCTTGGAACCTTAAATCTTGACCATATCTACAGATATGCAGAAGAATTAAAGGCAGCAGGAGTTGAATCAGATGATGTTTCTCCTCTTTTACTTCCAAAATATGCCCGTCATAAACGCTGAAATATGATATACTGTAAAAGAATAACAAATGAAGGGAGCTGACCAATATGCGTGAGATTCAGGTAGGCAGAGTTACGGATATCATTGAAAAACTTTGTATAGAAGCAAACGAGCATCTTCCCGAAGATGTGAAATGGGCCATCAGAAACTGCCGTTCATGTGAAGATGGGGAAATTGCCCGGGGAGTTCTTGACAATATCATCGAGAATTTTGAGATTGCAGATAACGAAAACGTTCCCATCTGTCAGGATACAGGAATGGCATGTGTTTTTCTTGAAATCGGACAGGACGTACATTTTTTTGGAGGAGATCTGACAGAAGCCATTAACGAAGGAGTACGCCGGGGATATGACAAAGGATATTTAAGAAAATCTGTTGTAAGAGATCCTGTCCGGAGAGGAAATACTGGAGATAATACCCCGGCTATGATCTATACGGAAATTGTTCCGGGAGAGCATGTGAAGATCACTGTTGGACCTAAAGGATTCGGAAGTGAAAATATGAGTCAGATTCGAATGTTTAAACCTTCAGCAGGACTTCAGGGAATCAAGGACTTCATTCTTGAGGCTGTGGAGACAGCAGGACCTAATCCTTGTCCGCCAATGGTGATAGGGGTTGGAATCGGAGGTACTTTTGACAAATGTGCTCTTCTTGCAAAGAAAGCATTAATGAGATCCCTAGACTCCCACAATCCGGATCCTTTCTATGCTGACCTTGAAAAAGAAATGCTGGAAAAAATAAACAGGCTGGGAATTGGCCCTCAGGGCTTTGGAGGAAAAACAACCGCAATAGGTTTGAATATAGAGACTATGCCTACCCATATTGCAGGAATGCCATGTGCAGTCAATATTAATTGTCATGTTACACGTCATAAAACGGAGGTGATCTGAAATGGAAAGAAGAAAAATTACTCTTCCTCTTACAAAAGAGCTGGCACAGACTCTTCATGCCGGTGATCAGATTCTTCTGACAGGTACCATATATACTTCCAGGGATGCAGGTCATAAAAGAATGTGTGAGGCTCTGCAAAGAGGAGAAAAACTTCCTTTTGATCCCACAGATGCAACCATTTACTATGTTGGACCCACGCCTGCAAGACCCGGTGCAGTGATTGGTTCTGCAGGACCCACAACCAGCGGAAGGATGGATGCCTATGCACCTGCTATGATGTCTGTGGGTGCCAGAGGAATGATCGGTAAAGGAGCAAGACTTCCGGAAGTTGTAGAAGCTATGAAAAAATATAAAGGTGTTTATTTTGGTGCAATCGGAGGCGCAGGCGCTCTTCTTGCAAAATGTATCAAAAAAGCCGAACTTATTGCATATGAAGATCTGGGAGCAGAAGCTCTGAGGAAACTTTATGTGGAAGATATGCCTCTTGTGGTAATTATCGACTGTGAAGGAAATAACCTTTATGAAGAGGGTAGAACTTCATATCTGAAACAGCACAGATAAATTTAAAACCCCGCCTTGATGGCGGGGCTTTGTCTTATATTTGACACTCCTGTTAAATAAATTGCATATTATTTTTGAACTAATAAATCTTTTTTTCATAAATTATACAATAATTTTTATAAAATAAAAAAATCATATTGTGCAATTTTGTATTATAATGTATAATTAAGTCAGCGTGAATGTAATAAATAAACAAAATGTTATAATTTATACATTAAAGGAGGGAACTGAATGTTAGACCAGTCTTATTACCAGAAAGCAGATGAGATTATCGATTATTATGGAAAAAAAGCCGCATCGTTAATCCCCATCATGCAGGACATTCAGGCAGAATACCGTTATCTGCCAGGAGAACTTCTCACCTATGTAGCAGAGAAAATTGGCGTGAAAGAGGCAAAGGCCTACAGCGTTGCTACATTCTATGAGAACTTTTCGTTCGAGCCAAAAGGAAAATATATCATCAAAGTATGTGATGGCACAGCATGTCATGTGCGTAAGTCCATGCCGGTGAAGGAAGCCATGCTGAAAGAGCTTGGATTATCCCATAAGAAACATACTACAGATGATATGATGTTTACTGTGGAAACAGTATCCTGTCTGGGAGCATGCGGACTTGCACCTACACTTACTGTTAATGATGAAGTGCATCCCAAGATGACTCCGGATAAAGCTATAGAACTTTTAAATGAATTGAGAGGTGAGAGCGCATGAGTATCAACTGCAGGGAAGATCTTATAAATAAACAGAAAGAAGTTCAGGAGAATATAAAATCCTATTCATGCCGTGTACTTGTATGTTCAGGTACTGGATGTATCGCATCCGGTGCGCAGAAGATTTACGATGAAATGGTAAAGCTTTGCAGCGAGCTGGATGATGTGGTTGTTGAAATGAAGAAAGATATTCCTCACATTGGTATAGTTAAGACCGGATGTCAGGGATTATGTGAACTTGGACCGCTTATGCGTATTGAGCCATATGATTATCAATATGTTCATGTCCAGGTAGAAGACTGCAAGGAAATCGTGGAAAGGTCCATTCTTAACGGGGA
>JAXEUE010000051.1:0-11712 GCA_034115005.1 Blautia sp.
CCTTTCAGTATTTTGTCACTTTTTTATTTTATTGTAGAAAAAGAAAAAAATCAACTGTCTTTTTTCTAAAGTTATGATATGATAAAACGAGCGAGGTAAGAAAATGAATTACGGAAATATTGAAGAGGGGTCATTTCTGGATCGACCCAATCGTTTTATTGCTCACGTGGAAATTGCCGGGAGAGTGGAAACTGTTCACGTAAAGAATACAGGAAGATGCAGGGAGCTTTTGCTTCCTGGAAGGACCGTTATCCTGGAGAAAAGCTCCAATCCTGCAAGAAAGACCAGATATGATCTGATATGCGTAAACAAAAATGGCAGATGGATCAACATGGATTCTCAGATTCCCAATAAAGCGGCAGAGGAATGGATCCTTGAAGGGAATCTTTTTCCAGAAAAAGTTTTTGTACAGACGGAAAAGGTATATGGAAAATCAAGACTTGATCTTTACGTAGAATCTGACATACGAAGAGCTTTTATTGAGGTAAAGGGCGTTACACTGGAACATAATAATATTGCCAGTTTTCCGGATGCACCCACAGAGAGAGGGGTAAAGCATGTGGAAGAGTTGATGCATGCAGTGGAAGAGGGGTATGAAGCGTATCTTTTGTTTGTGATCCAGATGAAGGGAGTATTTAGGTTCCAGCCAAACTGGGATACACATCCTCTGTTTGGGGAAATGCTTCAGAAAGCCATGAAAGCAGGAGTGCATATTCTTGCTTATGACTGTCTGGTTACTGAAAGCAGTATAAAGATACAGGATCCTGTTCCAGTCTGCCTTGAAAGAAAACAGCCGGAGATACAATTATGACACTTGATCACATTGTAATGCCGTTACTTGGCTGGTATGAAAAAAATAAAAGAGATCTTCCATGGAGAGATAAAAATAATGCATATTATACATGGGTCTCAGAGATTATGCTTCAGCAGACCAGAGTAGAAGCCGTTAAGCCATATTTTGAAAAGTTTATCAGGGAACTTCCGGATCTTGATGCACTTGCGGACTGCTCTCAGGACAGGCTCCTGAAATTATGGGAAGGACTGGGATATTACAATCGTGTTCGAAATATGCAAGAGGCTGCGAAAACGGTAAAAGAAAAGTATCAGGGCACTCTTCCTGCAGACTATGAAGCATTGAAGTCATTGAAAGGTATTGGAAGTTATACAGCAGGTGCTATTGCTTCTATTGCCTATGGAATACCGGTACCTGCTGTAGATGGAAATGTGCTTCGTGTGGTGACAAGGATAACAGAGAATCCGGATGATATTACCAGGCAGTCTGTACGAAAAAAGATAGAAGAAGAAATTCAGACAGTTATGCCAAAGAGGCGGCCAGGAGATTTTAACCAGGCACTTATGGAACTTGGAGCTGTAATCTGTATTCCCAATGGTTCAGCCAGATGCAGTGAGTGTCCTTTATCTTCAGCTTGCCTTGCGTTTATTCATAATAATGTGGATGGTTATCCTATAAAATCACAGAAAAAAACAAGAACCGTAGAAAAACTGACTGTATTTGTTATTCAGGACGGTTATGGTACAGCTATCAGGCAGAGAAAAGCGACAGGACTTCTTGCCGGGCTTTATGAGCTTCCCAATATACCCGGATATGTGAAGGAAGATCAGGCCTTGGAGTATGTGAAAAGCCAGGGACTGGATCCACTTTTTATTGAAAAGCTACCACCTGCTAAGCATATTTTCAGCCATATTGAGTGGAGGATGCAGGCATACAGAATCAGAGTATCATCTCTGACAAAGGCAGAAAACAGCAATTTTATTTTTTGTGACAGAGAACAGGCTGGTCAGATATACGCCATTCCATCTGCTTTTGGAGCATATACAAAGTATTTGAAGGAGGAAATGAAATGAAACTGTTAAGCATAGCAATTCCCTGTTACAATTCACAGGACTATATGGAGAAATGTATTGAGTCTTTGCTGCCCGGGGGAGAAGAGGTGGAGATTCTTGTTATTGATGACGGATCTTCTGACAGAACTGCAGAGATAGCAGATGATTATCAATCCAGATATCCTACAATTGTAAAGGCTGTTCATCAGGAGAACGGAGGACATGGGGAAGCAGTAAATGCAGGATTGAGGAATGCTACGGGATTATACTTTAAAGTTGTTGACAGTGATGACTGGGTAAATAAAGAAGCATATATGGCAATCATAAGTACCCTGGAAGAGCTTTGCAGAGGACCACAGACGATTGATCTTCTGATCAGTAACTTTGTGTATGAGAAACAGGGAGCAACACGCAAGAGAGTTATGCAATATCGTCATTGCCTCCCTCAGAACAGGATTTTCGGATGGGATGAAGTTAAGCATATGCCCAAAGGAAAATATCTGCTAATGCATTCTATGATCTATCGTACTAAGCTCCTTCATGACTGTAAACTGGAACTTCCAAAACATACATTTTATGTTGATAATCTTTTTGCATTTGAGCCACTGCCTTATGTGAAGAATCTGTATTATCTGGATGTTAATTTTTACAGATATTTTATTGGAAGAGATGATCAGTCAGTAAATGAGAAGGTAATGATAAAAAGAATCGATCAGCAGATTCTGGTTAACAAACTTATGGTCGATGCGTATTTAAAATGCGGAAATATCAACAGAAGACTCAGACATTATATGTTTAATTATCTTGACATAATTACAACGATCTCTTCTATAATGCTGATAAGAGCAGAGACACAGGAAGCACTTCAGAAGAAAAAAGAACTTCTGGAATATATTAAATCCCAGAACAGAGCTCTGTACAGCAAGCTTCGCCACAGTCTTTTCGGACGAGTGATGAATCTGCCCGGAAAAGGCGGAAGGAAAATGTCCGTGGCAGCCTATAAGCTTTCTCAGAAATTTTATGGATTCAACTGACAATCGAAATCCCGCATAATACCTGAAAAGGCAGCTTATGCGGGATTTTTTCTGTGGCAGATATCAACGGAAGTCTTCACTTTTATTTTGTTTAAATTTAGCAAAAAATGATGTCTGGGAAACGGTAACATTTCTTTCCGGATAAAACAGGATATAACCAAACAAAGCCAGTGTGGCGCCCATACACACATCAATTACAGAATGCTGTTTAAGAAACATCGTGGATAAAATAATCAGCGTGGTCAGTATAAAAGAACTGATTTTGATATATCTGCGATTCTGTAATGCCTCACAATTCGTAAGAGACATATGTATGGCAAGAGAGTTGAAAACATGGATACTTGGCAGGATATTCGTGGGAGTATCTGTGCTGTAGAGCCACTGTACTGCATGAGTAAAAAAGTTATCTCGCGGAAATTCTGTGGGGCGCAGATGCTGGGCATTGGGATAAATGTAAGAAACAATTAAAAAGATAGTCATACCCATCATCAGATTAAATGCCAGCTGGTAATATTCATGTTTATTTTTGTTATAAAAAATAAAATAAACAACTGCCAGAATCATATAGGGAAACCATAACATATACGGAATAATAAAATATTCACAGAATGGAATCATGTCATCAAAAACGGTATGTACGATATGATAGCTAGTCACCGGACGGGTTTCCAGATATCTGAACAGCAGTATATATATGAGGCTGTATATGGCAATTACCAGACCATGTTTATATTTTTTAATAAACTGTATCAAATTTTCACCTTCCTTAATAAAAAACATCATACTACAGCCGTACTTTTTTACTGTAAATCAAGGTTTCTTTTTTATAATAACATTTACGATTATGTTTTACAAATAAATTTTATTGGAAAAATTATAAAATATTCGTGAACTTGTTGTATAAAATGTTGAAAAATAAGGACTGGTACGAAAGGCTTTTCTATGCTATACTTTCCTGAGAGATCAGGCAGACTGATATGATATGGGCTGTATTATTTGAGGAGATTAGGGATGAAATCATTAGTTTTGGCTGAAAAACCTTCTGTGGGAAGGGACATTGCCCGGGTGCTTCACTGTACACAGAAAGGGAACGGTATGTTGGAAGGCAGGGACTATGTAGTTACCTGGGCACTGGGACATCTTGTTACACTGGCGGATCCGGAGGAATATGACAGGAAATATACCAAATGGGAGATGGAATCTCTTCCTGTAATGCCGGAGAAGATGAAACTGGTGGTGATCCGCCAGACAGGAAAACAGTATAATGCTGTAAAAACTCAGCTTTACCGGAAAGATATAAGTGATATTGTAATTGCCACAGATGCAGGAAGAGAGGGAGAATTGGTTGCCCGCTGGATACTTGATAAAGCAGACTGCCATAAACCCATCCGCAGACTGTGGATTTCTTCGGTTACGGATAAGGCGATCAAAGAGGGGTTTGATCATCTGAAAAACGGACATGATTATGATAATCTGTACAGGGCTGCAACGGCAAGGGCTCAGGCGGACTGGCTTGTGGGAATCAATGGAACAAGAGCACTTACGTGTAAGTATAATGCCCAGCTTTCCTGCGGCCGTGTTCAGACGCCGACCCTTGCTATGATCGCCAGAAGGGAAGAAGAGATCAGATGTTTTAAACCCAGGGAATTTTATGGGGTAACACTGAAAGCAGGAGACATTGACTGGACATGGAGAGATTCAAAGAGTAAGAGTTTCTCTTCATTTGATAAGAACAGAGTGGAACAGATACTTGCTTCTGTTAAGGATTCAACTCTGGAGATTACATCTGTGGTGAAAAAGGAAAAGAAAGTATATTCCCCAGGACTTTATGATCTGACTACACTTCAGAGAGAAGCCAATCAGAGATATGGGTATTCAGCCAAACAGACTTTAAATATTATGCAGAGACTGTACGAGAATCATAAAGTTCTTACTTATCCAAGAACAGATTCAAGATATATAGGGAAGGATATTGTTCCAACCATTAAAGAAAGGCTTAAAGCATGCGGCGTGGGCCCGTACAGAAAATCTGCAGGTCTGCTTCTGAACAGGCCTGTTCAGGTAAATTCAGGATTTGTTGACGATACGAAGGTCAGTGACCATCATGCCATTATTCCAACGGAGCAATATGTACAGCTTGACCATATGACAAATGAAGAGCGTAAGATATATGATATGGTCGTACGCAGATTTCTGAGTGTGCTTTATCCTCCATTTGTGTATGAGCAGGTCAGTATGGACGCAACGGCAGCAGGAGAAAATTTTGCTGCAAAAGGTAAAGTGGTCATAAGCCCCGGGTGGAAGGAAGTGTATGAAGATCAGGATGATCATCCACAAGAAGAGACTTCTGAAGAAAGTCTGAAAGACCAGAAACTTCCTTTGAGAGTGAAAGGCGAAAAACTGAAAATAGAAAAGGCTTCTTTTAATACAGGAAGAACCAGACCTCCTGCAAGATTTACGGAAGCTTCTCTTCTGGCAGCAATGGAAAATCCTGTACGTTTTATGGAAAGCCAGGATTCAAGAGCAGCAAGGACTCTTGGAGAGACAGGAGGACTTGGAACAGTAGCAACAAGGGCAGATATTATAGAAAAACTTTTTAATGGCTTTTTTATGGAGAAGAAGGGACAGGAGATTTATCTTACCTCGAAGGCAAGACAGCTTCTCAAGCTTGTACCGGAGGATCTGAGAAAGCCGGAACTTACTGCAGACTGGGAGCTTAAGCTTGGGAATATTGCGAAAGGGCGTATGAAACAGGAAACTTTTCTTGGAGAGATCCGTGAATATACCTGCAATATTGTAAATGAGATCAAAACAGGACAGGGAACGTTTCACCACGATAATATGACAAATAAAATCTGTCCAAGATGCGGGAAGAAGCTTCTGGCAGTCAATGGAAAAAATTCCAGGATGCTGGTATGCCAGGATAGAGAATGTGGATACAGGGAGACTGTTTCACGAACTTCAAATGCCCGGTGTCCAAGATGCCATAAACGCATGGAAATATATGTAAAGGGAAAAGAAGAAACGTTCATCTGTTCTTGTGGATATAAGGAAAAGCTTTCCGCTTTTCAGGCAAGAAGAGAAAAGGAAGGTGCCGGAATCAATAAACGGGATGTGCAGAAATATATGAGACAGCAGCAGAAAGAGGCAAAGGAACCAGTGAATAATGCATTTGCAGAGGCACTTTCAGGAATAAAGCTAGATTAAAGTCAGCACAAAATAGGAACAGGAGGGAGGAATCTTTATATGGCAGTACAGGATGACCATATGATAAGAAATATTCAGGATGTTGGAAGACTAATTGCAAAGCTTCTGCTGGGGGAGCAGATGCCTGCTTATACTCTTCCGGAAAGAAAAGAGGATTATACAGAGGCAGACAGGCTTTTTAAACAGATTATGGATCTGGCTTCTCAAGGAAAAATAAATGAAGCTGAAAATACACTATATGCCGGCATGGAAGAAGAGGACCGGGACTATCTGGAACTGGCACTGACTTTTTATCTTTATCTGAATGATATGGATGGGGATTTCCTGGATGATAACGGCTATTCCAGAGAAGAGGTACTTGAGGGCATGAAGGACCTTGCTTCAGATTGGGGTGTGACAGGTCTGGATGTTTTTTAACTGCTTTGAGGAAGGATTTTAGATATGCGAAGAGATGTTTCACTGGAAGAAATTTCGGATGGAAAACTTTATGAAGCCAATGACATGGTAAAGGCGGACTGCCAGGATTGTGCAGGCTGCTGTGACTGCTGTCAGAAAATGGGGGACACTGTGATTCTGGATCCCCTGGATGTTTTCAGACTATCCAGGGGACTTCATAAATCTGCTTCACAGATTATGGAGGAATATCTGGAGCTGGATATCATTGACGGCAATATTCTTCCGCATCTTCGTATGGCAGGTGCAAATGAGCAGTGCATGTTTCTTAATGAGCAGGGCAGATGCAGTATCCATGCAATCAGGCCGGGATTCTGCAGGCTCTTTCCATTGGGTAGATTTTATAAAGATGGCGGATTTAAATACATTCTTCAGACTCATGAATGTAAGAAACAAAACCGGAGTAAAGTAAAAGTAAAGAAATGGATCGATACACCTGATCTGAAAAATTACGAAAAATTCGTTAATGACTGGCATTATTTTCTTCTGGACGTTCAGGAAATACTGTATAATACAGAAGATTCACAGCTGATTAGAAATTTGAATCTTTATGTGGTGAAACAATTTTACTTAAAACCATATGAAGAGGACAGAGATTTTTATCAGCAGTTCTATGAAAGACTGGGTGAGGGAAAAAAGCTTCTGGCTTTAGCTGAAAACTGACAAAATTCAGGGGAGAGGAACAAAATGGAAAAAGACATCAGTGAAAAAACAACAGCGCAATTATTGGTAGAATGTCTGGAGAATGAAGGAGTAAAGTATATTTTTGGAATTCCTGGGGAGGAAAATCTGGAATTAATGTCCGCAATCAAGGACTCACGCATTCAGTTTATTACAACAAGGCACGAACAGGGTGCTGCTTTTATGGCAGATGTGTATGGAAGACTGACAGGAAGGGCAGGAGTATGTCTGTCAACTCTTGGCCCGGGGGCTACCAACCTTGTTACCGGAGTTGCAGATGCAACCGGAGACGGAGCACCTCTTGTTGCAATTACCGGCCAGGTGGGTACGGAACGTATGCATATCACTTCCCATCAGTATCTTGATCTGACTAAAATGTTTGAGCCCATCACAAAGAGAACCAAACTTGTTGTAAAACCGGACACAATCAGCGAGATCGTAAGGCTGGCATTTAAATATGCAGAAGCAGAGCGCCCGGGAGCTACACATATTGACCTTCCTGTGAATATATCCAAAATGAAGGTGGATTCTTCTGAGAAGCCTTTAAAGCGTGAGATAAATCACAGGGAAATGGCATCGGACAGGGTCATTGAGGATGCTGCGGATGTTATTATGGAATCAGAGAATCCTGTGATCCTTGCAGGAAGCCAGGCAGTACGTGCACGGGCATCAAGAGCTATTACAAGATTTGCAGAAGATCTGAAGATACCGGTTATTAATACTATGATGGCTAAGGGAATTATTCCCAGAGATAATCCCTATGCATTGATGACTGTAGGTATTCCTCAGTATGATTATCCTAACAGAATTCTGGAGGAAGCTGATCTTGTTATCTGTGTGGGATATGATCTTGTTGAATTTGCACCTTCCAGATGGAACCAGAACAACAATAAGAAGATTGTACATATTTCAAGCAGGCCTGCTCACATTAACAAACATTATCAGTGTGATGTTCAGGCAGTAGGAGATATCTCTGATACTCTGAACCGGATCGTTGATTCGATAAATGTAAGAGGTAATTACGACAGAACTGTGTCTTCTGAAATAATGGAATTGAAAGAGAGATTTCAGAATGCATACAGAGAAGTATGTGAGGACAGCAGCTTCCCAATGAAACCTCAGAGGATTGTTCATGATGTAAGAAGTGTAATGGGAAGACATGATATTCTTGTGTCTGATGTGGGAGCACATAAAATGTGGATCGCACGTCTGTATAACTGCTATGAACCTAATACATGTATTATCTCCAATGGATTTGCCACAATGGGAATCGGTGTTCCAGGAGCAATCGCAGCAAAGCTGATCAATCCGGATAAAAAGGTAATAACAATTACCGGAGATGGAGGATTCATGATGAATTCTCAGGAGCTGGAAACCGCAGTAAGACTGAAATTGAATGTGGTTGTACTGATCATGAATGACAGTTCCTATGGTCTGATCAAATGGAAACAGATGGATCAGTACGGAGAAACATGTTATACAGATTTTACCAATCCAGATTTTGTAAAACTTGCAGAAGCTATGCATTGTATCGGATACAGGGTCACGAAGGCGGATGATCTGGTTCCTATGCTGAATGAAGCATTTTCACAGGAAGTACCTGTAGTCATTGACGTGGCAGTAGACTATGACGAGAATGTGAAACTTTCCAGGAAACTGAAGGAATGGAAAGAAAGGGAAGAGGAAATGAGCAGGGCATGAATGAAAATAAAGAATTTCTGGGAAAGGAACCTATTGGAAAATTACTTTTTAAGCTTGCAGTTCCAACAGTAGTAGCACAGCTTATTAATATGCTGTATAATATTGTGGATCGTATTTACATAGGGCACATACCTGGGATCGGAGCTTCAGCGTTAACAGGCGTGGGTGTTTGTATGCCTCTGATTATGATCGTATCTGCTTTTGCTGCTCTTGTGGGCTGCGGAGGGGCTCCCAGAGCGTCAATTTATATGGGAAAGAAGGAAAATAATACAGCAGAAAAAATACTTGGAAACTGTTTCTGCCTTCAGATTATTATTTCCTTAATTCTGACAGTCATTCTCCTTGTATGGAACAGAAAGTTTCTGATGGCATTTGGAGCGAGCAGCAATACAATAGAGTACAGCGTCCGTTATATGAATATTTATTCCCTTGGAACGGTATTTGTTGAAGTTACACTTGGTATGAATGCGTTTATCACTGCCCAGGGTTTTGCAAGAACAGGTATGCTTTCTGTACTGATCGGAGCTGTTTCCAATATTATTCTTGACCCCATTTTTATCTTTGGATTCCACATGGATGTTCAGGGAGCTGCACTGGCAACTATAACTTCTCAGGCATTATCATGTATCTGGGTTGTTTCTTTTCTCTGTGGAAAGAAAACGATTCTGAAAATACGTAAACATAATCTGCTTGTTAAACCTGAGATTATTCTTCCATGCCTTGCTCTGGGCTCTGCAACTTTCATTATGCAGGCAAGCGAAAGTATCATCTCTGTATGTTTTAATTCTTCTCTTCAAAAATATGGAGGAGATATTGCAGTGGGAGCAATGACCATACTTACCAGTGTAATGCAGTTTGCAATGCTTCCCTTACAGGGGCTTGGACAGGGAGCACAGCCTATTATCAGTTATAATTTCGGAGCTGGGAATGCAGAGAGAGTAAAGGGCGCATTTAAGATGCTTCTGGAAGTAAGCCTGTTTTATTCCTGTCTGCTGTGGCTCTTTGTTATGGCATTTCCGGGTGTTTTTGTTTCTATGTTTACATCTGACAGCGAACTTATTACCTTTACTGTAAAAGCACTTCGTATTTATATAGGGGTTATGTTCATATTCGGAATTCAAATGGCCTGCCAGATGACTTTCAATGCACTTGGAAAAGCTGTGGAGTCTATCATTGTTGCCGTTATGAGAAAATTCGTCCTGCTGATTCCTCTTATATATATTATGCCTCATATTTTGCAGAAGAATCAGACTATGAGTATATATCTGGCAGAACCTGTGGCAGATCTTCTGGCTGTAACTTTTACAGCAATTTTGTTTGCAATTCAGTTTAAGAAATCTCTTGCCCTGATGAAAAAGCCGGAAAAAGTCTGACATAAAATGTAAAACAAAAAGAGCTTCTCATCTTTTGAAAAGTGAGTAAGCTCTTTTATTCTGGAATTATTTCAACAGGCTGTTATCATCAAAATAGTTGATTTTCATTGCAGATCTGACATCGTGGAGTGTCTGGGCAGCTTTGGACTCTGCTGTTTTACTTCCTTCCTTCAGGATATCATATACATCCGGAAGATGCTGTTCCCATTTTTTACGTCTTTCACGGATAGGAGAAAGCTCTGCCTGAAGTACTTTATTAAGGAATTTCTTAACCTTAACATCTCCCAGTCCGCCTCGTCTGTAATGATCCTTAAGCTCATCCAGATTCTGATATTCAGGAAGAAATTCAGGAAAATATTCAGGTTTGCAAAAAGCGTCAAGATAAATAAATACAGGATTTCCATCCACATTGCCAGGATCCTGCACACGAAGATGATTGGGATCGGTAAACATGGACATTACTTTCTTCTTTACTTCATCTTCTTCATCAGAAAGATAAATACAGTTTCCAAGGGATTTGCTCATTTTGGCTTTCCCATCAATTCCAGGAAGACGAAGACATGCCTTGTTTGACGGAAGAATGATCTCTGGTTCTGTAAGAGTCTCGCCATATATACTGTTAAATTTATGAACGATCTCCTTACACTGTTCCAGCATGGGAAGCTGATCCTCTCCAACAGGGACAGCTGTGGCATGAAATGCAGTGATATCTGCCGCCTGGCTGATAGGATAGCAGAAGAAGCCTACAGGTATGCTGGCTTCAAAATTACGCTGCTGAATTTCAGATTTGACAGTTGGATTTCTCTGTACACGGGAAACCGTAACAAGATTCATATAATAGAAAGTCAGTTCTGTAAGCTCAGGCACCATGGATTGAATAAAAATAGTGGATTTCTCAGGGTCTATGCCACAGGCAAGGTAGTCAAGTGCAACCTGAAGGATATTCTGGCGTATTTTCTCCGGGTGCTCTGCATTGTCTGTCAGAGCCTGGGCATCTGCGATCATAATATAAATTTCATCATACAGACCTGAATTCTGTAAATTAACACGTTCTGAAAGTGAACCGACATAATGGCCTACATGAAGACGGCCCGTAGGACGGTCACCGGTTAAGATAATTTTTTTCATTTTGTTCTCCTAAAAGTAGTTTCAGATTTTTACAGAAAATCTCTTTTCAAACTATTATAAAGCCAGATTTTAACATCGTCAACATTTTGATGAAAAATTACTGTCAGGATTTCAATGAATCAAGAATTGATTATAGGATAAGAGTCTGGTAAAATGAAGACAAACATTTCCATAAAAAAGGAGTATCAGTTATGCCAGTATTTGATTTCAGCAGTGGAACAGATAATAAAATGTCTCCATCGGAGTGTACCTATACCACTTTTCAGTCCAATGAATCCTGTTCCTCTCCG
>JAXEUE010000052.1:0-6079 GCA_034115005.1 Blautia sp.
GATTTTCATGAAAATCATATGATTACTTCTACTCCTAAGGAATCAGCTGCCCTGGCTGTGAATAATGGATGTGACCTGAACTGTGGAAATACTTATCTTCAGGTGATGAAAGCATATAAGGATGGACTTGTAACGGAGGAAACCATTACGGAGGCTGTTACAAGGCTGTTTACCACAAGATATCTGCTGGGATTGTTTGATGGCAGCGAATATGACAGTATACCTTATTCCGAGGTGGAATCAAAGGAGCACCTTATGCTTTCACAGAAGGCAGCGGAGGAATCAGCAGTACTTCTGAAAAACAACGGAATCCTTCCTCTCAAAAAGGAAAAGCTCAAATCCATTGGAATTATCGGTCCAAATGCGGACAGCCGTATAGCGCTGATTGGAAATTATCACGGGACAGCCTCCCGGTACGTGACGATTCAGGAAGGAATACAGGACTATCTGGGAGATGAGGTCCGGGTGTATACTTCTGAAGGATGTGAGCTGTTTAAGGACCGTCAGGAAGATCTGGCATATCCGGGCGACCGTCTGTCAGAGGCAAAAATCGTGGCTGAGAACAGTGATGTGGTGATTCTCTGCCTGGGCCTTGATGAAACGCTGGAAGGCGAAGAAGGCGATACAGGAAACAGCCATGCTTCCGGTGATAAAACAGATCTGTTACTTCCTAAGGTTCAGAGAGATTTGATGGAAGCAGTGGCTTCCACAGGAAAACCGGTGATTCTCTGTCTGATGGCCGGCAGTGACATTGACTTAAGTTATGCACAGGAACACTTCGATGCAATTTTAGATATGTGGTATCCGGGTGCACGGGGCGGATATGCTGCTGCAAGGATCCTCTTTGGTGACGTTTCCCCATCAGGAAAACTGCCGGTTACGTTTTACAATTCTCTGGATGAACTGCCGGAATTTACAGATTATTCTATGAAGGGCAGAACCTATCGCTATATGGAACATAAGGCACAGTATCCTTTCGGTTATGGACTGACCTACGGGAATATCCGGGTTATTTCTGCTGAGGCAGAGATGAATGGGGAAGATTTCACTATCTGGGTAGAAGCTGAAAACGCAGGGAAAATGGAGACAGATGATGTAATTCAGATTTATGTAAAAAATACAGATTCTGCTTTTGCTCCCAGAAATCCTGCACTTTGTGCTTTTCAGAGAATACATCTTAAAGCAGGGGAGAAAAAGAAAATCCGGATTCCGGTGTCAAAAGAGGCATTTTGTGTTGTGGATAAAAACGGCGATACGAGAGTAGACGGACCCCATTTTGTTTTCTATGCAGGCTGTTCACAGCCTGATGAAAGAAGCTTTGAGCTTACAGGAAACAGACCTGTAGAGATATCCTGGACAAATAGGAGGACTGGTTCCTGACCAGGAACCTGTCCCCTTTTGTTTCTTATGCATAAAAAAAGTCGAAAAATAAATAAAATTTCTGTGCTTTAGACAAAATATACAAAAATCAGAAAATCTGATTGACATTTAAAACAGAAGGTTGTAAACTCTAGCACATAAAAGCAAAGGCGCTTTGAGCATAGCTCAGGGTGCCTTTTTATTTTATTATTTTATATCTGAGATGGCACGAAGATGTGTACTTAAGGACGGCTGGCAGTCCGGGAGGTACCATCTTTTTTTTGTGAATACGAGGATTACATATCATAGAAAAAGGTTTGCCTGATCGGGTGTATGAGGAGGAAAGATTATGACAAATGAGATTATGACAGCAATTCAGGATGTGGTTGGAAATGAAGTGTTCGGTATCTGGTTTCTGATCGGTGCCGCACTGGTATTCTTCATGCAGGCCGGCTTTGCAATGGTGGAAACAGGTTTTACCAGAGCTAAAAATGCTGGTAATATTATCATGAAGAATCTGATGGATTTTTGTATCGGTACATGTGTATTTATCGTTTTAGGTTTTGGTCTTTTGCTAGGTGAGGATGCTCTTGGCGGACTGATCGGAATGCCAACCCTTGGTATTTTCACCGACTATGCTAATTTTGACTGGTCCAACTTCGTATTTAACCTGGTGTTCTGTGCAACTGCAGCTACCATCGTTTCCGGAGCAATGGCCGAGAGAACTAAGTTCTTATCCTATTGTATTTATTCTGCAGTAATCTCTATGGTTGTTTACCCGATTGAGGCTCACTGGATCTGGGGCGGCGGCTGGCTGGCTGCAAGAGGTTTCCACGATTTTGCAGGTTCCTGTGCGATCCATATGGTAGGCGGTGCCACAGCATTTATCGGAGCCGCAATGGAAGGTCCCCGTATTGGAAAATTCACAAAGAATGAAAAAGGCCAGGTTGTAAAGGTTCACGCATTCCCGGGCCATAATATTGTTATCGGTGCCCTGGGCTGCTTTATTCTCTGGTTTGGCTGGTATGGATTTAACGGCGCTGCCTGTACAACTGGTCCTCAGCTGGCTTCTGTATTTATGACTACTACCATTGCACCGGCAGTGGCAACTGTAACCTGTCTGATCTTTACCTGGGTAAAATATGGTAAACCAGATGTTTCTATGTGTCTGAATGCTTCTCTGGCAGGACTTGTTGCCATCACTGCTCCATGTGATGTGGTTGATGCGTTTGGTGCCATTATTATTGGTCTCGTTGCAGGTCTTCTTGTAGTATTTGGTGTTTGGTTCTGTGATAATGTAGCACACGTTGATGACCCTGTAGGTGCTGTTGCTGTACATTGCCTGAATGGTATCTGGGGTACCATTGCAGTTGGTCTGTTTGCTACAACAAGTGCTCCTGAAAGCACCATCAATGGTCTGTTTTATGGCGGCGGCTTCAAACAGCTGGGAATGCAGCTGGTTGGCGTTGTCAGCGTACTGGCATGGACTGTAGTTACAATGACAATTGTATTTAAGCTTATTGATAAGACAATTGGTCTTCGTGTAACAGAGGAAGAGGAAATTGTAGGTCTGGATGCCAAAGAACATGGTCTTGCTTCTGCTTATGCAGGATTCAGTATTATGGATATTACAGATGCTACGATGTCAGAAAATGAGAATACAGATCTTGGCCAGAGCGATTATGCCAAGGCTTCCGAAACCCAGAAGAATGCTTCTGTTCCTGTTGCGGCATCGCCTGTCAGTCTGGATACCGGCATTCATAAAGTAGTTATTATTGCAAAACTTTCCAGATATGACAAGCTGAAGACAGCTCTGAATAATCTGGGTGTAACAGGTATGACTGTCACACAGGTTATGGGCTGTGGTATCCAGAAGGGCGCAGGTGAGAAATACCGTGGCGTTGAAATGGATGCAACCCTTCTGCCTAAGGTTAAGATTGAAGTGATCATCAGCAAGATACCTGTTTCACAGGTAATCGAGGCTGCAAAGAAATCTCTGTATACCGGTCACATTGGCGATGGTAAGATCTTTGTATATGATGTTCAGAAAGTCGTTAAGGTACGTACTGGTGAAGAAGATTATGATGCTTTACAGGATGTTGAATAATATCCGGTTTTCATTGTAAATCAATCCTTAAAAAGAACCCGCGGATGCGGGTTCTTTTTGCATTATGGTACGACACAAAATGCAGTGAGGATTTAATTTTTTTTAATAATACGTTTTTCAATAAGAGTCAGGACATGGTAAAGCAGCATTGCCAGGATACAGAGAATCACTATGGACATAAGGAGCCATGTCATCTTGAAGGTCTGGCTGGAGTATATGATCAGATATCCAAGTCCCTGTCTTGCACCGATAAATTCGCCGATGATCACTCCTACAAGGCACAGACCTATGTTCACCTTCATTACGCTAAGAAGAAGGGGAATGGAAGAAGGCAGTATGATCTTCAGAAGTTTTTCCTTCTTTCCTCCTCCCAGTGTTTCAATTAGTTTCAGCTTTTCCGGGTCAGCTTCCTGAAATCCGGTATAAAGATTTAAAATGGAACCGAAGATGGCCACTGACATTCCGGAAACAATAATGGTCCGCTCATTTGCACCAAGCCAGACAATCAGTAAAGGTGCAAGGGCGGATTTGGGAAGGCTGTTTAATACTACAAGATAAGGCTCCATAACTTTGGCAAATTTTGGACAGCACCAGAGAAGTATGGCAGTGCCTGCTCCGAAGACCACAACAAGAAGGAAACTGACCAGAGTTTCCGTAAGTGTTACCCAAAGATGAGGAAACAGAGAATGATCTCTGCACATTTCATAAAAGCTCTGCCAGATCAGGCTGGGGCTGCTGAAGATAAAGGAGTCTATCAGGCCTTTTCTGGAAGAAAATTCCCATAGTCCCAGAAAAATTACAAAGACAAGGAACCTGGTGAAGGTAATCATTTGTTTTTCCCGTTTCTGGCGCAGGAGAAACTGTTGTTGACGGTATGAGGATTCATGCATTCTTATTCAGCTCCTTCCAGATCAGATTAAAATAGGATTTAAATTCCGGAGCATTTCGGGAATTAAGGGGTGTCCGATTCTCCAGATCAAATTTTACAGGTATGATTTTCTGAACAGCAGCAGGCCTGGATGAAAGAATAATGATCCGGTCTGCCATGCTGATGGCTTCAGCTATATCGTGGGTAACGAGAATGGCTGTTTTTTTTTCCTGGCGGAGAATTTTGCCTATGTCATCGCTTACATTCAGCCTTGTCTGGTAATCCAGAGCAGAAAACGGTTCATCCAGAAGAAGCAGTTCCGGCTTCATGGCAAGAGTACGTATAAGGGCTGCTCTCTGTCGCATTCCTCCGGAAAGCTGGGAAGGATGGCAGTTTCTGAATTTGTCCAAACCATAGGTAGTGAGCATTTCTTCTATATAGTCCAGTTTTTCTCTGGTAAGTTCCTTCCTGATTTCCAGACCAAGGAGAACATTTTTATAAATAGTCCGCCATTCCAGAAGGTGATCTTTCTGTAGCATATAACCGATCCTGCAGTCTCCCAGGCTTATGGGGCTTCCGTCCAGAAGGATCACACCCTGTTCCGGAGCAAGGAGGCCGCAGATCAGATTCAGAAGAGTGGATTTCCCGCATCCGGAAGGACCTACTATGGCGAGAAATTCACCGGGAAAAAGGTTGAAGGATATATGTGAAAGGGCTGCAGTTTCCCCTGAAACAGCATGATAAGACAGACTAACATCTATGACTTCCAGCAGTGGTTTCATACAGATACCTCCATGTTTGTATATTTTATGATATGCAGAGAAAAGAAAACTTGCTAAGGGGGTTCCTTTGATATAAAATAATACAGAAGTATTGTTTGTTTACAAAGAAACCGGAGAACGAAAAAGTGAATGCAAGGAATTATCAGAAAGAACTGGATAAGATCATAGAACAGGCACAGAAAGAAAACAGGGTTCCGACGCTTTTTCTTCACAGCTGCTGTGCTCCCTGCAGCAGTTATGTCCTTGAGTACCTGTCCAGGTATTTTTCTATTACAGTATTTTATTATAATCCCAATATCTATCCCCGCGAGGAATATGATAAGCGTGTCCGGGAGATAGAGAGACTGGTTGAGGAGATGGAATTTATTCATCCTGTGCAGCTTGTGGAGGGAAGATATGATCCTCAGGAATTTTTCAGTATGGCTAAAGGCATGGAAGATGTTCCAGAGGGAGGGGAACGATGCTTTAAATGTTACCGCCTGCGTATGGAAGAGGCAGCTCGCCTGGCGAGAGAAGGAGGGTACGATTATTTTACCACCACGCTTTCTATCAGTCCTTTGAAGAATGCAGCTAAGATCAACGAGATAGGGGAGGAACTTGCGGAGATTTATCAGGTGTCTCATCTGCCTTCTGATTTTAAGAAGAAGAATGGATATAAGCGCTCCATAGAGCTGTCTCATGAGTTTGGTCTTTACAGGCAGAATTATTGTGGATGTGTTTATTCAAGACGAAAAGCGGATCAGTGATCTGCAAAAATTTTTCATAGATGCTTTGCTTTTTTACGATAATGTGGTACACTGACAAATAAAAGTGTACTGGAACACAAGAATAAAAAGAAATGAGGAAGAGATCATGGCACAGCTGTGGGGAGGACGTTTCACCAAAGAAACAGACAAACTGGTATATAATTTTAACGCGTCAATTTCTTTTGACCAGAAGTTTTACGAGCAGGATATCAGAGGC
>JAXEUE010000053.1:0-7373 GCA_034115005.1 Blautia sp.
GGGAAGGGCGAACTCAATACGTATCATACCCTTTCGACCTGCAAGAATCTGGAATACCTCGTCCTGGACAATGTGAACGTGGACTTTGTCGTAGAGAATGTGAACGATGCAGAACGCGGTATTCCTGCTGAGACCAAAATCCTGGTTCCCAGAGCTGCTTTGGATGCATATAAGGCAGACAGCCACTGGAGTTCAGCAGCTGACCGCATCCTGGCCATGGAGAATTTCGATATCGTCCGCAAGGATGGCGTCGTGATCGTCACGCCGAAGGCGGTGTAAGGTATGTTTGAAAAAGTGAATATCCCCGACTGTATCGTCATCATCGGTCTGGTCACAGCACTGATTCTGGCGATTTATTCCTGAATCCCGGCCATGCGTCGGGCGGCCATCCCGACCCGGGGACCGTCAATAGTGAAAGCGGTCTGCGTGAATGTGACGTAGCCCTGGCCGTCGGTCAATCTGCGGAAAGTTACCTGAATGCGGCAGGAGTAGCAACAGAACTGCTCCAGTCCAACAGTCTGGAGGAAATCTGCGAGACCGCCAATGCCAGTGATACCGACATCTTCGTGTCCATCCACTGCAATGCTGCTGAAGCCGAAGAAGCCAACGGTACAGAAACCTGGGCCTGCGCCGGCAGTTACCGTGGCAGCATGCTGGCGAACTACATCCAGAGTCAGATCGTCGATGCCCTGGATACGACAGACCGGGGCGTGAAGATTGCCACTCCCGGCGTTAACGGCCTGTATGTCCTCACGAACACCGACATGCCCGCTGTCCTGGTCGAGCTGGCCTTCATCACCAATCCAGATGATGAAGAAATCCTGGCCAATGCTCAGGATGCCCTGGCCAGAGCCGTGGCACGGGGCATCACCGATTACGAACAGCTGATTCTAGGAGGCAAATGACCATGAACCGTGAAGAAATCAAGAAAGCCGTCGCCGATGCCCTCGTAGGCTTTGCCAGGAGCGAAGCCGAAGCAGCCATCAAGTCCATCGACCTGGATGACGTCCAGAAGCTGGTGGAAGCGCAGATGAAGAACCTCACCGACCCGCTGGAAGCAGAAATCCAGACCACAACGAGCTGGTGGGTGAAAATCCGGAACAGGCTCTACATCGTCTTGCTGCAACAGGCAGTCAAAGCCATCGTAGTGGATATTAAACAGAAGATTGCATGAGAAAAGCCGGTATGGAACAATGAACAGATGTTCTATACCGGCTTTTTGTGTTATAATAAAAAAATAAGAAATGTCGGCGTAGCTAAGTGGGAGGGGGCGCAACATGTGGAAAACACTTACGAAGAGTTAAATCAGATTGGATCTGAAGGCGGCAAAGTTCTAAAAGATGAAGAATATAAAGGGCAATGCCGTATTACCTTAGAACGATGCCCTCATTACGACGCTATCACTTGTGGCGTGTACGGCGAAATAGTCCACACTGCTTATGCTGATGTCAAAGAGTCCTCTTCTACGTATGAATTAATGAAGAAAGAATTGCAGAAGTTCATTGATGCAGATTTCGAGGATGAAGAGAAACGTAGTGAATTTTATGAAGTCTTTGTAAATCGGTTTTGAGATTCATTAGGAGATTTGATTACTGCTTGATATTGTTCGCTTAATGGTATAAAATTAGACATACGTATAATGTTTTGTTTGGAGAATAAAATGGAGTATATGACAATAAAAGAAGCCTCTGTCAAATGGGGAATTTCAGTTCGCCGTATACAGGTGCTTTGTAGTACTAGGAGAATTGATGGAGCTGAACGGTTTGGAAGGGTATGGGCTATACCTGTTTCTGCAGAAAAGCCAAATGACGCCAGAATTCATACGGGAAAATATATTAGGAAAAAGAAGTAAAAGCAACTATATTAAAGTTACTAGATTTTGGGATGGCTTATCGAATAAATTTTAGGAGGGCTTAAATGAGCTTAATGAATGAAAAAACTATCTGGGAAACTATGGGGAATGACGGATATCAGGTCGAACATTCTTTAAACTCTTTATATCGAAAGCAAACCGGTAGTTACTATACAGATTTAAAATTGACTTTTTCGATGATGAAAGAAATGATAGACAGTCTTTCCTCTGAAAAAAGGAAAACATTGTATAAGTGTACCTTTCTAGAACCATGTGTAGGAACGGGCAACTTTGTTTTTGCTTATCTACGGGTATGCAAAGAACTTGGGTATACGACTGAAGAGTATAAAATTTTGCTTAATAATATTTATATTTGTGATATTAATAATACAGCACTTGCAGTATATCGGAAAAATTTAACTCTTTATGCTCAACATTTATTTGGGATTGAACTGGACGATAAATACTTTGCATCGCATATTGGGTCTGGCTTACTTATAGATTTAGATGCAACTGTTATGCATTATATTCCAATAACAGAAGTTTTTCCTACGGACGTTGTGAAAGATGGATTTGATTTCGTTGTTACTAATCCACCATATAAAAACCTAAAGGCTGAAAAAAGTCATTATACTGATGCAGATGAATATGAAAGAGATAAGGCTAAATATTCTAAAATCAAAAAGATTGCTGAAAAACTTTTTCCCAATTCATCTGCAGGAACAATAAATATTTACAAACTTTTTGTGGAAGAAATTATACAGCGGTACCTAGCCCCTAAAGGTATCGGGTATCTTTTAATTCCAGCTTCGATTCTTTCTAACAAAACTTGTTCAAAATTACGAACACTTTTACTGAATACATCTTCACTAAAGGCGGTCAGGGTAATCTCTGAAGATAGTAATTTTGTAGATGCTTCACAAGCTTTATGTGCAATGTTATTTTATAAAGGTGAAAAAACAAAAGACATCTCTATTAACGGGTCATTCCACGGGGATGACGAATCTACTATTTGCATTGCAGCATCTGATGTAATTGATAAATCAGCAGACAACGCTATACTTATCTTGGAAAAGGAACAATACGCTCAACGAGATCAAATGCTTATACATCCTAAGATTGGAGAAATTAGTTACTTAAAAAATTTCCGTGGCGAATTAGATCTTACTCTCAATAAAGATTCAATTACTTCAAATAACACCGGTTATCAATTACTAAGAGGCCGAAATATCGGTTATTATTCTTTAGTTGATACTTCAAAAAAAGAATATGTTGATGTTGGTTTCATCGAAAAAACCAAAAAATGTAAATATATCAAAAGTCCGCGTTTGGCTTGCCAACAGATTGTTAACATTGCTAAAGAACGAAGAGTAGCATTTTCTTTAGTTCCTGAAAATTATGTACTGGGTAATAGTTGCAATTTTATTTCTATTGAGCAAAACTCAGACGAAGTAGATATCTACTTTTTAATGGGGATTTTAAACTCACCTTTAATTAACTGGTATTTTAAGTTGACCAGTAGCAATAATCATATTAACAACTATGAAATTAATAATTTTCCGATACCAATTTCTTATAAGAACAAAAAAGCAATTTCCAATCTGGTTCGTCAACTATTAAGAACCAATAAGCCGGCATTACTGGATGAAATTGAGATTTTGGTACGGGAAGCGTATGGCTTACCAATGTTAAGAACAGAAACCGTCAAAACAGAGGACGAAAGTATAAAAGGTACTATTTTTACTAGCAAGAAAAAGTTACTTTCTCTGTTTGCCCATGATTTAGGAATATTGCTTCCTGGCATTACATATGAAACGTGTTCAAAACTCTTGACTTGTGAACTGAAATTAGATGATGTATTATCTAATACTTCACATACCACTTTTGATTTGAAAGTGGTCGCTGGAATTATCAAGAAGTATACAAAGTTAGCAAATGGACAAATTCTTAACCACACTACTTCTAAGTTAAGTGATTTGGATATGGAGATGATAAAGCCTGTACCGCAAGGTGGTAATTGGAAAAACATCCCAATGGAAACCGTAAAAAAGTCAAAGCGTTTATTGAAAATCACTCAGACTGGTGGCAGAACAACTTTATATGGGAGAATTGATTATTCGCTTCCTTCCTATACGATAACCACATATTTTAATAGACCTGGAAATGGAACCTATGTTCATCCAGTCCATAATCGAGTACTAAGCGTACGTGAAGCTGCACGGTTTCAAAGTTTTCCGGATTCATATTTTTTCTTGGGTAATAAAACAGATATGTTGAAGCAGGTTGGAAATGCGGTTCCAGTTTTATTAGCTTATAACATTGGCCGCTCTATTAAGGAAAAAACTGGATGCTCAACATCAGTCGATTTGTTTTCAGGTGCTGGAGGAATGACTTATGGGTTTAAACTTGCAGGCATACATGCTATGGTGGCAAATGATATCGTAGAACCTGCTTGTATAACTTTAAAAGTAAATAATCCTGAAATTCCGGTGATTTGTGGAGATATCACTGATGAAAGTATAAAACAACAACTTATCAAAAAGGGCATTGAGAGTAAAGCAGATATTATCTGTGGAGGGCCTCCGTGTCAAGGATTCTCTATGGCTGGGTGGCGAATGAAAGATGACCCTCGGAATCAATTATTCCGACATTTTGTCGATATTGTTTCAGGCGTAAATCCAAAGGTAATTGTATTTGAAAATGTTGAAGGTATTTTGAGTTATCAAGGGGGCAAAACCTATCAAGATATTATTATGCTCTTTTCGGAATTGGGTTATTATACAGAAGGCAGGAAACTTATGGCAAGTCACTATGCTGTTCCGCAACGGAGAAAAAGAGTTATCATTCTCTGTACGCGCAAAGACTTGGGGATAAAACCTGCTGATATTTTTCCCAATGAAGTTACACCTAATCCAAATCAACAAATTTCTGCTTATGAAACCATTTTCGATCTTGAACAGGTCGAATGTTCCGAAACGGCTATGTACGACAGTGATTATACATCTAACATATTGCAATTTTTTAAAGATGAAATTTCGGCAGAAGAATACATTGCTCGTTCAATGGATGCTAAAGGTGACACTAATATGGACAATGACCTTAATGTTGATGATGGCAGTTACAACACAATCTCTTTGACTAAATCAAAGAAGATGGGAAAAAAGAAAATAGAAGCAGATATGCAATTATCATTAGTTGATTTCATATAAACAAAGTGAAGGCGAGTTAATTTAGAATCTTGTGTTAACTCGCCTTCACTTTGTTATAAACCTTTAATTGCGTTCTTTTCTATTTCTTCAATCAATTTAACGATTTTATTCTTAAGAAGTTCAGAATATCCGTGCGCTTCAATTTCTGTGCAGATAGAGTGTAGCTGCTTCAATTGCGAAAATGATAAATTCGGTTCAAGATTTCGATTTTCTTTATTATTATAATCATAGACAGACTCTATGGCGACTCGTTTATAACGTTCAATTTCAGATTTACTTCTATCGGTAAAATGTCGGGGCTTAATTTCCGTAATTTCTCCATCCTTATTGAAAGAGTAAGAATTATTGAAGTAATGATATTTGGGTTTAAGAAAAGCATGCGTTAAAAACTCTTTACCGTAAATCGGACAGCTTTCTAGTATTGTTTTCAATATAAACATGAAATTTGCCATATTTTGCTTTAATGCATCTCTATATAGCACGGGAACTTTGTCAGGATGTGCTTTATAATTAAGCTCAATATATTCCCAAATGAGTCGAGAATACCAAGACATAGGATAAATGCCCGTTTTATTTTCAGTCTTGATGATTTTTTCAATGTCTTCATATTGCAAACGATCTCTTTTGGCTGAATTATCATGGCTGGACATCGGTTGTAAATATCTGGGATCATGAACAAATCCAAGGGAAATTGGGCCAGTATGATCTGCTGAAGTGCCTTTAAAAAAATCACTGCCCATAAATTGATTTGCGGCACGTATATTCCCATCACTCCAGTACTCATAAGCACGTCTATCTTGTGTATAAGATTTCAGGTTTTCTTTTGAACGTCCTTTATCTTGAGTGGATCGACAGCATCTGTTATAGGTATGGAAACCATCAAAACGATCAGGGAAATTAGACATTGCGCCAGGGCCTAAGCATTTTTTATTTCCTTTTCGACAAGCATATTCCAAGGCATTGATAACTTCATCCTTTGTTGCAGTGGACGGATTCAGTGGTAATTCTCCCTTTTGGATAAGAAAATTGGCAATATCTATTTTATTTATCCCCATCGCAATTAATGCATCCCATATGTTTTGAATATGGTCACAATCTGTGAAATTAGTACCAAACTTATTGTTTAGAGATTTTAAAAAGTTTGCATTAGGGTAATGATAGTACAATGACATTTCATTTCCACACGTTTGACAAACTTTCCGTTTGGTGGGGTGAATGGCAAGCATGACATCAGCATAAACCCCAGGTTGAATAGGGATGCCCAATTCTTTGGCTTTTTCTTCACACCAAGCAATACGGGCTTTGCCTACTTCAGACTTGGCAGTTGCAATCCATGCATATGTTCCGTCAGCTTTTTTATCAATACGAAGTCCACGATAATTTGGATGATGAATAATCATGTCCATATACTCTAAAAATTTTGGATGCCACTTTCGTTCTTTCTTAGGCATTAAAATACAACCTCCTTAAATAAATGAAATTCTTCTTTCGTAAAGCCCATGTCCAAAGCTCGGTAAATGAATTTAGCCGCTACAGAAGAATAAGGTTTCCACTTCTTACATTTCTTTTCTATAGATGCTTTCGACACATCTTCTGTTTTGTAAAGCCATTTATAGCTTTGTAAAAAGGCAATGTCTTCGAATGGCAAGATGTCCTGTCTATCCAGAACGAAAATTAAATACATTTTTGCGGTCCAAGTACCAATGCTATGAAGACTGATTAATTCTTTTAGCGCAGCTGCATCTGTCCTATCAGAAAACTTCGTAAAATCGAGTTCTCCTGACAAGACGGCTAAAGCTGCGCCTTTTATATAGTTGGCCTTAGCAGTGGAAGTGCCGATTGCCTTGATTTCCTCAACGGAGAGTTTCTAAATAGCGTCCGGGGTTATCTGATCATCACACAATTTTTCAAGCCGCCCATAGATTTTGGCTCCGGCTTTTACTGACAGCATCTGCTCGATGATTTCATGGATTAGAAAAGGAAAGGGATTATCAGTGTGTGGTTCATAGGTAATCGGGCCAACCATGCTGATGACTTTTGCCAGTCGGTTATCTTTTTTGCATAAATATTGGACAGAAGGGCTGTCTTGATTCAAGGTGACGATAGCGGCCATAGAAGCTCCTTGTGTACACACCGTCTGTAAATTTTCTAAGCCGTGGTGTGTTTATATCGAGTTTCTTTAATTATAACACACTGAAACGACAGCTACTATAGGTAGTACAGCACAGCCGTACTTATTATTTAGTACGAGTAATGAAAAATCGGATGCTCACATGGGCATCCGTAATTTTTTTCTTTTGAAGTACTTAACG
>JAXEUE010000054.1:0-3262 GCA_034115005.1 Blautia sp.
TTTTGGATTTTCACAGATAATTCTGATAGATCCTTTTCTTTTAATGACCTTGCATTTCTCGCAGATCGGCTTTACAGATGATCTTACTTTCACTGGAAATCCTCCTTTTCGTAAATTCATTAAAATCTGCAGTTTCTGAACACACTGATACTAGGTATACTCATGCGTTCGCTGTTTATTTTAGCACTGTGTACAGTATATTGCAAGTATTTTTTTAATTTTCTCCTGCAAATACCTGAGCAATAGGTGAATCCGATGAAAGAATCACGGTTTTTTCTCCACCCTGCATTGATTTTTTCAATGCATCAAGGCTTCTGACATAGGAATAGAAATCACTTCTCCCCTCTTCTCCATATGCTCTGGCAAGAATTTTCATATATTCCTGTTCCCCTTCTGCTCTTAAAATTTCCGCTTTCTTCTCTGCCTCTGAGATCTGAATAGCCATTTCTTTATCTGTTGTGTTACGGATCACCTTTGCTTCGGAGCTTCCCTGAGCTGTATAAGTAGCAGCAATGTTGTCACGTTCGGAAATCATTCTCTCATAAACTGCTTCCTTATTATCATCGGGAAGATCCAGCTGCTTTGTCTCAAATTTCAGAATAGAGATACCATACTGCTCCATATTGGTACCTATGGAGTCCATAACCATCTGAGAAAGCTCTCCGTCCCTGCTTGTGATCACCTGGTCCTGGGACATACTGCTGATTACATTTTTGGTGGCGTTATATACAGCTGTGTTGATTCTGCTCTCTCCGCTTTCCAGAGATGAATTTAAAGTCTGGGCAAATTTCAGAGGGTTCTCAATGGTCCATAATACATAACTGTCGCTGATCATCGTCTTCTTATCCCTTGTAATCACATCCGACGGAGAAAGATCATAAAGAAGCGTTTCCTTGGGAAGTGTGGCAGAAGTTTCCAGGAATGGAACCTTCATACTGATTCCCGGTTCACTGATCACACGTTTTACTTTTCCAAACTGACGGATCAGCTTATATTCATTCTGAGCCGTTACAGTTACTGATGCACCAGATAAAATCACAGCTGCTGCAATGCATATGATAACAGGTGTTTTCTTTAACTTCATAATGTCCTCCCTTTATTCTTTCTCAGTTTCACCGGTGTCTGAATATGTATCTGTTTCATCCTCTGTATTTCCGGAATCAGCAAAAGGCTCCAGAGGAAGAATCTTCTGTACTCCGTCTCCATCATCTATTACGACTTTCATATCGGGCAGAACATCCTCCATGGTTTCAAAGAACATCCGCTTTTTGGTTACCTCAGGATTTTTGGAATATTCCTCATACATCGCATTGAATCTTGCAACCTCTGCCTCCGCTTCATTAATGCGAACCTGTTTGTCAGCTTCCGCATCCTGAATGATCTGGTCAGCCTTAGCTTCTGCCTCAGGAATTTTTTCGTTTCTGTATTTATTGGCATTATTGATTGCTGTTTCTTTTCCCTGCTTGGCAGTTTCCACATTTTTAAATGCCCGCATAACTTCCTGTGTAGGCGGCTCCGAATCCTGTATGGTAATATTCACAAGCTGTATTCCAATATCCTGTTCTTCAAGCTGCTCCAGGATCATTTCTTTGATTTTACTCTGTATTTCACTTTTTCCTGTAGTGAGTACATCATCTACTTTATAGCTTGCGATTACGGTCCTGATACAGCTTTGTGAAATATTCTTCAGAATATCCTCAGGTTCACTTGACGTGTAGAGATATTTTACCGGGTCAGCAATCCTGTATTCTACAAAAAAATCCACATCAATAAAATTATAATCAGAAGTGATCATCACTCCCTCATTCTCTACTACCGTATTGTCTCCCATATTATATCCAATGGGAAATCCCTGAATCGTGGTATTGACTTTCTGAACCTTCTGAATAAAAGGTATTTTAAAATGAAGACCTGTTTCCTGCACAGCTTTTGGTACGCCAAATGTTGTAAGTACTGCCTGCTCCTGCTCCTGGATCTGATAGGAAGCATCTCCGGCAAGAATTGCGGCAACGGCAAGTCCTGCTGCAGCTATGATAATTCTTTTCAGGTGTTTACCGGGCTTTGGTATTTTAAACTGTTTCACTGTTTTCCTCCTTGTCAGGTCAGTATAATTAATAGAAAAGAAAAAGACTTTTATTTCAGACATGTACCTTCATGTCAAAACAAAAGTCTTGCTGATTCATTCGTATCTATCTTCTCTTATAAATCAGATTATCATATCCGTCGTTAAAAAGCAAGAAAAACCTTTCTCACAATACGGAATCTATAAGGTTTCTGGTATAATCCGTCTTTGGATGATTAATGATCTCATCCGGTGTTCCCATTTCCATCACTCTGCCTTGATATAAAACCATAACCTCATCACAGAATGCCTGCACAAGGGCCAGATCATGGCAGATCAGAAGAAACGAAAGATTTTTTTTATTTTTTAATTCTGCAAGCAATTCCAGAATCTGCTTCTGTACTGTTACATCAAGAGCACTGGTAGCCTCATCACAGATTAAAAGCATAGGATCCACGGACAGGGCTCTGGCAATTGCTGCTCTCTGGCACTGACCTCCACTAACTTCATGCGGATAACGGGACGCAAATTCCGGTGTAAGTCCACATGTGATCAGAAGTTCTTCCACTTTTTTACGTGTTTCTTGTCTGCCAAGGCCCAGATTCCTCAGGCCTTCGCCAATGCCATCTCCCAGTGTACGCCTGGGGTCAAAAGACTCCCCAGGCATCTGGAACACCATTTGCATTTTCTGATAAACTTCCCTCAGTTTTTTCCCCTTTACATGTGTAATGTCTTCTCCCAGCAGCGTAATTTTTCCTTCTGAAGTATCCAAAAGCCTGGTAAGAAGTTTTGCGATGGTACTTTTACCTGACCCGGATTCACCAACGATGCCAAGGCATTTTCCTTTCTTCACAGTAAAACTCACATCATCCACTGCAGTAAAAGACTTCTTCCCTGATGTAAAAATTTTCGTTAAGTGTTCCGCCTCCAATACTGTATCAGGCATAGCAGACCCTCCGTATATGAGGGACACAATCCATTAAATTTCTTGTATATGAATTCTGAGAATGATACAGTACACGTTCTTTAAGTCCGTAATCCATCATATTGCCGTCTTTCAGGACCAGAATCTTATCAGCCATGGCAGATACCACACCTATATTATGGGTTACCAGAATCATAGCTGTTCCATATTCTTTTCTCATCAGCTTCAGTTCATCAACTACCTGCCTCTGTACGGTAACATCAAGTGCACTGGTG
>JAXEUE010000055.1:0-5269 GCA_034115005.1 Blautia sp.
CGATCTTTGCCATCTTACGTTTAACCTCTTTTCTTTGTTAATGAAAGCTGCCTGATAGATCAGGCTTTGGAAATTTTGTATAAAAGTAAATACAATTACTTCTCTTTTTATATTATACATAAAAAGCAGGTAAAATCAACAGGATTTTAAAAAAACTCGTTAAAGTTTTGTCAACAAAAAAATAAATAGAAAAAAGAAATTTTCCCGTTATATTTGCTCGTACGGAAAGATAGTGTTATAATTTCCGGGTATTTGTTTGAAAAAATATAATCTGTACGGAGGATAAAGAAATGTCTGTTGAAAAGGTTAAAAAATATTTTCATCAATTTGGAATAGAGGGCCGGATCCGGGAGTTTGATGTATCCAGTGCAACAGTTGAGCTTGCTGCACAGGCCCTGCAATGTGAACCCTGCCGTATTGCCAAAACTCTTTCTTTCAAGGTTGAGGATCATCCGATTCTCATTGTTGCAGCAGGTGATGCAAAAATTGACAATAAAAAATATAAGGCACAGTTTGGGAAAAAAGCAACCATGTTATCCAGGGACGAAGTAGTGGAGCTTATTGGACATGCAGTGGGAGGTGTCTGTCCTTTTGCGATAAATGAAGGGGTAGAAGTATATCTGGATGTTTCTTTGAAAAGATTTAAAACAGTTTTTCCGGCATGTGGAAGCAGCAACAGTGCCATCGAACTGACAATTGAAGAACTGGAAAAATATTCTTCCTTTATTTCCTGGGTGGATGTCTGTAAAGAATGGGAATAAGGATGTATTGTGTTGACAGGAGAAAAAAGCAATGATATGCTCCTTTTGTTTGAAATTCGGTAAAATATTCTAAAGGAGGAAATTATAATGAAGACACGAATTGAAGAAACCATGAAACGACATGATAAAGGCTACAACTGTGCCCAGTCTGTTGCCTGTACATACTGCGATCTGGCAGGAATAGATGAAGAGACTATGTTCAGGCTTACGGAAGGACTTGGAGCAGGTATGGGAAATATGGAAGGAACCTGTGGTGCTGTTTCCGGTGCCTGTGTTTTGGCCGGGCTGAAACGCAGCAGCGGAAATCTTTCGAAGCCTGACAGTAAGGGTTCTACATACGGACTTTCCAAAGAAATTTTAAATGAATTTAAAGGTCAGAATGGAAGCGTGGTCTGTAAGGAGTTAAAGGGTATCAATACAGGAAAGGTTCTCCGTTCCTGCTCAGATTGTATAAAGGATGCGGCAAGAATTGCAGAAAAGGTTGTATTTGATGGTCAATTTGAAAAATAAGAAAGATATAGAATGAAACTATAACTGGCCATAATATTTATGAATTTTACATTCCTTATTCAGGATGATATATTATCCATATCAAACGAGGAAACCATAAAGAGGTAATGAAATGTCCGAAATTGTAATTGAGAATGTGTGTAAGACTTTCCAGACAAAGGATGGAACAGTTGAAGCACTGAAAAATGTAAGTCTTGAAATCGGATCCGGTGATATTTACGGAATCATCGGAATGTCCGGCGCAGGTAAAAGTACACTGGTACGATGTATGAATTATCTTGAGACACCTACCAGTGGGCAGGTTTTAATTGATGGAAAGTCCCTTGGAGATTTATCCAAACAGGAATTACGGGGACAGAGAAAAAATATAGGAATGATCTTTCAGCATTTTAACCTTCTGATGCAGAAATCCGTTCTGGAAAATGTTTGTTTTCCCCTTTATATTCAGGGGAAAAAGAAAGCAGAAGCCAGAGAAAAAGCAAAGGAGCTTCTGGAAATCGTAGGTCTGGCTGATAAGCAGCATGCTTATCCGTCACAGCTTTCCGGTGGGCAGAAGCAGAGGGTGGCCATTGCAAGGGCGCTTGCTTCCAATCCAAAGATTCTTCTTTGCGATGAAGCTACCAGTGCACTGGATCCCCAGACAACATCCTCCATACTGGAGCTTCTGAAAGACATTAACGAGCGTTTTAAAATTACTATTGTTATTATAACACATCAGATGTCGGTAGTTCGTGAGATCTGTAACCATGTGGCTATTATGAAAGAGGGAGAAGTGGTAGAGAAAGGGCTGGTTTCCGAAATCTTCAGTAATCCCCGCTCAGAAGTTGCCAGAGAATTGATCAGGAAGGATGTTGAATCAGATTCCAGAAAACCAGGTTCGTCAAATGGAGAACTGATTCAGAATGGAGAGATTATCAGAATTGTATTTACAGAGAATTCAGCTTTTGAACCGGTGATCGCCAACCTGGTTCTCACATTCCATGAACCTGTGAACATTCTGAAAGCTGATACAAAAAATGTGGGTGGTAAAGCCCGTGGAGAAATGATCCTTCAGTTTGCAAAGGACAGCGCCAATGTGGAAGCAATGAAGAAATTTCTCACAGAAAGAGGACTTTCAGTAGGGGAGGCAATGGATTATGTGGGATGAGACAGTAGTGAATATGATCATTGTGGGAATCGGAGAAACACTTTATATGACTCTGGTTTCTACAGTAGTTGGATATCTTTTCGGAATTCCCATGGGGGTTTTGATGGCTATATCAGACAAGGATGGATTAAGACCTAACGCTATGCTATATAAAATTCTTGATGTCATAGCAAATATTACAAGAAGTATTCCATTTCTGATCCTTCTGATTCTGATCCAGCCTCTTACCAGATCTATTGTGGGAAAAAGTTATGGTTCTACGGCTACTATTGTTCCGCTGGTTGTGGCAGCAATTCCGTTTATTGCCAGAATGGTGGAATCTTCACTTAAGGAAGTGGATCAGGGTGTGATCGAGGCAGCCAGGTCTATGGGAGCCAGTGACCTGAGTATTGTGATGAAAGTTCTTCTGGTGGAGGCCAGAACTTCCCTTATCACAGGTGCTACCATTGCTATCGGTACCATTCTTGGATATTCTGCTATGGCTGGCTGTATCGGCGGCGGCGGCCTTGGAGATATTGCAGTGCGGTATGGATATTACAGATATGAAGAAGGAATTATGATCGTAACGGTTGTTCTTCTGGTCTTGCTTGTACAGGTTTTTCAGTCTGTGGGTATGGCCATTGCCAATCGTTTAGATAAAAGAAAAGCATAATAAAAAGAATTCAAAAGAAAACGGAGGAAAATATTATGAAAAAATTAGTAGCAGCAGCACTTACAGGAGCATTATTTGTCAGCTCACTGGGATTCAATGTATTTGCAGCAGATGATGAAAAGACAATTAAAGTTGCAGCATCCGCAACTCCTCATGCTGAAATCCTGGAACAGGTAAAACCGATTCTTGAAAAAGAAGGATATGATCTGGAAGTTACTGTATTTAATGATTATGTTCAGCCCAATGAGGTTGTTGAAAGTGGTGACTTTGATGCCAACTATTTCCAGCACATTCCTTATCTGAACAGCTTTAATGAAGAAAAAGGAACTCATCTTGTAAACGCCGGCGGTATTCATTATGAGCCATTTGGTATTTATCCTGGAACAAAGAAGAGCCTGGATGATATTGCAGATGGTGATTCCATTGCAGTCCCAAACGACACTACAAATGAAGCCAGAGCCCTTCTTCTTCTTCAGGATAATGGTATCATTACTCTGAAAGATGGCGCTGGACTGGAAGCAACAAAGAATGATATTGTGGATAATCCTTACAATATTGATATCGTTGAACTGGAAGCCGCACAGGTTGCACGTGTTGTCAATGAAACAGCATACGTTGTATTAAACGGAAACTATGCACTTGAAGCTGGATTCTCAGTTGGAAAAGATGCACTGGCATATGAAAAATCTGATTCTGAAGCAGCAAAAACATATGTAAATGTTATTGCAGTTAAAGAAGGAAATGAAAATGATGAAGGTATCAAGGCACTTGTTGCAGCCCTGAAATCTGACGAAATCAAAGAATACATCAATAATACTTATGATGGAGCTGTAATCCCGTTTGAAGAAAGCGAAGATACAGAAGAAACAACAGAAGAAACAACAGAAGTCGCAGCAGAAGAAACAACAGAGGCAGAATAAGGAATCTTTTTAAATAGAGAAAGAAACAGGTATGAATTTCCGATGACAGGTTTCATACCTGTTTTTTATTGACATATTGCTATTGTTCTTATAAAATATATTATCAGATTATTACGGAGGAGAAATTTCATTGGAAGAACAGCAGGTATCAATGCAGGAAAATAAAATGGGAGTAATGCCTATTTCAAAACTTCTGATCTCTATGTCTGTACCTATGATGCTTTCAATGCTGGTACAGGCACTGTACAACATTGTAGACAGTATTTTTGTGGCAAAAATAGGAGAAAGTGCCCTGACTGCCGTATCAATTGCCTTTCCTATGCAGAATCTTATGATAGCAGTGGGAAGTGGAACGGGAGTAGGTATGAATGCGGTGGTTTCCAAGGCTCTTGGAGAGAAAAGACAAGATTACGCTAATAAGGCGGCAAACAATGGAATATGGCTGGCAGGTGCAAGCTTTGCAGGTTTTTCTTTATTGGTGCTTATCTTTGGAAAAATGTTCATTTCCAGTCAGACTGTGAATGCTTCTGATCCGCAGATCGCAGTATATGGACTTCAGTATATTCGTATTATCGGGATGATATCATTTGGACTATTTTTCCAGATGACATTTGAAAGGCTTCTCCAGTCTACGGGCAAGACCATTTATTCTATGATCACTCAGATGATAGGTGCTGTTATTAATATTATTCTGGATCCGATCTTGATCTTCGGATTGTTTGGTTTCCCAAGACTGGAAGTGGCAGGAGCAGCTATTGCAACTGTTACAGGTCAGGTTATTGCAGCGTGTATCGGGCTTTTTCTGAACCGTAAGGTGAATACGGAACTTCATATTTCTCCTTTACGTTACCGGCCTTCCTGGAAAATCGTGAAACATATTTACAGTGTTGGTATTCCATCCATATTTATGATGTCTATCAGTTCTGTGATGAATTTTGGCATGAATAAGCTGCTTATGGGATTTTCTTCAACGGCAACGGCAGTATTTGGTGCCTATTACAAGCTGCAGAGCTTTATATTTATGCCTATATTTGGTATGAATAACGGGATGATTCCTATTGTTGCCTATAATTTCGGGGCCAGGAAACCGGGACGTATTGTAAAGACTGTTCAACTCAGTGTAACTTATGCCACAGGGATCATGGTGATCGGGTGTATCTTATTCCATATCATACCGGGAACACTGCTTGGTATGTTTAATGCATCTGATACTATGCTTGAAATAGGAATTCCGGCACTTAAAATCATCAGTTACAGTTTTCTTCTTGCAGGTTTTGGA
>JAXEUE010000056.1:0-5149 GCA_034115005.1 Blautia sp.
TTACCACAAATGGATGCTCTTTTTTCATTCACCTGATAGGTGAAAAGCAATATTCAGTTAAAATATAGAAACTATGTGGTTTTCAGCCACTTTTACGGCTGTGCCGTGAATAATCTAGGATAATTATTTTGAAAACTTAGAATTATACAAATTAGCTTTTATAATAATTTAGAAGGAATTTTTATCAGAAGACCAGATTGCAAAAATTACAGAGGTGCCGAATGCTTTATCAGGAACCAATCTGTCAGGTATGGTATTAGCAAAGGAGTTTCATACTGCGTGAAAAGAAAAAATTCCAGGATTACGTTGCATACGGCATGACATTCAATCCATTTACAAAAAAGCTTTACATTGCATCAAAAGGATCTCACATTGAAAAAATGTTTGTAGCTGCAAATGTGGTAGAATCCGACGGTAAAAGTAATGATGGAGTATTCTATTTTGAAAACGTAACTTTTTCCAAAGAAGATATGAATACTTATCAGTTTAGCTGCAACCCAATCAGTACAATCCCGGCTCTTTCCGGAACTTTTAACGGAAATAGTTATGTATGCAATAATCCGGGCACTTTGGCACTTGTCGGCACAACAGGATATTGTATTTCCACAAATACAAGTGCTAATGCTCTTCAAGATAAGTGCAGCGTATTGTTTAAAGCGAATGACATCAATCCCGACTCTTTTACCAAAATTGCTCCTAAAGCAGGTGTATTTGAAAATATGGGACACGGAAACGGAATGACCTATTATAATAATGCGCTATATGTGACTGCATATGTAAAAAGTGACTTTCCTGAGATAAAAATGCATACAATCGTGAAACTTTCTCTGGACGGTGAGGTGCTTGCGACCTATAATGTTGACGGATACATTGGAAGCATTTCACATTATGAGGGCAATCGTTTCATTCTTGGTAATTACGAAAACGATGGTATCACCTCCTATGCTCTTAATCCTACCTTCTACATCGGATATTTTGAAGGAGACAGTTTTAGAGTAACGAAAACATTTAGGGTGACAAATCCTATGTATACTGAGAATGTAAGAAACTATCTTCAGGACATTCATTATGATCCGGATTTTGGATTATTTTATTCTGTCCTTACTTCTGGAAAAGGTCAAGGCTTATACCGAATTCTGCCGGAGCAGATGGAATGCTTCGGAAAACTTATCTGATGGAGCATAAAAAACCGTACTATCAGATGTTGATGCTACAAGGGAAGCTTAATAAACATCTGAACAGGGTAGATCGGGAAGCGCATGAGCGGATGGAGGTACTGGTAATACAAATAGCAGAAAAAGAGAGAGTTACGGAACAGTTGAAGGCGGAACAGCCGATGCTATGGGTACGAAAGATGAATGGAATAAGGACTACAGCAGAGGAAATGGTGCTTACAGAGATTGTATATGGGTAGGAAGTGAGAGAAGACAGAAACGAAGTGTCAGGCGAAAATGCAAATTAGACAGCAAAGTGATTATAGTCTAGATTGCTTATAATATGATAAAAATTCTTGACATCTGATAAATATCTGTATATTATATAGATGACCGATATATAGAACATCTACATAAGGAGGGTGAAGTTTATGGCTATTGAAAAATCATTAGTTTCTGGAAGTATGACGATGCTTATTTTGAAACTGTTATCTGAAAAGGACATGTACGGCTATGAGATGATAGATACATTACGTCAAAAATCTAAGAATGTGTTTGAATTGAAGGCTGGAACGCTATATCCACTATTGCACAGTCTTGAAGAGAAAGGTTTGTTGGTGGTATATGAACAAGAAATTGGCGGCAAAACCAGAAAGTATTATAGTCTGACAAAACAGGGAGGAAAACTTCTGGAGAAGAAAACGGAAGAATGGAGGGAGTATTCGGAAGCAGTATCGAATGTTCTTGCATTGGAGGTGTGATTTATGGATGAATATTTGAAGACATTGTTAGAACAGATTCGCTGCAAGAAGGCCCGACCATACATACGACTGGAATTGCAGAATCATATGGAAGATCAGATTGAGGCAAATATTCATGCTGGCATGAATTATGAGTGTGCAGAAAAAGAGGCTGTTAAGGATATGGGGGATCCGATTGAAACTGGAATTTCCCTTGATCGTATTCATAAGCCTCAGATTGCATGGAAGCTTCTTCTTATGATTACCTTAATTAGTATAGCTGGTATTCTGATACATACAATGATTGCCAGGCATATTAACGGAAATGATATATCTATTTCCAATGGATATATAATTCATGTCATGGTGGGAATTGTCGTTATGATGGCTTTATACTTTTTGGATTATACATTATTAGCAAGATTTTCAAAGGTAATTGCAGTCATATTATTAGTGATGTGTTTACTGACCTTGTTATTTGGAAGCACTGTAAATGGAATGAGATATTTCTTGTTTTTAGGAGGACGAAATATATCCGTACAGGCATTCATGCTGTTTTATGTTCCAATTTATGGAGGAGTCATTTATAAATATCATGGATTGGCTTATAAGGGATTGATTAAAGCCGTTGCATGGATGGTTATGCCGGTTATCCTTGTCTTGCGGTTACCGTCAATCATGACAGCAGGTCTGATGTTGATATCAATGCTTGTTATGTTAACAATAGCTATTCAAAAAGATTGGTTTATTGTACAGAAGAAAAAAACAATTGGTGGACTTTGGGGAATTTTCATGGTCATGCCGGTTGTGGCTTTCCTTATGGCGTATTGGGGAAATGGTTTAGCATCCTATCAGAAAGCACGTATACAGGTATTTATTTCTAATAATGGAGATGAAAATTATCTGACGGCAACATTACGTTCCCTTTTGACAACAAATAAACTGATAGGAAGCAGTGGTGCAGATGTATCCGGAACTTTGCCTGAGTTTAATGCAGATTATATATTGACTTATTTATCATCCATGTACGGTATGATTGCAGCGATTCTTTTATGTTGTGTTTTAGCTGTGTTGATTTTTGCTATTTTTAACATGGCAATGAAGCAAAAAAACCAGTTAGGTATGATGATGGGATGTGGATGCGGCATAATATTTCTTGTAAGTTTTCTGATAAATGTATTGGAAAATTTAGGGGCACTTCCGCCAACAGCGACATTTCTGCCATTCTTGTCTGCAGGAGGAAGTTATATTATTGTTTCTTATGGATTAATGGGTATTGTATTAAGCATATATAGGTACAAAAATGTTTATCCACAGCATGTAAAAGTCAATATCCGATCAAATAGAAACAACGGTAGGATCATAGATTGATAGAATGATTATATCAGAATAAATGGAAAGACAGATAAAAGCTGTAAAAATTCACGTTGAATTTTACAGCTTTTTGTGTATAATATAGATAGCAGAAACAATATGGAATCAAGGAAGGAGCAGAAAGAATATGGCAAATATTTTACCGGTATCTGATTTGAGAAATTATAATGAAGTCCTGAAAAACTGTCGCAAAGGTGAACCTGTATATCTTACTAAGAATGGCAGAGGACGGTTTGTTGTGCTTGATATAGAAGATTATGAGCGTGATCGTGCAGAGAAAAAGCTATTAATGAAATTGCAGGAGGCAGAGGAGGCAGTCAAAGACGGTGAAGGCTGGCTTAGCTTGGATGAATTAAAAGCACTTGTGGGGGAATAGACTATGCTGAAATTACGAATTAACCCACTGGTTGTAACGGATTTAAAAGAAATTCGTGAGTATATTGCCGAGGATAATGCAGAATATGCTGCAAAGACGATTAAAGAAATTTATGGTAAATTTGAGAATATTCAAATGTTTCCGGGGATAGGTGCAGATCTCTCCAAAAGAGTTAGTTTCCGAACAGATTACAAGTATGCAGTTTGGGAAAATTATGTGATTATTTATAAAGTGGGAGAAGAGTATGTAGAGATTTACCGGGTGGTAAACCGGTATAGGGATATTACGAGGATTTTTGACTGACAATGTGTATGCGATAATACTTGGTGGCATCGGGCCTCTGGATTGCAATCAGTAACTGATTGTTTAAAGAATAATTATGGAACTGTGACATCTTGGCAAGGAAGTTTTTATATTTATCTCCTTCCATAAAGCCTTTTATGGATTCTTCCAGCCCGTCTGTCAGTTCACTGATGATTTCCTGTCTGCTTTTTTTCTCTGTAGTTGTTTCTGCTTTTTTCATGATTTTTTCCTCCTTGGGTCTGGTATTTCGGTTGTGGTTTCTAGGCCCGTATTTAATATGCTGGATTTTTTAAAGATGAAAAAAGATTTGAGGTGGCTTACAACTTACACGGTTTACACAAGAAAATTGATTTTTTTGTATAGAGTGTGAGGCATAAATTTTATTTCATGAACGCATTCGGAAGTGCTTAGAACGCGTTTTTTGTGTAAGATGTAAGAAAGTATATAGTATAGTAATTTATTGTGTATATTATATAGATATAACATATATAGATATACTTTTTTTGAATATCATACACAAAGTAATGACGGGGTTCAGACCTTGAAGTTTACATGGAGGGTTTTGTAAGAGTGTAAGTTCTGTCTTTAGTGGAAAACACCCGCTATTATGCACCCGGCCTTGTATTTTTTTGAAATATGGATATAATAGAATTATGATTTACTAAATCGTGATTTAATAATCTGGATTCTATATATGGAGGTGTGATATGTTCATCGGCAGAGAGAAGGAACTGGGATTCTTGAAGGACAGGTACGAAGACAGTAAGGGACAACTTGTCGTCCTTTATGGAAGGCGGCGTGTGGGAAAAACGGAGACGCTGAGGGAATTCTGTAAAGATAAACCGCATGTTTTCTATTCCTGTACACAAAGTACAGACAGAATTCAGATTGCAAGATTTTCCAGAAGCATGCTGAAGGAGAACATCCCTGCAGGACGGTATCTGTCAGAATTTCCGGACTGGGAGACGGCCTTCCGTTCAATCGCAGATTTGCCATACGGGGAGAAGAAGAGGCTGGTAGTGATTGATGAGTTTCCATACATGTGCAGGGGGAACAGGAGTATCCCCTCTATCCTGCAGAACTTATGGGATACAGAACTAAAAGAAAAGAACGTGATGATAATCCTGTGCGGCAGCGCCATGAGTTTTATCGAGAAAGAACTGCTGGCGGAGAAAAATCCGCTCTATGGGAGGGCAACAGGC
>JAXEUE010000057.1:0-7075 GCA_034115005.1 Blautia sp.
ATCATAGCGGTCAAGAATAGGATATCAATTGAGTGAACTGAGAAAAGTGTTATCAGCAATCAAGATGATACAATCAAAGAATTAACTGCTTGCATTAAGCTTTATATACCGAAATTGCCGATAACACTTTTTCGCCGATAATCCTTTGGAGTACGGACCCGCGCCGGGATAATAGCTGTGTTGTAATGCTGCGCCAGTTCCTGATAGGACTGGATAAATACCGGCTCATACTTGTCGCTCTGCTTCCGGTTCGTCGCTGTTGGGGCATTATCCGGAACCAGAATCGGCGTTACACCACCGAAAAACTCATACATGTGGACATGTGCTGTGATCCAAGCGCGTTCCTTCTCGTTGATGAAAGCTTCTACGAAGGCGTACTGACTGTAGGCCATTACGCCGACAAAGATCCTCGCCTTTGTGATTTCGCCAGTGTACGGATCGATAATCTCGGCAGGATCTCCGGCCCAATCAACCTCGATCTGTTCGCCGGGCTTTCTGAGAAGGTGCATTGTGGCGTTCCGCTTCTGCTCGTTCTGCTGGATGTGATAACAGAACTGGGAATACATGAGCGGATCATCGCCGGCAGTCTTGCAGTCCTCAAGGTATTCCGTCCAAAGGAGCTTTTTGTTGACGCCGTTGCGGAGCAGTTCCTTCCGGATGTAGTCATAATCCGGCATCCGTTTCGTGCTTGTCGACGATAGAGCCTTTGGGAACATCACCCGTTGAAGCTCAGCGTCGGTGTAACTTTCGTCCAACGGCCAGCTGAGAGATAACTCTTTAGCCCGGCGCCGGACGTCGATGATGGTGTGTTGCGAGACCTGCAGACTGGCTGCAATTTCACGCAGTGTTAGCCCTAAGGCTGATAGCCTCAGGATTTCGCGATACTTGGTCATAAGTGACCCTCCTTATAATGAATTTGCATCTGGATTGATGCTTAAAATCATTATAAGGATTGCTTCCCAATTATCTGGAATCATTCTTCCCAAAGTCCGGACATGTGCTACCGGGGAGCCCGTAATCTTCATCCAATAATAGCAGGTATTATTGTATTGAATATTTAATTCCGCTTTCGGAAGTGATTTTTGATTTAGCCAATCCAATCGGAATCAGAGATAGAAAAAACTATTATATTTTTGATAAATGCTATAGTTAGGTCATACAAAGATTGGAAGCACGCAAGCTTTGTTTGTGATGAAAACTTGATATTGCGCCTTGGTGATAGCACTGATATTAAGAGGGATTGGTTTGTTAATGCTGAAGAAATAGATTTATAGATAAATTTGGGGACAGAAAATGGCAAATACTACAGAACGTATAGGTGTTTCATACTGTTCGTTGATAGCTGCAAAAACAGAGTGGATGTTTAGAGAACAACCTATTGATGATATAGGAATAGATGCTCATATGGAACGTACGGATACAGATGGCAAAGTTCAACAGCTTCTTGCTCTTCAAATAAAGAGTGGGGAGAGCTATTTCAAAGAGAATAAAGGAGATTATGTTGTTTTTCGTGATATAGATGACAGACAGTATAATTATTGGACCACTAATACCTTGCCTTGTATAGTTGTACTTTATAATCCAAAAGATGATATGTGTATTTGGCAAAAATTATCGGTTGATACTATTCAAAAAACCTGTGGAGGAACTGGAAAAGGATATTATGTTAACGTCCCGACAGATCAGGTATTTTTGGATGATATCTCAAATAAGTTATTGCTCACATATACAAATTTGCCGGAGCATATAACAAACTACAATTTTCTGCTATCGCAAAAGAAATTTATGCAGATAATTCAGGAGGGAGGACAAGTAAAGCTTCATTCTAATGAATGGGTTAATAAGTGTAGCGGTAAAGGAGAAATCGAATTAATTGTTGATGATGGTAATTCAATTAAGAAGTATTCCTATCCATATTGGTTTCCGTATACCGTATATACAGATGTTTTTCCTAGATTATTTCCGTGGGCAAATTTCATTGCTGATGATGAATATTACGAGGAAATAGATGAGGCACTATGGCGTGAATTGCATTGCTATTATGACAAAGAAGAGGATGAGTGGATTGAAGTAGGGGATTCATTTGAAGAGTTCAGAGCATCACTTGATCCTATGCGATATATAGATCATGCAGGAGAGGTGGCAGAGTACATGCTTGTATTAAGCTTAAACGAATTGGGAGAATCATTTTTGAAGATAGATCAATATGTATCGCAACCGCGACCTTATGCGGGTACTAGACCAAACGAGGAAGGAAACTGATATGAAAAAGATATCGTTGAATGATATAGATAAGAGTAGAAATAATGATAATGGTGAATATCAACTAGATCCTACTGAGAAATATGTGATTAATCTTGAAGAAGAATTACAGTTTCAGACTGCCATCATGACTTCTTTTCAAATTATGGGAGCTCCGCCAGCGTTGAAGAACTATCATGCGTGGTTATTTAAAAACAATTTAAGTTATGAGATGCCTAACCCAACAAATGAAGTTGTAGCTCCATATTATGGTGTTGGCCCGCTTTGGAAAACTGAGTATTCCCAGGGAATTGTTGTTAGAGCAGAAGATGATGACGATTATTATATAGTAATGGAATGCAGTAGCAAGAATAAAGGTTTTAAGCATACTAAAGTTATTCTTACCATGGGTGGATGCATGTAAATTGAGCCAAGACAAAAAGTCCTGGCTTTATCTCTGTACTAGAAATTATCATCGTCATCATCGTTTTTCCAACCTGTTGTGGTCAAGCATTTTTGTAACAAATATAGTCAAGTCCAGATTTGTGTGTAAATTGCCGTAAACGTCAAATCATCCGCCCCGGTCAAATGAAAGGCCGCTGACTTTCATCAGCGGCGCGGTTTGTGACACTTTTCGGGTAGCTGATCTGTCCATGGTAACAATGGTTCAAGCTTTGTTGTGTCTTTTTCATCGGCGAGCTTTGGCAGCTCGGTAAGGAGGTGCTCCAGATAACAGAACACATTGAGGTTATTGAGTTTAGCAGTCTCTACCAGGGAATAGATGATCGCACTGGACTGGGCTCCACTGATGGAATCAATGAGTACCCAGTTCTTCCTTCCGATCGTAAACGGCCGAATGGCCCGTTCTGATGCTGAGTTGTCTATGGGGACATTCCCATTTGTGAGGAAGACACGGAGATATCTCTCCTGATCAATGCAGTAATTCAACCCCTGTGCCGTTTTTCCACGCGGAAGAACCGTGGTGTCGCTGATGCATTGCTTTACCCACGTGAAAAATTCATCAACGAGCGGCGCGATTCCTTTCTGCCGCTTCCTGAGCCTCTTCTCTGCCGAAAGATCCCGAAGTGTATCTTCAAGTTTGTATATTGCTGCGATTCGGGTCAGTGCCTGATAGGCTATCGTGTTCCTGGCTTTCTGTTTCTCCTCTTTGGCAAGAGCTATGATCGCATCCGTGTAATCTCGTCGGGCATGATGTACCTTATTCGAGTTCTAAGATAAGGTACATGGCCGAAGGTCCTTTGCCGATGCGATCAAGGCAATCGGTAAAACGAACGAAGAAGCGATAAAACAATCGGTCGCATACAAGGCGCTGACCTTCATCGCAGCGATCTACCACATCGAAGGGACGCTGAAGGAACTCACACCGCAGGAACGACATCGGCAGAGACAGGAGCATGCGAAGCCTCTGGTGGATGCATTCTTTGCGTGGGCAAAACAGGAAGCGGAGACGGATGCGACCCTTCCGAAAGGGAAGACACGCTCAGGTCTTAATTACTGCATCCATCAGGAAAAATACCTCCGTGTTTTTCTGGATGATGGAGAGGCCCCGATCGACAATTCGGCAGCCGAGAGAGCAATCCGCCCGTTTACGGTCGGCCGGAAAACTGGCTGTTCTTTAATACCGAACGTGGTGCCGGGATCTATTCTATTGTCGAGACCGCCAAGGCGAATCACCTGAATCCGTTCTGGTACTTCACTCCCCTCCTCACCGTGCTTCCGGAGCTTCGCAGGAAATATGGAACCATAGACGCTGCGCCGGTGGCAGAACTTGATAGGTTACTGCCCTGGTCGAAAGAACTTCCGGATAACTGCCATTCCAAGCGCCGCTGAAAAGCGGCGTTGCTTTTGCGGCAGGTGCAGGATTTTACGCTTACATAATAAATAGTATAAAATGAAAATATTAAACAGGAGGAATGAGAATGGAACCCGGAGATTTCCTTAAAGTTATATATTTTGATGAGCCGTTCGTCTCTGATTTTTTACAAATTATAGCGGGTGGGGAATTAAAGAAAACTAGTGAGTTTTTAAGTGAACTACATTCAAATGCTGATGCTGAAGCAGCTATCGATGCGAAGGCTGGAACTGATACAAAAGGTATCGCAAAGATTTTCAGCATTTTTTCCGGAATAGATCTTACTGTATCAGGAAAGGCCAGTGCTGAAATATCGCATAAAAGGGATAGGATAGTAAAGAACATTTTAGAAAATACATTACTGTCTGATTTTGTATCGATTCTTAAAGCTGATGTTAGACGATCGAAAAACAAAAGATGTAAAGGAATTGAGGTATTCGAGAAAATCACAGTAAAACCGGTCAAGAATTCTTTTTCGTACTTCATGCTTATGGCACCATATATGTCAATGATGGATGGAAAAGTTGATCTTGATGGGAGCACACTAAAGATTGATCCCGCAAAGTTGGAACAGGCATTAGATAAGGGACGTGGATTCTACGAATTTGTTGGTGTTGCTAATGGCAAAAAATTCATTATTAGATTTAATCGTCAAGCTTTCAGAAACGGATATACAATGTCTGACTTGCCCAAAATGGAACTTACCTATTATGCAATCAAAGTGGGGCAGATTTCGCTTGATGAATTGGATGTGAGTAAAGAGTTTGAATTTGGAGCGAAGACCCCGGAGAGACTTGACTATAAACGACAGAATGAGACTGAAAAAGCAGATGTTCTGGATGTTTATGATGCCGTAATATCGGGAGTTTTACAGTAATGGTTGAAAAGGTAGAAGTTTTCTGGGGATCAGATAAGGACTTTGAAGATGCAATAGCTGGAATACAGCATCCTACTTATCTTGTTGATGTGTTTAACCATATAAATCAAACAAAGATTAAAGTCGATGGAGTTGATAACACAGATCCGCCACTGGAAGTGGAAAATCTCATTATTCATACTGATGACTATGGTGGCATTCAGGAATGGGCTTTGATGGGATTCTCAATTAATGTCATCGAGAATCTTCGACTAAAAGTTAGCAATGTATGGATGTGCAATCCACCGCTTCAGATCTATGATGATATTAAACGAACATACGTAGGCAAGATTGAGGAACATAAAACTGAATATCCTAAAATTACAGAAGAAGCTCTCATGAAAATATCTAAAGGATATGATAAGGCAGTCATCGGCCAACCGCATGTAATTCAAGATATCTTACCTGCAATATATTCACTCATTAAGAAGCATAGAAAAAAACCAGCAACACTTTTATTTTTGGGCACTTCAGGTATTGGAAAAACAGAAACCGCGAATTTCATCGGGGACTGTATCGGAAATGGCATGGTTAGAATCCAGTTCTCAATGCAACAGACCAACAATGCTGTACAGTATATTTTTGGAGGTGGACATGGTGAAGATAGCTTGGCCCGGCGATTGATCCGGCGAAAGAGTAACCTTATATTACTCGATGAGTTTGATAAGGTGTCACCCGGATTTTATAATGCTTTCTATCAGATGTTTGATGAAGGAGAATTTGTCGATAAAAACTATAGAGTCGATGTGTCTGATTGTATTATTATATGCACTTCAAATTTTTTGACGGAGGAAGATGCAGAGAAAAATCTGGGTTCAGCCATTTACTCAAGATTTACTAAGGTTCTACGATTTGAACAGATAAGTGAAGCAGACCGTATTCGCATTGCGGAGATATCATTTAAGAGAGTGTTTGATGAATTAAGCCCGGAAGAACAAGGAATGGTTCCTAAAGAAGAATTGCTGGATTTCTATTCGAATGCGATTCAAAAAGGTGCATATAATAATATTCGAATGCTGAGAAGTGATATAGAAGAAAGTATATATTTTGAAATATTGAGAGCCAAGAAAATTCTTCCATAGCTATATTCGGAAATGTAAAAACAGACAGGGGGAGCGATTTGGGAAATATATTAAATAGTATTTTACAATTTGTATCTGAAAATGTGTTGTCAGTAATTACTGCAGCAACTGCGATTGTGTCTGTCTGGATCTCTTTGCGAACGCTTCGCCAAAATTCTAAGATGCTCGAAGAATCGAGTAGACCTTATATAACCGCTCAGATTGAGCATATTGGTAATGCTTTTTATCTTCGTTTTAAGAATTACGGGCAATCAGCAGCGATTATCGATAATATCGAATTAGATAAAAATGCAGAGAAAATTCAAGTGGAAAATTATATTACGGTCTTCGAAGATTTTCGTGGAAACACTATTCCGCCAAACTACTCATTTATGACATGCATTCGACAGGATAATGTATCTGGTGAAGAGAATAAAATCTCGATAGATATAAAATATCACTCTGCCGTAAGGAAATACACTGAGCATGTTGAAATTAATTTGGCAGCCTATAAAAAAGTTCTTGAGGCTAGGCGAAATATTGACCAAAACAATGCAGAGGTTGTTATAGGTAAGACGTTGCAGGATTTAGTATTTGCAGTCGAAAAACAGCAGTAAGTAGAAAGAAATTCATTCATTAAAAATAAGTAAACCAAGTCAGAGCCCCTTGGCTATCCTAACCGATAGTCAGGGGCTTTTTTCATGTCTCCGAACCTTTCGGCTCATTCCAAATCCCATAGAAAAAGTTTTTCAAAAAGTTTCAGCGACCTGAGCGCAAGCCGTCCACATCAAGTTAGTGAGAAGCGATAAAGCTTCCCACTGATCTTTGATGCATATTCCGCATCATCGGAACAGCGTTCCGCTCCAAACAGAATGAATAACTACAATGCCATTATGATGGCTGGGTCATATCTCGTCCATTCATCTCCAGACGATAGGAGTGTGCAACCAGTCGGCGGATAATCGCGTCGGCGTAGGTTTTGTC
>JAXEUE010000058.1:0-20009 GCA_034115005.1 Blautia sp.
CAGGCTGAGGAAATACCTTTGACTTTCCCGCAGCCTGAAATAATTTAATGATGGAACAGTCTGATTCCTGTGAAACTCATGACCATATTGTATTTATTACAGGTTTCGATCACAGCATCATCACGGACGGAACCGCCCGGCTGAGCAACATACTTAACTCCGCTTTTATGAGCACGTTCAATGTTATCACTGAATGGGAAAAATGCATCAGAACCAAGGGTTACCTCTGTCATCTGATCCAGCCATGCTCTTTTTTCTTCCCTGGTGAATACTTCAGGCCTGGAAGTAAAGGTTTTCTCCCATTCTCCATCTGCCAGAACGTCCATATATTCATCCCCGATATAAACATCAATGGCATTATCTCTCTCTGCACGGGAAATGGAATCTCTAAATGGAAGCTCAAGCACCTTGGGACACTGACGAAGATACCAGTTATCTGCCTTCTGTCCTGCAAGGCGGGTACAATGTACACGGGACTGCTGGCCGGCGCCTACTCCGATGGCCTGTCCGTCTTTTACAAAACATACGGAATTGGACTGGGTATATTTCAGAATAATCAGGGAGATCTTCATATCACGCTTTGCTTCTTCTGTAAGACTCTTATTCTCTGTCACAATATTGGCAAGCATTGCATCATCAATCACCAGCTCCTGACGGCCTTGCTCGAAGGTCACTCCAAATACTTCCTTGTGTTCCAGAGGAGCAGGAACATAGTTTTCATCGATCTGGATAATATTATAATTTCCTTTTTTCTTTACGCTGAGAATTTCCAAAGCTTCTTTCGTATATCCTGGTGCAATCACACCGTCAGACACTTCCCTTTTAATGAGAAGTGCTGTATCTCTGTCACAAACATCAGAAAGAGATATAAAATCCCCAAAGGAAGACATTCTGTCTGCCCCTCTTGCTCTGGCATACGCACAGGCCAGTGGGGAAAAGTTCTTCCAGTCCATATCATCTACCCAGTAAATTTTTGCAAGAGTTTCTGTAAGAGGAAGACCAACGGAAGCTCCGGCAGGGGATACATGTTTAAAAGAAGCTGCAGCAGGCAGGCCGGTTGCCCTTTTCAAATCCCGTACAAGCTGCCATCCGTTTAAAGCATCAAGAAAGTTAATATATCCTGGTCTTCCTGAGAGAACACTCACAGGAAGTTCGGAACCATCAGCCACATAAATTCTGGCAGGTTTCTGATTGGGGTTGCAGCCATATTTTAATTCAAATTCTTTCACGATTTATTCCTCCGTTTTTTCTGAAAGATTATTTATTCTTGTTAATAATCCTGCTTTCATACTTTCCTGTTTCAATATCAATGTATCTTACAAATAAAGAAACTTTGTTATCTTCATTTAAGCTGTTCCAGAGCATTCCTGCAAATTCATCCAGATCATCAGGTATCGCCACCAGTTTGGGTTCTCCTTCAAAGCTTGGAAGAGGATTGCCGTCGCATTTATAGGTATGAATGAAATGTCCCTCTCCTGCCGGCGCATTCTCATATGCAAAAGTATACCGGTTACAGGAATCCGGATTTCCGTTATTACTCTTCAAAATAGACAGGGCATAACTGAACTTTCCGCCTTCAACATGAAGGACACCTGAAATACGTGGTGTGTAATTTGGACCATCCGGTTCAAATTCCCTGGATCTTAAAGACTGCTCAAAAGTAAGCTGTTTATCCATTCCATCAAAGATCGTGTCAGTCTGATCACCATTTGTTACAATCGTCTTATTTCCCAGAACACGGACAGGTGCATAAATGATAAGGCTGGGATCTGTAAGTTTGGAAGGATCAAAAGCCTGAGTGCGGATTCCTTCTCCCTCTTCCACAAACACACGGTTTCTGCTGTTTTCACTTCTGCCCATGATAAAATAAGCTGTCACAGCCTTTTTGCCATCTGCAGAACGTCCAATGACAATTCCTCTTCCGGGATAGGAATTCTCTTTCAGTTCTTTTTCCAGGGATAACATTTCCATAATCTTTCTCCTTTTTTCCATAAAAAAGCCTGGGAAGCCCTTTCTCTCCAGGCTGCCCAGGCGGTCGGCTCACATATATTCCCTGCACTCCCTGTAGGTACTCCTACTTCCGCCAGTCATGCAGCTATTGTGATAGTTTTTCACATCGTTATTATAGTACAATACTTTATTTCATATTTCAAGACAGAATTTATTCTTTATTTGTCATCTACACTGTAGTTAGGAGCCTCTTTCGTGATATGAATGTCGTGAGGATGTGATTCCTTAAGGGATGCAGCGGAAATCTTGATAAATTTACCGGTAGTCTTAAGCATCTCAATATTCTCGGCACCACAGTATCCCATTCCGGAGCGAAGACCACCCATAAGCTGGAATACAGTATCTTCTACCATTCCCTTATAAGCCACACGTCCTTCTACTCCCTCCGGAACAAGCTTCTTGGCATCTTCCTGGAAGTAACGGTCCTTGCTGCCGTTCTCCATAGCTGAAATAGAACCCATGCCACGATAGACCTTATATTTTCTTCCCTGATACAGTTCAAAGGTTCCCGGGCTCTCATCACAACCGGCAAAGATGCTTCCCATCATACACACATTGGCACCTGCCGCAATGGCCTTGGTAATATCTCCGGAATACTTGATGCCGCCATCAGCAATAATAGGAATTCCAAAACGATTGGCAACCTCATAGCAGTCCATAACAGCTGTGATCTGAGGAACACCGATACCTGCAACTACACGTGTAGTACAGATGGAACCAGGTCCGATACCAACTTTCACAGCATCCGCCCCTGCATCGATCAGAGCTTTGGTAGCTGCACCTGTTGCCACATTTCCTGCAATAACCTGTACGTCAGGATATGCGGCTTTAATCTCTCTGACAGCTCTTAAAATATTCTCTGAATGTCCATGAGCGGAATCAACTACGATCACATCCACAGCGGCTTTTACAAGTGCTTCCACACGTGCAAGAACATTGGAAGTAATTCCAACTGCAGCACCACAGAGAAGACGTCCCTGTTCGTCTTTGGCAGCCAGAGGATATTTGATTTGCTTCTCAATATCCTTGATAGTAATCAGGCCTTTTAAATTAAAGTCATCATCTACAATGGGTAATTTTTCCTTACGTGATTTCGCCAGAATTTTCTTGGCTTCCTCCAGAGTGATTCCCTCTTTCGCTGTGATCAGGCCCTCTGAAGTCATACATTCTTTAATTTTCTTAGAATAGTCTGTTTCAAATTTAAGGTCACGGTTGGTAATGATTCCGACCAGCTTCCTGCCCTCTGTGATGGGCACACCGGAAATACGGAATTTAGCCATAAGCTCATCGGCATCTTTCAGTGTATTCTCAGGAGATAAAAAGAAAGGATCCGTAATGACTCCGTTCTCGGAACGCTTTACCTTGTCCACTTCTTCCGCCTGTTGTTCAATAGACATATTCTTATGAATGATACCAATGCCACCCTGCCTTGCCATAGCAATGGCCATACGATGTTCCGTTACAGTATCCATTCCCGCACTCATTAAAGGAATGTTCAATTTGACTTTTTTTGTAAGATAAGTTGTGACATCTACCTGATTCGGAATTACCTTGGAATATGCCGGAACAAGCAACACATCATCAAAAGTAATACCTTCACCAACGATAGTACCCATTGTATTTCCTCCCTTGCGTAATATGAATTTTGTATTTTATGATATTGAAAAGAAAGAACCCCGTGGAACGAGATTCTTTGTCTTGCTATGTTGTAACAGTTTAACAAAAATATATTGTTCTGTCAATCCAAAAAAACTTTGCTTGGGGCTGAATTTTTCATAGCCTTTGCAAGTTTCTCATCCGGTTCAATAATAATCTTACAATTCTGATTATCAACTCTTGTAATTATGGCAAATCTCTTATGTTCTCGATTGCCTGAAGAATAATCGTATACTTTCATATTCTGACTGCCATTATAATAATCCATTCTGTGCGAATCTACAGGTGCAACAAGATCTGCTTCTGTTATCTTAAAGCTGCGTAACCTTTTTCTTTTGGATTTGGACATAACCATATCCACATCCATATCCCCATTTACAAACAGGTATTCATATTCAACATCTGTCCTCATAAAAGCAAAATAACAGGCAATTCCAAATGCCAGGGCTGCAAGAAGAATAACAGGATGGATAAAAATTCCTGCAACGGCAGCAGCCACTGTAAGAACCATCAGTCCATATCTAAGCAGGTTATCCTTCACAGTTCGCTCTTTCTTAACCAGTAATTCGGTATAAAGATCACTCATTTATTGTACTCTCCTTTTTCTTATGGTTTTTCCGTATGACCGGATAATCTGAAGGTCATTATAACATAAAACGGAACCATCGTCTACGACGGTGGTCCCGTTAAATATTAAAGTTTTATAATTTATCAGATATTACATCATGCCCATTCCCGGGTTAGCTGCAGGTGCAGGTGTATCTTCTTTAATATTGGATACAACAGATTCTGTGGTAAGAAGTGTAGATGCAACACTTGTAGCGTTCTGAAGAGCACTTCTTGTAACTTTAACAGGATCAAGGATTCCTTCTCCAACCATATCTACATATTTCTCATTCAGGGCATCAAAACCAATACCTGGTTCAGATTCTCTTACTTTATTGATGATCACAGAGCCTTCCAGTCCTGCGTTTGCTGCAATACGATATAATGGAGCTTCCAATGCTTTCAGGATAATGTTGGCACCTGTCTTCTCATCTCCTTCAAGAGTAGCTGCAAGTTTTGCAACTTCTTTGGAAGCGTGGATATATGCAGAGCCGCCTCCTGCAATGATTCCTTCTTCAACAGCTGCCTTGGTAGCTGCAAGTGCATCTTCCAGACGAAGTTTCGCTTCTTTCATCTCGGTCTCTGTAGCTGCGCCAACACGGATAACTGCTACGCCGCCTGCAAGTTTTGCAAGTCTTTCCTGTAATTTTTCTCTGTCAAAGTCAGATTTTGTTTCTTCGATCTGAGCACGGATCTGAGCAACACGGTTGGCAATTTCTTCTTTATCACCAAGGCCGTCAACGATAACTGTATTTTCTTTCTCAACTTTAACAGATTTTGCGCGTCCTAACTGCTCAAGTTTGGCATCCTTAAGGTCAAGACCCAGTTCTTCGGAAATTACCTGGCCGCCTGTAAGAACTGCGATATCCTGAAGCATTTCTTTTCTTCTGTCGCCATATCCTGGGGCCTTAACTGCTACAACCTGGAATGTTCCCCTTAATTTGTTTACGATCAGAGTTGTAAGAGCTTCACCCTCTACATCCTCTGCAATAATAAGAAGTTTAGCGCCTGCCTGTACAACCTGCTCCAGCAGAGGAAGAATTTCCTGAATATTGCTGATCTTCTTGTCTGTGATCAGAATGTATGGATTCTCAAGGTTTGCTTCCATCTTTTCTGTATCTGTAGCCATATATGCGGAAACATATCCACGATCAAACTGCATACCTTCTACCAAGTCAAGCTCTGTGTGCATTGTCTTAGATTCTTCCACAGTAATGACACCGTCTTTGGAAACTTTCTCCATAGCATCTGCAACCAGTTCTCCAACCTTCTCATCACTTGCGGAAATAGCTGCTACATTGGCAATCTGTTTCTTACCGCTGATGGACTGGCTCATTTTCTTAATGGATTCAACAGCAGCGTCTGTAGCTTTCTTCATTCCTTTTCTCAGGATAATAGGATTAGCGCCTGCTGCCAGGTTCTTCATTCCTTCATGAACCATAGCCTGTGCAAGAACTGTAGCTGTTGTTGTTCCATCACCTGCAACATCATTTGTCTTGGATGCAACTTCTTTGATAAGCTGTGCACCCATATTTTCAAAACCATCTTCCAGTTCAATCTCTTTTGCGATTGTCACACCATCATTTGTAATAAGAGGAGCACCATAAGATTTGTCAAGAACTACGTTTCTTCCCTTCGGTCCTAAGGTAACTCTTACTGTATCAGCTAATTTGTTTACACCTGCTTCAAGTGCTGCTCTTGCTTCTGCGCCGAATTTAATTTCTTTTGCCATGATAAAATGACCTCCATTTTCAAACTTAATCTGTGTTATTTACTGTGCTGATTATTTTACTACAGCAAGGATATCGCTCTGTTTCACGATAATATATTCTTCCTTGTCAAGCTTTACTTCTGTTCCTGCATATTTGGAGTAAATAACCTGATCTCCCACAGAAACTTCCATTTTAACTTCCTTACCGTCAATGACTCCGCCAGGACCAACTGCAATAACTTCTGCCTGCTGTGGTTTCTCCTGAGCCTGTCCCGGAAGAACGATTCCTGATTTTGTTGTTTCTTCTGCTTCAATCTGTTTTAATACAACTCTGTCACCTAATGGCACTAATTTCATGATCAATGATCCTCCTTTATTTCTCCAATACTTATTCCGGAGCTTTATTTATTGCTTCCCCGAAATTTGCTAGCACTCATTTCAATCGAGTGCTAATCACTGTCCTTATATTATTGAAAATCAATTTTTTCTGCAACCCCAAAGAGAGCAGTATTATTTGTATTATTCTCATTATATCTCAATTATACTCTTTTTTTCTTTAATTTTCTTAACTTCTCAATTTTCTCAGAACAATTGAAAATAATTTGGAGAACAAAAAAGGACGTGAAGCCATTCAAAACTGCAACACGTCCCTTAAATCCCGGTTATTTCTCTTCTGTCAGTTATTCCCTTTCTTGTTCCTCTGTGCCTTGATCTCTTCCAGTTCATCAAAGATCACTTCGTTAAGCACTTTAATATAAGTTCCCTTCATTCCTGATGATCTTGATTCAATCACTCCTGCGCTTTCAAATTTACGGAGAGCATTTACGATTACAGATCTTGTGATTCCTACACGGTCAGCTATTTTGCTTGCAACCAGTATGCCTTCATCTCCGTCAAGCTCGTCAAATATATGGATAATGGCCTCCAGTTCTGAAAATGACAACGTGTTGAATGCAGATTTCACCACCTGCTGTTTCCTGTCTTCCTCAGCATTTTCTTCATGTACAGCACGCATCATTTCCAGCCCTACTACAGTAGTTCCATATTCACTGACTATAATATCATCGATATCATAGGGTTTGTCATAACGGTACATAAACACGGTTCCGAGCCGTTCTCCTGCAATATCGATGGGATTAATGATGCCCTGATAACTGCTTGATACATGTTCAAATCCTAATGTCTGAAGATTAACATTCTCCTTGGTTGACAGGACTCCCAGGAATCTTTCATTTAACAGGGAATCTACATAACCTCCAACCTTATCCTCGATCAGTTCAGTAATTTCCTCCACTCCCGGACACAGACTGACGCCCAGAACTTTACCCTTCTTACTGAGCACCAGTATGTTAGAGCTCAGAGTTTCCATCAGAACCTGGCAGATATCATTAAACACTACCTTGCTGGAGCTGCTGTTATGCAGAAGCTTATTGATTTTTCTTGTTTTATCCAGCAACTGAACGCTCATAAATGTCCTCCTTTCACCCTGGTTACAGATTTTTTCTTTTATTTTAATACTACACGCTTTATTCACAAAATACAAGATATATTTTACTATTTTTGATTTTATCTTTGTTTTTCAGAAAATTTAAACAAAGGATACAGGTATACATAAACCTAAGAAAACACAGGAAAGAAATTTCCTTCCTGTGTCTCCCAATAATTATTAGGATTCTTTCTGAACAGGCTCCACATAGCCGCATCCCGTCTGACTGCACACCAGCTTATTTCCTTTTTCTATCATATAGCTTCCGCAGTTGGGACATTTCCTGTCAGAGGGTTTCTGCCATGACATAAAGTCACATTCCGGATTGTTTTCACAACCATAATATTTGCGGCCCTTTTTAGTCTTTTTCAATACAACCTCACCACCGCATTTCGGACAGGCAACACCGATCTTTTCAAAATATGGCTTGGTATTTCTGCATTCCGGAAATCCGGGACATGCAAGGAAACGTCCATGTGGTCCATACTTGATCACCATATTTCTTCCACAGTTCTCACAGATTACATCCGTAACTTCGTCGTGGAGATCAACCTTTTCAAGTTTCTTTTCCGCTTCATCCACGTCTTTCTTTAAGTCAGGATAAAAATTGCGGACTACAGTCTTCCATTTGACAGTACCTGCGGCAACACAGTCAAGAAGCCCTTCCATAGTAGCTGTAAAATTAACATCCACAATACTGGGAAATTCCTGTTTCATAATATTGTTAACGATCTCCCCCAGCTCCGTGACATACAGATTTTTCTGTTCTTTGGCCACATATCGGCGGCTGATGATCGTTGTAATGGTAGGAGCATAAGTACTTGGACGGCCAATTCCCAGTTCCTCCATGGTTTTTACAAGAGAAGCTTCCGTATAATGAGCTGGTGGCTGGGTAAAATGCTGTTCAGGTCTTAATTCCTTCAGTGTAAGCTTCATACCTTTCTCAAGGCTCTGAGTAATCACATTTCCCTTTTTCTGGTCTTCTTCATCAGAATAAACACTCATAAATCCATCAAAAACAATCTTGGAGGCCGCTACAGTAAAGATATACTCTCCCGCACGGATCTTCACAGAAGTAGTCTCATACCTTGCCGGTGCCATACGACTGGCTGTGAATCGTCTCCAGATCAGCTGATAAAGCCTGAACTGATCCCTGGAAAGAGAATCCTTTACCACAACAGGGGTTCGTGTAATATCAGTAGGACGTATGGCTTCATGTGCATCCTGTATGTTCTGTCCTTTCTTAACTGTTTTTTCTGTAACAGACACATAATTCTCCCCGTAAGAAGCACTGATATATTCTCTTGCGGCACTGTCGGCTTCTTCGGAAATCCTGGTGGAATCAGTACGCAGATAAGAGATAAGGCCTACCGTACCATGTCCTTTAATATCCACTCCTTCATACAGCTGCTGGGCAAGACGCATGGTTTTCTGTGTGGAAAAGTTCAGAGTCTTGGCTGCTTCCTGCTGCAGAGTACTGGTTGTAAAAGGCAATGGAGCATTTTTAGTCCTTTCTCCTTTTTTCACTTCTGAAATTTCATATTCCTGATCTTTCAGAGAATCAAGAAGCGCATCCATTTCCTGTTTATTATGAATAGTCATTTTTTTATCTGATCCATAGAATTTCGCCTGAAGGGGTTTCTTCTCTCCTTTAACCTGAAAATCGCCCTCAAGGCTCCAGTATTCTTCCGGAATAAAGGAATTGATCTCCTCTTCCCTGTCACATATAATACGAAGAGCTACAGACTGAACACGTCCTGCACTCAGACCTCTTTTTACCTTGGCCCAGAGCAAAGGACTTATGGTATATCCCACCATTCGATCCAGCATACGCCGTGCCTGCTGGGCATCCACCAGATCCATGTCCAGATCCCGTGCCTGTTTGATAGAAGCTTTTACTGCTGTTTTGGTGATCTCATTAAAGGTGATCCTGTGCATTTTAGCCGGATCTTCCTTTAATGCCTGCATAAGATGCCATGAAATAGCCTCTCCCTCACGGTCAGGGTCAGTTGCAAGATATATTTTGTCTGCCTTCTTAGCTGCCTTGCGCAGTTTAGCCAGAAGCTCCCCTTTACCCCTGATGGGTATATATTTAGGTTCAAAATCATTCTCAACATCTATTCCAAACTGGCTCTTAGGGAAATCACGGACATGTCCGTTGGAAGCTTCCACATCATAATTTGCCCCAAGGAATTTCTTTATGGTTTTCACTTTTGCAGGTGACTCAACTATCACCAGATATTTCGCCATGTTACCTCTCCTACCTGTAATCTATAAAATGACTGAATAATTTCCTGTTTACGGCCTAAATATTATTTCTTACATAGTAATGACGTCCGCTTTCTCTTACCAGCCCCATAAGCATGAGTTCTACCAGACAATTGCTTATTTCCGGAAGAGAAAAGCCTGTTTTTCTCATAATATAATCCTTGTTTTTTGGTCGTAAATCGAGACAACTATACACCATATTCAAATCACTTGCAAGTCCTAAGTTGTTTTTCCCCTCTGTTTTTGTTTTTTCGCCCGGACGTATTCCAAGTTCTTCCAGAACTATTTCCGGTTTGTAGGCAATACCTGCTCCATCATAAATAAGCTTATGGCATCCCATACTTAACGAATCATCTACGGAACCTGGAATGGCAAACACCATTTTACCCTGCTCCAGTGCAAATCCTGCTGTGATCAGAGATCCGCTGTTTTCCTTTGCTTCCACCACCAGAACTGCATCACAGAGTGCACTGATCAGACGGTTTCTGGCAGGGAAACACCATTTTCTGGCAGTAAATCCGGGAGGATACTCACTGATGATCCCACCATTTTCCCACAGGATCCTTTCATACAATCTGCGGTTCCCGGCAGGGTAACAGATGTCAACCCCATTTCCCAGCACCGCGAAAGTAGGCATTTTCCCTTCAAGTGCACCTTTATGCCCTTCTGAATCGATTCCCAGAGCCATTCCGCTGATGATCTGCACCCCCGCCATACTTAGCTCCTTCGCATATCGAAAAGCCTGAAGTCTTCCATAAGGACTGCACATTCTTGCGCCTACCACAGCTACTGTTGGAAGATCCGGAGAAGGAAGAGAGCCTTTTACATATATCTTCTCAGGCATAGATGGATAATTTTTTATTTTGTCCGGATATTCCTGGTCAGTTTTTTCAATACACCGGATCGTATCTGTTCCTTCCATATAAAATACCTCCATCCTTATTATTTTATTCCATAATCCTGTTCAAAAGCCCGATAAGACAATGCTTCTGCCACATGATGGCTGGCAATTATATCCTCCCCTTCCATATCCGCTATGGTTCTGCAAACCTTCAGGATCCTGTGATACGATCTGGCACTGAATGAGATCCTGTTGTAAGCTCTGTCCAGAAGTGAAGCTGCTTCCTGTGTCATTGGGCAAAATTTTTCAATCTGCTTTCCCTGCAGTTCCCCATTGAAATTTATTTTTTCATTTTTGTATCGTTCCGCCTGTATCTTTTGGACTTTTTCCACTCTTTTCCTGATCTGGGCTGACCTCTCACCCCGTTTTTTCCCCTGAAGCTGTTCAAAAGTCACAGACGGGACTTCCGTGCAGATATCAATCCGGTCAAGCAAAGGGCGGCTGATCTTTCCAAGGTAATGAGCAATCTGCCCGGATGTGCAGGTACAGCGGTTCATATCAGGATAATAACCACATGGGCATGGATTCATGGCCGCGCAGAGCATAAAATCTGCCGGAAAAGTGTATGTTCCATTCACCCTGGATATCTGAATTACTTTATCCTCCAGAGGCTGACGTAAAAGCTCCAGGCTTCTTCTGGAAAACTCCGGCATTTCATCAAGGAAAAGAACTCCTTTATGTGCCAGGGTAATCTCCCCCGGTCTTGGACTGTGGCCTCCTCCTGCCAGTGACTGGGGAGAACTTGTATGGTGAGGGCTTCTGAACGGCCGTTTCCTGATCAGAGGGTTCTTCCTGGAAAGCCCTCCTGCTATACTGTAGATTCTGGTCAGTTCAAGGGACTCCTGGAAAGTGAGATCCGGCAGGATCGTGGGGATTCTTCTTGCCAGCATAGTTTTGCCTGTTCCCGGAGGGCCGATAAAAAGAATGTTGTGAAAACCGCTTGCTGCAATTTCCGCCGCTCTTTTCGCTTCCTCCTGACCCTGAACATCAGAAAAATCTATATTATCTTCCTCTTCCTTTACTTCTGTGTAGTCATTATCAGCTGCAAGATATGGCTTAGGATTTATCAGACAATCCTTCATCTCTTTCAGATTTCTTACTCCTGCCACAGGCATATCCCGGATCAGTCTGCCCTCTTTTATATTCTCATATGGTACAACACACATCCGACAGCCCAGATCACGTGCCTTAATAACCATAGGCAGGATTCCGGAAACTCCGTGAACTTCTCCATTCAGGCTGATTTCTCCTGCCATCATCACCCCATTCAAAAGCTCAGGGTCAAGCATACCAAAAGCTGCCAGGACCGCTGCTGCCACAGGCATATCAAATCCAGCTCCTTCTTTCTTAATATCAGCGGGGGCAAAATTAACTGTTATTTTCTTTGGTGGAAAATTAACTCCATTATTTTTAAACGCAGTACGGACTCTGTCCTGGGCTTCCCGTACCTGGGCAGAGGGAAATCCTACCATGACAAAAGCAGGCAGCCCGCTGCTCACATCCGCTTCTACTTTAACCGGATGTGCCTCCACTCCCAGAATAGTGGCTGATAAAACACTTGCAAACAATTATTCTCCTTTCTCCAGCAATAAATCAGATTGTGGAATTCCTGTATGATATGACAGATTTCAGAAAAATTCAGATATGTAAAAGAATATTCTATATTGTAGACCATTTTGTTCTAAAGATCAATAGTTCATTTTGTTCTGAGATATACTTCCTTTAAAAAGGAGGAAAACTTATGAAATTCCAGCGTATTCAGGATTTACGTACAGACTCTGATCTCTCCCAGAAGCAAATCAGCCAGATTCTCCACATCAGCCAGCGTTCCTATTCCCATTATGAAACAGGATCCCGGAATATTCCTGTTGAAATGCTGATACGCCTTGCAAATTATTACAATATCAGCATCGATTACCTTGTAGGACGGACTGATAAGAAAGAAGTCAATAGATAAAGCTTAATTTAGCCTGTATTCTCCCGTGGAAAATACAGGCTGTTTTTTATCCTCTTACCAGGATACACTCTGCAGAAGGAGAAACCGCCGCACCATCTGCCTGTTTTTTGGTAAAAATTTTAATATATAATTTCCCGCTGTCAAAGGTAAAATAGCCTTTCGCCTTATTACCCAGGGAATCCTTAAAAGAAAAACGTGACGCATTTCCTGCCACAGCCTTTTGCACATCCGCCTGACAGACAGCTGTTCCATCATCACTTGTCTGGGTATAGGAAAAAGAAATCTTGTCCAGAGTAAGTTCATTAATCACAATGGTTACTTTACCGTCCGGGCTGTACCATGTACCCATATAATCTTCAGGGTTAAATGCTGCAATTCTGGTAACAGGCGGCGTAGGTGTCACAGTAGGGACAGGGGTAGGTGTAGGAGTGGGAGTTGCAGCAGGTGTGGGAGTAACTGTGGGAACACTTTCCAGTGCAGCAATTGCCTTTGCTTTTTTTGCCTGATGTTCTGCATCTCTTTGCTGTTTCATCAGTAATAGTCCTGTAATTGCAAGAAGAACAAAAACAATAATAAGAATTACAAGAAGTCTCTTCAGTCTCTTTCGTTTTCTGTTATTCATCCTTTATCACTCCTGTCTGTAAAGTCAAATAATGACATCTGATTTGATTGTGGAATATCACCAAACAAGTTCAGATCATCCATGAGATCAATAACGGTTTTGCTGACTTTTGTCCTGTCACGGAAGTCATCTTTAGAGAGGAATTTTCCTTTTTTTGCAGCTTCTTCCACAGCATCGGCTGCTTTGTCCCCCAGTCCGTCAATCGTGTCAAGGGAGGGCATGAGCTTACCCTCTATGATCTGGAATTTATGCGCCTTTGCCTTATAGATATCAAGGGGAAGAAATTCAAAACCCCGGGCATACATTTCCTGTACAATACGCATATCCTTCAGTGTATCCTGCTCTTTTTTGGAAGCCGCATCCCCTTTTTTACGTATTTCAGCCATATAATATTCCAGTTTCTCCTTGCCCATACACATCAGCTCATAGGAAAAAGCCGTAGCCCTGATACTGAAATATGCAGCATAATATGCCAGTGGCTGAAAGACCTTATACCAGGCAATGCGAAATGCCATCATAACATATGCGGCTGCATGAGCCTTGGGGAACATATATTTGATCAGCTTGCATGACCAGATATACCAGTCCGGAACGCCGTGCTCTTTCATAACAGTGATCCACTCATCACGAAGCCCTTTTCCCTTTCGGACGCTTTCCATAATTGTAAAGGCAAGCCCACTTTCCACACCTTTTCCGATAAGGTAGATCATAATATCATCACGGGTACAGATGGCTGTAGATATGGTTGCCTTCCCTTCCTGGATCAGCACCTGGGCATTGCCAAGCCACACATCTGTTCCATGGGAAAGTCCTGCAATACGGATCAGATCAGAGAAATATTTTGGCTTGGTGTCGATAAGCATCTGCATAGCAAAATCCGTGCCAAATTCAGGGATTCCCAGACATCCAAGCTTACATCCTCCGATATCTTCGGGCTTGATTTTTAGAGCCTGAGTTCCTGCAAATAAAGACATAACTTCTTTCTGATCCAGAGGAATACTCCTTGCGCTGATGCCTGTCAGGTCCTCAAGCATACGTATCATGGTAGGGTCATCATGTCCGAGAATGTCAAGTTTCAGCAGGTTTCCGTCAATGGAATGATAATCAAAATGTGTTGTGATAATATCACTGTTTTCATCATTTGCAGGATGCTGAACAGGAGTAAATTTCTCGATTTCCACACCCTTTGGAAGCACGATAATACCACCCGGATGCTGCCCGGTAGTCCGTCTTACACCGGTACAGCCCTGAACAATTCGGTTGATTTCACAATAACGTTTATGTACTCCCCTCTCTTCAAAATAATTCTTTACATAACCAAAAGCTGTCTTATCAGCCAATGTGCCTATGGTTCCTGCCTTAAATGTCTGTCCTTTACCAAAAATAACTTCCGTATATTTATGAGCATTTGCCTGATATTCGCCGGAAAAATTAAGGTCAATATCAGGTTCCTTGTCTCCTTTAAATCCCAAGAAAGTTTCAAAAGGAATATCAAAGCCCTCTTTTTTCATTTTGGTTCCACATTTCGGACAGATCTTATCAGGCATATCACATCCTGCCATTCCGGCGTATTTTTTTACTTCCGGTGAGTCAAAATCACTGTATTTACATTCCGGATTAGGGCAGAGATAATGAGGGGGAAGAGGATTTACCTCTGTGATCCCTGCCATAGTGGCAGCAAGAGATGATCCAACAGACCCTCTGGAACCAACCAGGTATCCATCTTCATTGGACTTCCACACAAGCTTCTGAGCAATAATATACATCACTGCATAACCATTGGAAATAATGGAATGAAGCTCCTTATCCAGTCTTTTTTCCACAATTTCAGGCAAAGGATCTCCATACATTTCATGAGCCTTTGTAAAGCAGATATCCTTCAGGTCCTGATCAGAATTTTCTATGACGGGAGGAAATTTATCCGGATGAATGGGTGATATTTTCTCTATCATATCTGCTATTTTATTTGTATTTGTAATAACCACTTCTTCTGCTTTTTCACTGCCCAGATAGGCAAATTCTTCCAGCATTTCCTCCGTGGTTCTGAGATACAGAGGTGCCTGTTCATCTGCATCCGGGAATCCGTTTCCAGCCATAATGATCCTTCGGTAGATCTCATCCTGAGGATCAATAAAATGAACATCACAAGTAGCCACAACCGGCTTGTCAAACTGTTCTCCCAGCTTTACGATCTCTCTGTTAAGATTTTTCAGATCTTCATCGGAATTGACCATATCATTCTTTTCATCTTTGATCATAAACCGGTTATTTCCAAGAGGCTGAATCTCCAGATAATCGTAAAAATTCACCAGTCTTGCAATTTCCGTATGGGGTGCGTTCCTCAAAAGTGCCTGATACAGTTCACCTGCCTCACAGGCACTTCCCACAATAAGTCCGTCCCTGTATTCTTCCAGAAGGCTCTTAGGTACACGGGGACGTCTGTGATAGTATTTCAGATGTGACTGGCTTACCAGTTTATACAGATTTACCCTGCCTGTTTCGTTTTTTACAAGAATAATAGCATGATAAGTGGGCAGTTTCTTTATGGTGTTTACGGAAACAGCTCCCTGACGGTTCAGTTCATCCACATCATGTATGTCTCTTTCTGCCAGCATCTTAACAAATTTCACGAAAATCTCCGCAGTACATGCCGCATCATCCACTGCACGATGATGGTTTTCCAGGGACACACCCACCGCCTTGGCAACAGTATCAAGCTTAAACCGGTTCAGTGCAGGAAGAAGGAATCTCGCCATACCCACCGTATCCACATAGGTAAAATCATGCACTATGCCTAGCATATCGCAGTTTTTCATAATAAAGCCCATATCAAAATCAGCGTTATGTGCTACCATAACCGTACCCTGGCAGAACTTCAGGAAATCAGGCAGCACCTCCTCCACAGGCGGTGCATCCATGACCATAGAATCATTGATCCCTGTAAGCTGTTCAATACGGAAAGGAATAGGAACCTTCGGGTTTACAAAAGTAGAAAAACGGTCTGTGATTTCACCATTTTCCACCAGCACTGCGCCAATTTCAATGATATGGCAGGTCAGAGAAGAAAAGCCTGTCGTCTCAATATCAAACACCACAAATCTTCCATCAAGAGGCTGTCCCTTTCCATTGGTGACCATTCCTTTTAAATCATCCACAAGATAGGCTTCCATACCATAAAGTACCTTGAAATCGGAATCTTTTGGCACACATCCACCCCATGCATCGAAACAGTGATTAGCCTCTGGAAAGGACTGAACCACTCCATGATCTGTGATGGCAATTGCTTTATGTCCCCAGTCATAGGCACGCTTTACAAGCACTTTGGCATCTGTCACACCATCCATATCACTCATTTTTGTATGGCAGTGCAGTTCCACTCTTTTCTGAGGGCTGGTATCCATTCTGGTCGTGGTAAAATCTGCAATCTTCCTGATTCCTGCCACGGAACCAATGGTCAGCTCACTGTCAAACCTGTCAATGGTGGTTACACCTTTGAGCTTCAGGAAAGCTCCTTTTTTTACATATCCGGTTACATCAGGAACCTGCTCGTTTTTAAGGAACATTTTGACCACAATACTGTCTGTAAAATCTGTTACAGGAAAGATCAAAATCGTCTTTTCATTACGGATCTGCCTTTCTTCCACATCAAGAACCTGTCCTCTTATGATGACTTCTCCCATTTCTCCCGTAATGCTTTCCAGAGAAACAGGTTCTCCTTCAAAATCCCGTCCATAGATTAGATCAGGATTTAATATCTGCTTTTTCTCCGGATATTCTCTTGATTTCCTTTCTTTCACTTCCGGTTCCGGCTTCTTCTCTTTGTTTGAATTCAAGCCTGCGTGACGGATGACATTTTCTACTTCCTGCTGAATCTGAAGTGCAGCATTTTTACGAAATCTGCTCTCCTTTACCTCCTCAAATTCCAAACTGACTTTCAGATCCATTCCGCATCTTTCACAGAAAACCTTATGCAGATATTCCACAAGAATATCGCTTTTTTCTCTTGCGATTACAGAATCCGGAAGAACCATAAGCATTTCATATTCCCCCGTAAAAGATATCTTCGCCTGTTTGAACAGATTATACTCAAGCATATTGTAGTTTCTCAGTTCCAGCTCCATACTGGAACGATATGTATCCAGGAAATTTTCCGGTGTATACTGACCGGAAAGCCTGAATTTCTCTATCACCGTTATCTGCATCTGCAAACCGGAGAAACACTGCCTCTCAATCTGTTCCTCCAGATCAAAAATGTTCTTTTTGTGAATCCATCTTTCGCATTTTATATACACCCAGATATGGGTTTTGGAAGGATTACAGGATACTTTTGGAACTGTAACAAGTTCCAGAAGTTCTTGCAGTTCTTTATTTACTTTCAGATTGGGAAATACTTCAAAAAAGTTTTTATCCAATATAAAATCTCCTTTTTACCCTATTTCTCCCAATGCAGGAGCTCCTGGCGAAGTTCCTCCAAAAGCTGATCCTCAGGCACTTTTTTTATAATCTCTCCATGTTTTATAAGAAGTCCTACACCTGCACCGCCTGCAATACCCATGTCTGCCTCTTTCGCTTCTCCGGGGCCATTCACCACGCACCCCATAACTGCCACCTTAATATCAAGAGGAATATCCTGAACCATTGTTTCCACTTTATTTGCCAGACCAATAAGATCAATCTGCGTGCGCCCGCATGTAGGACAGGAAACCACTTCAACACCTCCCTTTCTGAGACCCAGTGTTTTCAGGATTCTTTTTGCCGATTTTACCTCTTCCAGAGGTGCTCCTGTCAGTGAAACACGGATCGTATCTCCGATTCCCTGATACAGAATAATTCCAAGTCCAATAGCAGATTTAATATTTCCGGAATAAAGTGTTCCGGCCTCTGTAATTCCCACATGAAGGGGATATTCTGTTTTTTTTGCAATGATTTCGTGAGCTCTGGCACACATAAGAACATCTGACGATTTAATACTGATCACAAGATTATCATATCCCATATCTTCAATCAGATGTACTTTATCAAGAGCACTTTCAACCAGTCCTTCTGCAGTAACTCCGTGATATTTTTCCACAAGATCTTTCTCCAGAGAGCCACTGTTCACACCTACTCTGATTGGAATATTTCTCTCTTTCGCCACATTTACAACAGCCTTTATCCTGTCTCTGCTTCCTATGTTTCCAGGATTGATCCGTATCTTGTCTGCCCCGTTTTCCATGGCGGCAATGGCAAGACGATAATCAAAATGAATATCAGCAACCAGGGGGATATGGATCTGTTTCTTTATTTCTTTTAATGCTTCAGCTGCTTCCATAGAAGGCACTGCGCATCGAATAATATCACATCCTGCATTTTCAAGAGCCAGTATCTGATCTACTGTGGCTTTTATATCTTCTGTTTTTGTATTTGTCATGGATTGGATCAGGACAGGATTTCCCCCTCCTATTTTTCTGTTTCCAATCTGAATCACTTTCGTATGATCTCTGTACAATTTTTAATTACCTCCTGCCTTATCAACTCAACATAAAAGGAGTGCCACCTTAAACAGCACCCCCTTTTTTTATTTTCTCCCTTACTGTCCTATTTCCAGAAGTTTCTCTTTCAGCTGGTCCTCCATCCGGCGCATTTCTGCTTCTGCTGCCTGACGTTTCTCACGGCCTTCCTTCTGAATCTTCATTACATCATCCAGAGTCTGGATCAGGTCTGCATTTGTCTTCTGAAGAGTCTCTATATCAACAATTCCCCTCTCTGATTCTCTGGCAGTCTCCGTGGAAGCAAGGTGAAGAGTTTCTGCATTTTTCTTAAGAAGTTCATTAGTCAGATCCGTAACTTCCCTCTGTGCCTTGGATGCCTCTGTAGAATGAGCGATTCCAAGTGCCAGAACCATCTGGCTTTTCCATAAAGGAATGGTATTGACAATAGTAGTCTGAATCTTTTCTACCATAGTGGTATCATTATTCTGGATCAGCCGGATCTGCGGTGCTGTCTGCATGGAAATGGTTCTGGTTAACTCCAGATCGTGTATTTTCTTCTCAAAACGATTACATTTGGCATCCAGATCCCTTACTTCCTGGGCATCCTGGGGCAGTCCGCTTTCGGAGGCCTTCTCCTGAAGCTCTTTCAGCTTCCCATTTCTTATCTCCTCCAGTTTCTTCTTTCCTGCCAGAATATACACGGTCAGTTCTTTAAAATAGTCCAGGTTCTGCTCATACATTTTATCAAGCAATGCAGAATCCTTAAGAAGACGTACCTGATGTTTTTCAAGAGCCTCTGTGATCTTTTCTACATTTGCTTCCGCTTTGGAAAAACGATTCTTCATTGTTTCAATTTTGGATGACTGTTTCCTGAAAAACCCAAAGAAACCTTTATCTTCCTCAGCATCAAAATCTTTCAGTTCACCCACAACACCGGAAATAAGCTCTCCAACCTCTCCCAGATCCTGTGTTTTCACATTTTCAAGGGCAGCATCAGAAAAATCTGCCATCTTCTTCTGGGTACCTGCCCCATACTGAAGAATCTGGTTCGTATTTTCAATATTGATCTTCTGGGCAAATTCATTTACAAGTTCGTCCTGACTTACTTCAATTTCAAGCTCCTTAAATTCATTCTCCATATCATTTCTCCTTCATTCTGGCAAAATCATCCTCTGTAAGTCCTTCCTGGGCAAGCATCGTATGAAGCACACAAATATCACTGGAAATATCCCAGGCAGTATCCTGAAACATAGAATCCAGAAGTTTCTCAAAAGCCTGGTTCAGAGTATCCAGTGTATCCTCGATCTCCTTCTTGGAAGAC
>JAXEUE010000059.1:0-6804 GCA_034115005.1 Blautia sp.
ATAATCGCGTCGGCGTAGGTTTTGTCTGCAAACAGGTCATACCAGTTCTCAAATGGGAGCTGTGAGAGGATGATTGTCGAGTTGCGCATCTCTCTGGACTCTATCAGTTCAAAGAGATCTGCGCATTTCTCCAGATCCAGCGACATCAGGCCGAAATCGTCGATGACCAGCAGATCGTATGAGACAAGCTTATCCATCTGATCCCTGTAGGTGTCGTTAGCTCTGGCAGCTTCGAACTCAAGGTTCAGTCGGTTGGTACGGGTGTACTTCACGGTGTAAAACCGGTGACAGGCTTCCACGCAGAAGGCACTTGCCAGGTAAGTCTTTCCAGCACCGCTCTTTCCGGAAATCAGCAGATTCTTTTTCTCATCGATGAACTGCAGCGTTTGGAGCCGCTCAATCGTAACGGTGTCCAGCATCCTGTCAGGTTCATAGAGAGATGTATCGAAGTCCGCGGCGGGATATTTAAGTCCCGCCTTCTTGAGGAACTTATTGAACTTCCGGGAATCGCGGTACTCCCATTCCTGGTTAACGACCTTGGTGATGCGCTCTTCAAAAGTTAAAAGGCCTTCATTCGGCTCCATGAATTCCTCGGCCAGTGCCTGTGACATTTGCGAGAGCCGCATTGAGCATAAATGAGAGCAGAGAACGTTCTGCTCCCTGGAAAGTGAGTCATTGTATTTATATCGTGCAAGTGTAGACATAACTGGTATCCTCCATCAATTCTTCTGAAAATAGTGCTCTTTTCCACGGACGTTGCGGTTTGGCAGCTGACCTTTTGACTGTGGCCCGTCTTTACCTGCCTGTGTGATGGCTCTCAACGCCCTTTTGAAGGCACTATACCTGCAGGAATGCATCTTTACGCATTTCTCCGCGGCTGATTCAACCGCAAGATATGAGACTCCTGTACAGGAATGAAGGATACCGGCGCAGCTGTTATAAGACTGTTCTTCATGAACAGAGCTCTTTAGAACGGTGTCAATAAGCTGCTCCATATATGGTCCGTAAACTTTTGCCCAGCGCCGGTAATAAGCACCGGTGTATGCGTTTACTTCTTTGTAATACTGGTGCTCCGGCGGCATATCGGAATCCACGGTGATGTACTTGGGGAATTCCTTATAAGACCGCCTGTGTGTTGTGATAAGACGGTTGTTGCCGTCGCATATCCTTATCTCCGAAGGTGTGGCCTTCAGAATTGCAGGCTTTCCGTAGTACGTATACAATACGGAATAGTAGTGGCCGTCATACTCGAGGTGATAAGTATTCGGTACCGATGTGAAATACTTATAGTCGCATGAAGCATATTTCCCGCCTGGCAGCGGCTTCATGTGCGGTTTGTCGTATTTCTCGAACCACTCGTTCCTGGTACCCGGTTTCTTTTGGAACTTCCAGTTATTGATGGCCGCTGTTATTTTCTGCGTCGCCTCATTTAACTGCTCAAGAGACGTATAAATGTCTTCCTTGAGTTTTTCCAGAAGGTGGGTCTCAAGAATCCTTACATGATCCTCTACCGCAGGCTTCCCTTTCTTATCGGTAATTTCTGATAAAAAGGATTATCGGCGAAAAAGTGTTATCGGCAATCTCAGCCTGAAGTCCGATGTTCACGGCAGATTTCAGGCTGAGCAGCTATAAAACTTGCCGATAATTCTTTACACAAGTCCGCAGAAATGAAGCAGGTAGTCTTCCTTACCTTTCCACTTTTTCTCTGGAACAGATATAACGTTGCCATTACTGTCTTTCTCAGAAAGCGCTTCCTGATCCACAGAACGGAGCGCTTCTGCCATTGCATCGTTGTCAGCATGTGCGTAGACAGCAGTCGAATCGATCGATGAATGGCCAAGAAAGTCCTTTATATATGAGATTGAGATCCCTGCTTTATGCATTGCCATTCCAATGCTATGACGGAACACATGACAGTGAAGGCTCTTCGGAAATGTCGGATCCATCTCATGCATCTGTTTTGCATATGAGGAAAGGAAGGAATTGTTCTTCTCGTTGTTGCGCAGTACCTCGATGATCACGGACTGGAACGGCTCGACATCAAAAGCCTTGGGCTTTTCGAGTTTCTCACCGGGATTGTCCGGAACGACATCCATGTCATAGTACTTGCTGATTGTCGGGGCTGAGGGAGGCTTGATTCCCTGTGCCTCGTAGTAGCCGGGGATCTGGCTCTTTGTATAACCGCGGAGCTTGAGATCCTGTATTTCCTGCATCATGACTTTTGTCAGCATCGGTAGTTCCTCCTCTCGTATACCTTGAGAAAAGTATACATAAGTCGACGATGCTCCTCCTGTTTTACTTACTGCACAGAAAAAAAGTCATTACCGCGGCGATAAAAATCTGTTTACCACCTGATATAAAAAAGTGCTTACCATGCAATGAAAGAAGTCCTTACCGTACAACGCAAAAACTGCTTACCGTGCGGTGAAAAAACTCGTTACCGTACAGCTGTAAAATACCGCGCACAGACCTGATAATAACTGCTCTTTCCGGAGGCTTGCTAGCACTGTCGAAAGGGGGAGTTTATCTTCCGATTCTGGGGATTCTATTCATGATGCCCCAGCTTAGAAGCAACCGGAAATTGAGAAGAGGAGCTGAGATCGGCGGGGGAATGGCTGCGATTGCAGTTGCTGCCCGCTTTATTCCGATGTTGTTAGACTTATCCAAATCGAGTAGAGGTGAACAGAGCGAGTTAAGGTATTATTCGTTAGCAGATTTTTGTGGGAGACCAGCTCGTCTTCTTCATATATTTGAAAACACGATCGTGAGTGATGGTGATAATCTGCTGCTACAAATTGGAGGAGATCGCCTTGGGAATATGAACTTGCATTTGCCAGGATATCTGGCGGCGGCCTTTTTATTCTTATTGCTCTGCTGTTCCATACGTGCAGAGGAGGAAGGCAGATGTTTTAGATGTGGGCAAAAAATTTATATTTTGTTATTATCAGCCACAGGGGACGGTGCAATAATACAGGCAGGACGAAAAGCCGCTTAAATAAGGCTTTTTCGGACCTGTCTTTATATAACTGGTTGCCGGGTTAGGGTAAACGTGGCAAATGTCTGAGGCTCTGATGGGAGCTTCAGATTCATTACACACAGTAATTATTGTCATAGGAGACAGAATGGGCGTTAGGGTTACAGGAATAAGTACGCCAATCGGCGGTATTGAGTGGGAGTACACAGAGAAGGCTACAGAAAATAAACTCAACATAAATCCGATAGTACCAAGCAGAAAGGTACAAGTCTTTCTTAGTTCTATTTGTGGGGATAATGGAAAGTACGATAAGGTACGGGCTGAAATTAAGGCGGCAATCGAACAGACGCAATTAGCTGTAGTTTATACATTGGAGTCAGAAGAGGCATCAACACTGACAGCACAGGAGCATTATTCATTTGCGTTGGAAAGATGTGATGTATGCATTTTCCTGATTGATAATGCTGATGGTGTTCGCTCAGGAATTCAGAATGAGATAGATATCGCAAAAAGAAATAACATAAAGTCAATTTTCTATTTTTGTGATGAAACAAAAAAAGAAATGACTCCGCTCCAACAGAGCTTGCTGGGAGCAAATTTTGCAAAAAGCAAGACAGTGCACTCCTTTGAGAAATTGCGAAATGCAGGCGCACAGGCTTTGGTAAATGACATCGTCAGTATTTATGAATCCTATTGTCACGGACTTATAATACCAAGCGTTGACAACAGCGGAAACGATATCCATGTTTCAGAACTGGGTGCAAATACAAATCATTATGTACCCGTTATGCCCAAAGAAGTAATCGGAAGACTTGGTCAAACAAAGGAATATATCCTTAGAATGATCTTTGGCTATACCGAATCCCAGGAGAGAGAAATTGAGTCTAGTGATATTGACTCATGGGCAAAGCGGTTCCTTGCAATTATGTTTGAAGGAAAATCTATCAGAGATTTTAATACAGGAATGTTCCTTGAGACTCTTAAGCTATCTCAGGATGAAACGTATCATGAAATCGTGGAAATGCGCTGGAAAGCGGTTCAGGCTTATTTTCTTGGCAATATTGATCAGTGTGTTGAGTATCTAAACCAGGCGTTAGAGAATGCGAAAAAGACACAACAGCCAACATGGGTGATACAGGATATATTAATTGACTTACGGAATCAGCAGTTTCAGCTGGCCACAACTAAAAATTGTTTTCATGAGTCATCTGCACAAAATGAACTAGATGAAATCGGGGAAAAGGTTTATTATCCGGCACTTGACAGAATTCATGAATCGCTGCACGAAAAATATATAGCCGGCCTATATAAGCAGAAAATTGAATCACCATATTCAGTTACATTCGGAAATGATTTTGAGGAGTATGGTGCTTTGCTCTCAAGTTCCCTAGTTGTTTCTCTGTTTAATGGATCGCTAACCCATCTGCTGATTTTCTATGATCGATTAAGCAATTTTCTGTTCTATCTATGTTCTAGATATGATGATTGGCGGTTTCGTCGAGATCTTCTGAAATTTGCCATATTCAAGGGTAAGGACAGTGATGTTAAGGGAATTCGAGATGCATATCCTGAAGTGCTGAATGAGATGTCTGCAAAAGATGCAGATGATATTGTAGCCTTCTGTTTTAATCATCCAGTGGCCCATAATCGTTTTAGAAGTCTGCTACTTGCTTTTGGGATAGTTGGTTATTATCTTGACGAAGTTGAGTATGAAAGACGATTAGACCAAGTCCTTTCGGAAATAAAGGCATGGATAAACGATGAAAGGCGTGTGATAGAAAGTGGACAGTATGTGTTTAAATGTCTGACAGATAGTTCTTTCAGAATTTCACAGAATGATCTTGCAGAGATCTGTTGCCTGTTTATGGAGAAACATCTTAGACGTTGGTATACAGATATGTATAAGTTCATGGCCAATCGCTTGGATCTCAACAGAATGGACAATGATATGGCTCAGAGGCTGTTGAATGATATTGTTGAGGTGATGAATGAAGGGAATGAGAAGAGTCAAATAGAATATCAAAGTACCTTCTTGATCGTGTTCAGAATACAAAATCGAGCGTTGACTGATACTCTGGATGAAAAAATCAAAGAACACTTTCCAAGGTTTTATGATGGTGAGTACAAACTTGAGACTGCAATAGAAGCTCAAGATGTCACATTATCATATATTCATACGTGCCTCGATAGAATAGAGCGCAGTAATGAAACACAGGGAGCTAATGGATGTTTCTTTGGACATGGAACTCGTGATATTGCAACTATTAGAAACCTATTGCTAAGAGACGAGGCCAATTGTGATGAATCAACAATGGATAGAGTCGTCTCAACTGTTTCAGATACACTCTTGAAATCAAGGGAAGGCATCAATGAAAAATTGGATGCTGTTTCATTACTGATTTGCATAGCACTAAAATATCCGATTGTATATGGAAAGCATAAGGCTCGGTACGACGAGGTGATTTTGTCCAGTGACAGAATAGAAGATATTGATAATACGTTTTTGTCATCGAATATCGACAAAATGGCATTGCGTATAGCTATATCGCTCTTGGAAACTGCAGTAGGCGGAGATGCCTATATTAATCTCTTAGAAGGTATGTCATACATACAATCCGATAAGGCAACAATTTTATCTGTTGCGCGTATTGTGACGGAGTATCTAGAGATTGACGATTCTGTTATTCTGCCTAAAATGGTTGGTTCGGTTATTCTTCAGAATACCTTACAATGGTTACAACAGGATAATCTTGATATAAAATACTGCGCAACGAAAATACTGCTTCTGTTGGGCAGGGATTCAGACAATGAATCAATTGTAAATCAAAGAGTTATAAGTCTGATTACCAATGAAAATGTATACATTAAAAATCTGATATTACGTCGCTTGTACAAGACAAAATGCCTTTTGGAATCAACGCAGCAATATGTTATTTCAAAATGTATGGAAGATTCTTGCGCTGTTGTAAGGATGGTTTGTAAGGAAATCCAGGAACCGAAAGAGTAATTAAAGAAAAGTTATAGTGAAATAGAATGGCGTTGATGAAAACACCCAATTTCATCAATGTGATCATAAAAAAGACGGGTTCGAATGCTAAGAGTAATGGTCTCAGTGCGTCCGGACCTGTCTTTTTGGCGTTCATTTTTCTTCCTTCCGCCTTTGCCGCGCCGGCTTCGTGAGCGGTACATAATCGGCGTCTTTGGAATGGCTTGATTTTCTGCCTGCTGTTAGGGTCGGGCAATAAGGGCCCCCCCTCCCGAGTCGGAAAGAAAGGGCCATTTTTAGTCGGATTAAAAGGATGACTAATCGTATGTAAATGATAAGAGGTTATTGTTCCATTTGGTTCATACCTTCCTATACTTGATGTTGACCACTACATCAATGCCGGAAGGAGGATTATGAGTTCAAATGAAATCGATAACCTCAACGAAACTATAGCACAAGCATTGCAACAGATGAAGGCTGAGCTGGGTGATAAGTTCTCTTTGAAGAAGGTCAACCTTGCTGAACTCTCCCGGCGGACTGGTATCAGCCGCAAGAGACTGCGTAATGCAAAGAAGCATGGATTCCGGATCACTGTCCATTGGAACACAGGCCCGGAATAATCAATTTTTTCAAAGCAGCCCGCAGTCAGAGAGAATATGAGAAATTACAGTATGGATTTCAAGCGAGGGGTTCTCCTGATAATATGTTGAGCGACGAATTGGGAGCGGTGCCGACGACACTTTGATTGCAGCCGGTTAAGTCCTTCTGACGACACTTTCGCATCGGAGCGACATGCTCCGGACGGCGCCAGCGACAGACTGTCGTAACCTTTTCAGGCTTTCGG
>JAXEUE010000060.1:0-3581 GCA_034115005.1 Blautia sp.
GACTGTCCACCGCCTGGGAAATATGTCCACGGTTCATGGTCAACTGATAATGAATATCCGTTGAAGTATTATGACCATTACACCTGGAAAGAAAATAGAGAATTTCCAGTTCGGCCTTTTTCAGATCATATTTCCGGCGCAACTCTGCGCTCTGTTCATCCAGTAGTTTCTTAAACTGTCCTCCCTGAAGGATTGATTCTATTTGTCCGTCCATATTATCTACCGTCCCCCATTTATTATTTTTAAGTCATTATACTCTTGACATATTTTATATTCAAGTTAAAGCAGGTAATTTTATTGACTTACTCAAATATAACAATCCATATGGCAACCTTTGACCCCAACATCATGCAGCGTAGTTGTGGGCATTTTTTGTGGGCAGTTTTTTTTTGATATTAAGAACAAATTTATGGGAACAAAGTGGACTTATTTGATAAATTCTATATAATAGATTTAGAAAAGAAAAAAGAATGAGGTATATTATGTCTGAATTTTCTGATATGTTTAGTTATCTTGTCCGTAAAAAGGATATTCAGGTATATGCTATGGGGCAGTATTGTAATACAGACCGTTCTACCATGTACAAAATAATAAATGGAAAAAGAAAGCCGCCAACTGAGGAGGTCTTCAATAAAATCTGTGATTTTATGCATCTTTCTCCATCAGAATATGAAGAATTCCGAATAACATATGATCTTACCAGGCTTGGCAGAAATGTATATTATAGAAGGAAAAATGTAGAACAGTTTATGCTGGACTGTCCTGACAGTACATATCTGCCTTCTGTTCCCCCTCTTCCCCAATCTACGCCTGGATTTCTGGCAAAGAACTGGGCAGATATGCCACCTTGCCTTGCCCTCACAAGTCAGCTGGAATTTAATCATGTGCTCCATCACATTCTGATCGCAGAATCTAATAAAGAAGAAGGGCACATCGGGCTAATGTTGCAGCCGGATAATGAATTCTTATATGGGCTTCTTGCAGGATTGAAATCTGCCGGGAATCACCTGAATATCGAACAGATCATCTGTCTTGGCAAAACAGAGGAACAGGAAATCGTCAATTTATCCTATCTGAAGAATATAGTTCCCCTTTATATCTGTTCTTTGAAATATGACCTTTACTATTACCATGATGATATCAATGCCCATTATCGTAACTTTAATGGTTTTTCCTGTATGATCCTGACATCAGAATATGCAATCACCTGCACATCAGACTATAAATCAGGAATTCTCTATCATGATGCGAAAGCGCTTGCTATGATGTGGGAGCTGTATACATCTTACCGAGACAGATGTACTCCACTTTTTCATCCGGTCTATTCGGTTCTGGAAGAATGCAACATTCTGGGGAATATGGGGTGGGATGAAACTCCAAGCTACGCAATACAGCCTGAACCTTGCCTGATTCCCTATATTACTCCTGAATTACTGGAGCGTAACATATATCCAGATATCCCAGGACGTGAAAATATGATTGCTTCACTCACAAACTTCATCATAAAAGGCAGAAAAAGAATTCCGAATAATAATATGCACCATTATCATACCAGACATGGAATTAAACTTTTTGCGGAAACCGGAAGGCTTCAGGAAATCCCTCAGGAAATTTATCATCCTTTATCCCCGGAAGAGAGAATCTTCCTACTGGATTCTATACTGCCGTATTGCTCCGGTGGATATTATCGTCTGCTGAAAAAGCCTCTGGATCGTATGTCTGAGAATGTTCATCTCTGTGTCAACAGCACCACCGGATATCTTCTGTTTACAAATATCTGTAATCAGAATGTCTATCTTATTTTTAAAGAACCGGGACTTCTTTCCATATTTCACGATTATGCAGAAAGTCTTTCAGACAAGGATCTTTACACAGGAGAAGAAACAGCACAATACATAAAATCTGTTATTCAGGAACTGAAAACTCAAAAGGGACAGGTTTCCCGACTCAAATAGAGTCGGGAAACCTGTCTCTCTTAATATTAGCACACTGGTCTTTCCGGTGATCCATACCTGGAAATCGTCATCTTTTTAAGGTTAAGACACCAACTGGGTGACCACTGGCCATCTGCATAGAAATATATCAGTCCATTATTATAATCTTCATCACTGCTTGCAATAATTTGTGCTGATTTCCTCACTAAAATGTTTTTATTCTTCCTGATATCATAGATGTATAACGGTCCACTACTGCCAGGACCATCTGGTTGTTTTCTTAATACTCCTACGATATACCGGTTGTTATATTCCATATGTGGGCAAATGTGAGAAACTACTTTCTTCTTTTTTGTCTTCAGGTTATATGAAAATATATCAAATGCATATTTTTTACTCTTCAAATTCCTGTTGTTTTGACTAATGATTAACTCATTATTATTAATACCTTCAAGTGTACCCCAGATGTTAAATGAAACAACTTTAGATTTCTTCTTCTGAGCCATAGAATATTTATAAATTGTCAGATTATCTTTCTTATTTTTACTGGTTTGATATCCAAAATAAATTGAACTTCCATCTGTCAAAGCAATACCTGTGTCCGTAGCAACCTTGGTTTTACTTCCTTTTGAAGTTTTACTAAAATACAAGGATTTTTGATAGGTATTCATATTTAATTCTGTCCACACATAATATTTTCCGGTCTTAACCTTCTTGTCCGTCACCTGTCTGAAACTTGCAGCGGAGGCGGTCACCGTAAACAGGCCTGCAGCGATCAGAACTGCAATTGTTAACAATAAACTTTTCAATACCGTTGTTCTTTTTTTCTTTTCCATAGTTCTATTCATTCCTTTCTTTTTTATAAATGTTTTACATATTACTTATATCACTTTAGAACGCTTACTTTTATTTTAAATTTCACTTTTCCGCATTTTACAGTGATGTATGCGCTTCCTGCTGCAACTGCCTTTACCACTCCCCTGGAGTTTACGATTACGACCTTTTTATTGGAAGTTGCGTAGGTAATCTTCTCTGTGGATGTGACGGGGTAGCGTACCGGTTTTAATGTAACAGTCTGTCCTTTCTTCAGGGTAATACTATTTTTCAGGTCTGTCAGCTTCGTTGTCTTCACTGCCGACTTCTGAACGATAACTTTAAACTTAGCAGTCTTTTTGCTTGCAAGAGTAACTGTAATATATGCCTTTCCTGCTGTTTTCTGTGCAGTGATCTTTCCTTTACTGTCCACCTTTACGATCTTTGTATTGCTGGATTTAAAGGAACGCACGGAATCACCCTTTGCAAGGCCGCTGACCTTCACTGCACTTGTACTCTGTCCTGTCTGTAATGTAAGCCCTGTATAATTCAGCTTAATGGTTGGAGCAATCTTTTTCCCTGCTGTTCTTGTTTCCTGTTTCTTGCATACACTGCAGGTTCTTGTCTGCTTCGCAGGTATAGGTCTTTTCTCCTTCCTCTGTACAGGTTGAATTTTTGGTAATTTTTCCTGAGTCCCAGATATGAGACTTTCCCCGATATATTCCTTCTATTCCCGTATAATCGTGGGAATATGATGCCGATATGCCTGCTACATAGTAAACAGATCCTTTCGTAGGATTGAATTCCACACAGCAATAATGATCTGGGTCTATC
>JAXEUE010000061.1:0-11414 GCA_034115005.1 Blautia sp.
CCGAAAGCCTGAAAAGGTTACGACAGTCTGTCGCTGGCGCCGTCCGGAGCATGTCGCTCCGATGCGAAAGTGTCGTCAGAAGGACTTAACCGGCTGCAATCAAAGTGTCGTCGGCACCGCTCCCAATTCGTCGCTCAACACTTGTCCCGGAAAATGCACGAGGACAGGTGGAGAGAATTCAAAAGACGATACGTTCCCTTGACTTTATGCCAGAGCGGTATGCCTTAGTGGATTGGGAGCCATGGAAAAGCAGGAATATGCATAAGATTTCTGTGGACAACTTTATCGTGTTCTATATCGTCAATGAAGATACAGAGAAGGTTACGATTGTCCGCATTCTTTATGGTGGAAGAGACATAAAAAATATTCTGTGATATTAATACGAAGGAGCGGGCATTCATGTCCGCTCCTTTTACCAGTTATCCATATCTTCCTGTGTGGCCACCTCACAGTAGTCTAACAGCAAAACTCTTATACGGGCTGATGTTGGATCGCCTGTCCCTGTCGATGAAAAACGGTTGGTTTGATGATCAGAACAGCAAGACCCTGAAAAGTATACTTGTCAGCTGCGGCGCAAGACTTGCTCCGTTTGATATTCAGGAAGTCCGGGATATCACCATGTACGATGAACTGGAGCTGGATATGCTGGGGGACAGGAAAACAGCGCTTTTCCTGATCATGTCGGATACCGATGCCACATTTAACTTTCTGATCGCTATGATGAAGCGGTGGTTGTCAGGCGGCTGTTTAAGATGTATGCGGATGGAATGTCCACGGTGGAGATTGCAAGGATCTTCTGTCCGTTGATGAACTCGCGGTACTGGATGGATCCAAGTGCATTTTGCAGCTCAGAGGTGTCCGGCCATTCCTGTCATCCAAGTATGACCTGACGAAGCATCCGCACTATTACCTGACCGGGGACTGCGACAAGAAGAACCTGTTCGACATCGAGAAGTTCCTGAACCGGCAGATGAAACTGATACAGAATGATGTGTATGTGGTAATTGATGGTGATAATTTAGGATGATTATTGCTCGTAAAAATTGTAGGAATGATGAAATAAGTGTTGACCTGCACGATGCGTGCAGGTTTATTATAACAATGAAGGAGGAGGTGATCATACGAAAAGACTGAGTGAGGTTTGCAAAATTGTTGGGGTGACGAGGAGAACGCTTCAAGAGTATGACAAAATTGGCTTAGTTTCTCCAACGTCAAAAACAGATTCTGGATACTGGCTGTACGATGAAGATACAATTGTTACATTAATGATTATTCAGATATTTGTGGAAGCAGGATATGAGAGAAAAGAAATCAAAGATATTATTTGCTCTTCATCATTTGATCTGATTAGTGAATTAGACAATGCTATTGAACGCTTGAAAGATAGAAAAAAAAGAATTGAGGGGATGATCAATTCAATCAACGTAATGAAAATGTTTTCCGACCTGCCAATCGAACTAATTAATAATATGGATTATTTCGGTATTTATAGTAAGAAGAGCTTTAAGGATTATTTAGATGAAAGCATAGACTCTTCAGAGGTAACGCCAGAAGATGTTCAGAAGTCAATGGAATATTTTCCCCTCTACTTTGATCTGCTTTCAATAGGGCTTCTTAGAGAAAAAGGAATTGATGATCCTAAAGTTCAAATTTGTTCACGAGACTATTGCAGATTCATGATGGATAATTTTTTAAATGGGGACGAAGAGCTAAAAGATGCTCCAGAATCATGGAAACTTGAATCAATTTCTGAATTAACAGAGGATTTAAGCAAAGAAGAAGAGTTTAGAACTTTAATCAATGCACAGTGTGGCGAAGGAACAATGGAATTCATCATTAGCGCTGTGAAAAGTTTTTGTAAAAATGAAATAAAAAGAGCTAAATAACGAGAGGAGGAAAAAGATGGGAGCAAAGGATATTAAACCGTATGGTGACTTATTGCATGAAGCAAAATTGCATGGTGGTGTAGAACCATTAATAAGAGATATTGAGACTGGTGGAATAGCAAAAGGACTTGAACAAGGAAGAACAGAGGGAAGATATGAAGGAACAGGAATAGGTGTTGCTCTAGCAGCAGCTACTTTTGGATTGGCTCTATTTATCAAGACGAAAATAGATGATTATAAGGCAAAGAAAGAAACAGATTTTCAAATAGAGAGGGGTGAGGCTGCTAAACAGGAATTAAGTGAGACTTTAACGCGGGAAGAACGGATTAATAATTTTAAAGGAACCAAAAATAATGCTGAAGAAGATGCATCAAATACTCAAGAAGGCGACGAAATTATAGAAGATAGCATTGAAAATTAGATTTTATAAGGAACATTAAGTGAGGAGGTGGAATAAAATGGCAAAATACAAAATAATTTATCACTGGTCAGACGGTTCTGATGATGAGGATGATAATTACGGAGAATACTATAGCTCCGAAGAAGAAGCAAATGAAGCGGGGCTGTACGGATTAAGTTGCGCAAAATTAGGTGGAGAGATCTTAGAAATGTCAAATCCCGGAGACTATCCTTTCAACGAAAGCGACTATGAAAATGATTCATTTGAAGTTGTGCAGGTAGAATAAAATGATATAGGAGGACTATATGGGAAGACGCAAGCGTGATCCTGAAGCTATATATGATGAAAATGTGAATTACGATGAACTAGAACAGCATACATACGCTGATTCTGGAGATCACATATTTTATACATGCCCAATTTGTGGTAGAGAATACTTAGCAACTTTTATAATTGAAGAAGATGGGCAAACTATGTGCATTGATTGTTGGAATGCAAGGCAAGGTAATTAATAGAGTTAAACTCTATAGGCCATAACCGTATACATAATCACTGACTGGAGATCACTCATTGCAGTGCTCTCCGGTTTCTTATTTCCCGGAAATATCGGGCTCATATCGATACCGCATCATCAGATGCGGAATACATGGCAGTCAGACGTCACCTGTGAAGGCATCTGGCTGTTTGTTTTGTTTTCAGGATCTGGTTGATCAGGAATGGTGCAGATGTACGGGAGGATAGAAGTCCTTTGTATCACCAGAGACAGAAAACAGAGAATCACATCCATATGCATTGCCAAAAAGGCACAGATCAAAGGAATAAAAAGATGGCTGAGCAGAACAGAAATTATGGACAGATCAAAGAGATCACCATGCATTTTGGAAAAGGAACGGTGGAACCCTTCACGGCAAAGGACTGCAGGGAGATGCTGAAGATCGTGATCCCCAATGCGGACCGCAGTGATTATACTCCCTGAGCAAGCTTCGTGCTTCCGGCAAAAGCGGTTCATGAGAATCAGTACGGCAAAGGGCTTTGGACAAAGATTCCTGCCGATGGGCAATTTGATCCGGCGGGCAGCACATGCTGCCCCATACATCTGAAACAGGCAGAATGGCCTTCTCACATTGACAAGCAGGGCAATTCAGAATAAACTGCGAACACAGGTACGAAACTTTAAAATAATTTCACTTTCGGAAGTGACAGTATGAAATATATTGAAAGACCAGAATATATGCAGCGGCTTCTTGATCTTATGGGGACCCCGGATATCAAGATCATTACCGGAGTGCGCCGCAGCGGCAAGTCTGAATTGATGAAAGCTTATATCCGCAGAATCAGCGAGATTCAGCCAGAGGCCAATATTATCTTTGTGGATTTCTTTGACCTGAAATATGAGGGATTAAAGGAATATCATGCTCTGTATGATTACATTGAAAGCCATTATGCGGCCGGAAAACAGAACTATGTATTCGTGGATGAAGTGCAGCTGTGCGAGAAATTTGAGCTTGCGATCAACAGCCTGCATTCTTCCCGGAAATATGATCTGTATATCACCGGTTCCAATTCGTTCCTTGTAGGTTCTGATCTGACGACGCTGTTTACAGGGCGCTATATTGAGATCCATGTTTTCCCGTTCAGTTTTGCGGAATTCTGCTGCTACTATGCAGAGGAACAGGACAAAGCAAAGCTCTTCGATGAATATGTGATCAAGGGCGGTCTGGCGGGCTCCTATGAATACCGTACGGAGAGAGATCGGACAAACTATATCAGAGACGTTTACGATACGATCATAAACCGGGATCTGGTCACGAAATATCATCTGCCGGACACAACGACGCTGGAGCATCTGGCAGAGTTCATGATGGATAACGTATCCAATCTGACTTCGCCCAACAACATCAGTGATACACTGGCGGCAAATGCGGTTGCGACCAATCATAAGACTGTCGGAAACTATATCAAATATCTGTGCGATGCGTATGTTTTCTATGGAGTACGCCGATATGACATTCGCGGAAAGAAATATCTGAAGACTTCCGTGAAATACTATCTGAGCGATACCGGCATACGTTTTGCCAGACTTGGCAGACGGAATCTTGATTATGGCAGGATGTATGAAAATATTGTCTGCATCGAGCTGATGCGGCGCGGCTTCGAGGTTTACGTTGGAAAGCTGTATCAGAAAGAAGTGGATTTTGTTGCAGTCCGCGGCAATGAAAAGATGTATATCCAGGTAAGTGACGATATTTCCCGGGCAGAGATCTTCGAGCGCGAATATGATCCACTTCTTAAGATCAAAGACGCATACCCTAAACTGATCCTGGCGAATACCCGTCATGAGACTTACGACTACGAGGGCATTAAGATATACAACCTGGCAGACTGGCTACTTGAAAAGAATTAAGCAAATCGGAATTGACCGAGCTGAAAGAGAAGGATGCTTGTTGCCCGAAAGACAAGAAGGTGAAAGCAGAAGAAAACAAAAAATAATTTTTTATATGAAAGGCTGGTTGCAGAATGTCAAAACAAAATATTTATGATAATGATTTATTTTATGAAAACTTCGTGAAAATACGTAGCAAAGAAATCAATAAATAAAAATCAAAGGAGAAAGAGGATGATGTTTGATAATTTTAATTGGATTAATGAAGGCGAGATAGAAATCGAAGAGAATAAGGTTGTGATAAAAGCACCTGCTTTGACAGATTTCTTCTGCGGAGGAAGTACAACAAGTGAAGAAGGAATTCTTCCTGAGTCACTTTGCAATGCTCCATATTTTTATACAGAGGTTAAGGGTGATTTCGTTCTTAATGTAAAGGTATCTCATGATTTTAAGGAAACTTACGATTCTGCTTCTGTCATGATTATGCAGGATATGGAAAACTGGGCGAAATGCTGTTTTGAACTTACGGACTTTGGTACACATGCTGCTGTAAGTGTTGTAACCAAGAATGGAGAATCTGATGATGCAAATGGATGCGATATAGAAGGACAAAACTTTGCATATCTTAGAGTATGTCGTGTAGGCAGAGCATTCTCGTTCCATTATTCGTTAGACGGAGAACACTTCCATATGACAAGATATTTCTTAATGAGAGACGCTGAATCAGTAAAGGTAGGTTTACTTGCCCAGGCTCCTACAGGTCAGGGAGGAGACAGAATTTATGAGAATCTTTCCATAGAAAGTAAGACGGTTAAAAATATCAGAGCCGGTGAATAATAATGTGGGTAAAGAAAAATTATAAAAAGACACAGCTTGCATGCTATCTGGGATTTGTAACACAGGCAATATGCGCTAATTTTGTGCCCCTATTGTTTATAACATTTCACAGCGATTATGATATATCTTTTAGCATGCTTGCGCTGATATCGACATGTTTCTTTTTAACTCAGTTAATAGTTGATTTTTTATGTGCCGGAATAGTAGATAAACTGGGATATAGGGTATGCATTATCGCTGCAGAGGTTACTTCAGGATTGGGGCTTGCAGGGCTTGCGTTTTTACCTGATTTATTGCCGGTACCATTTTATGGAATACTTATATGTGTCATTATATATGCTATAGGAAGTGGTTTGACGGAGGTACTGGGAAGTCCGATCATCGAGGCATGTCCTTTTGAAAATAAGGACGCGATGATGAGCCTTTTACATTCCTTTTATTGTTGGGGATGGGTTGGTGTTGTATTATGTTCCACGATTTTTTTCACTATCTTTGGAATACAGCACTGGAGAATAATGGCACTCATATGGTCTATCATACCGTTTTATAACATCTATAATTTTGCAACCTGTCCGATAGAACCATTGGTTGAAGAAGGCAAGAGCATGACAATGCTAGAGCTTTTCAAAACAAAAGCATTTTGGATTTTTATTGTTCTTATGATTTGTGCTGGTTCTTCTGAAATAGCAATGGGACAATGGGCATCTGCATTTGCTGAATCAGCATTACATGTTTCCAAGACATTTGGTGATTTAGCAGGACCTTGTGGCTTTGCGGTATGCATGGGAATTAGCAGACTGTTTTATGGAAAATTCGGCGAAAAAGTTGATTTGACGATTTTTATGATGGCATCAGGTGTGATGTGCCTTGTATGTTATTTGGTTGCCGGATTAGCTGGTATTCCGATAGTAGGATTAATAGGATGTGCCTTGTGTGGCTTTTCAGTAGGTATCATGTGGCCTGGTTCTATTAGTATTTCATCGCAGATCCTTCCAACTGGAGGTACAGCAATGTTTGCACTTCTTGCACTTGCAGGAGATTTAGGCGGAGCTATGGGACCGGCTATTATTGGAAACGTGTCTCAAAAAGCTGCTAATGATTTGCAGGCAGGAGTACTAGCGGGAATAGGTTTTCCTATCGTTTTAGTAATTTCGGTATTCTATATTCGGAAGAAGTATAGATAGCAATGGAAATTGATATTTTATCGTAACAAAGGCAAGTACAACTTTCAGTTTGTCGGATTGTAAAGGCAGAGCCTTACGCAAGGTGCAGGAGAAAGACTCCACTCGGGTTAAGGACGAAGCGCCTTAGCAGGTCAAGGGTGCAACCAGCCTCAGACCGGACCACTCCGGTCTGTTTGGCATACTCTCAGCCCAGATTACCTGATTTACATGACAAAGTGATTCAAGCGCACACTTTCAATGTGCAGGCCATACGGCAGAAAGCCTGCCAGCACTTTATTTCAGGCTGCAAAACTATAGCAGAAAAGCAAGCCATTCCAAAGACGCCGATTATGTACCGCTCACGATGGGATTTCTGTCAAGTGTGTTCACGGATCCGGAATACCGCCGCAAGGGAATTGCTAAGGAACTGCTTTCCAGAGTGGTTGAGGAGGCAAGAGCCTATGGCTGCGGAACTGTCCAGATTCCTGCAGGAGAATAATATATGATAAACAAGGATATTCTTGGGATTGCCATGAAGCAGTCTGCTGAAGATATAGGATGCAAAGCAGAGGATTTTTTGAAAAGTGAAAATGTAACAGTTCCTTTTCGCCTTGGCAAAGATGCTCGCAAATATTATAAGGAACCGATCACCTGTAATCTTGTGTCCTATGGAAGCAATATTGTAGCTGCGTCCTCTGAAGAAACTGCGGAGTTGGTTTCTGAGTACATTGGCCGTTATGATTTTTATCATTGCTTTGAAACACCTAATATGCATTGGCTGAATGAACGTCTGGCGCAAAAGGGACACAGTATTTGCTTTATGGCAGAGTATTACCTGCCTGATATGAACAGGATTCCTGAAATTGACTCCGGCTTTGACCAGCGCATACTGGAACAACAGGATTTTGGCGAATTATATTTGCCTGAATGGAGTAATGCTTTGTGCGAGGATCGTAAAGAACTGGATGTACTCGGAGTTGGAGCATATGACGGAGATTAATTGGTTGGTCTTGCCGGATGTTCTGCCGATTGTGAAGATATGTGGCAGATAGGCGTAGATGTACTGCCTGATTACAGGAGGCGCGGTATAGCATCCGGACTAACCAGTAGGCTGGCAAAAGAAATAATAAACAGGGGGAAAGTCCCGTTTTATTGCTCTGCATGGTCTAATATCCGATCTGTTCGAAATGCTGTTAAAAGCGGTTTCATACCGGCATGGGTGGAAATGACCGCCAAGCCGTCACATATTGTGGATGATATGAATAAAACGGATGGGGAGAAGGAAAAATGCTGAAAACTGAACGCTTAATCCTGCGTCGTTGGGAAGACAGTGATGCCGAGGATTTATATAAATATGCCAGTGATCCGGATGTGGGGCTGATCGCAGGATGGCCGTCTCACCAGAACATTGATGAGTGTGAATGTCAACCACTTTTTTAAGTGGTGGTAAGCAGATTTTTATGTTTTTCGGTAATGAGTTCTTACATGGCAGTCAGACGTCACCTGTGAAGGCATATGGCTGCTTGTTTTGTTTTCAGGATCTGGTTGATCAGGAACGGTGCAGACGCACGAGAGGATAGAAGTCCTTTGCATCACCAGAGACAGAAAACAGAGAATCACATCCATATGCATTGCCAAAAAGGCACAGTGCATACGGTGTAACCAAGTGGCCACGGAGCGGGGCGAGTGGCCGGTCTTAAATGAGAGCTTACCTCTATAATTAGAATGCCCATCAATTATGATGGAGCTTCTTTTATAGGAGGTAGTCAATGTTAGACTACAAAGACATTCTCAACAAGCACTTTGTGCTGCGACTATCCGCAAGAGAGATCAGCCGTCAAACCGGGGTAAGTAAGTCTGGTATTCTTAAATTTCTCCAGGCATTCGAGAAATGTGAAGATCTGGATTACCCGCTTCCGCCCGGAATTACCAATGCCGGAATCGCCATGAAAGTGTACGGCAAAGTGCCCGGCGAAGGAGGCCGGGATGAAAGTTACTCCGAGTATGCTTTCTCTACATCATCAAGTATCGCAGCCGCGGCTGTCGGGTTTGATAGTTTAACAGTGACATAGAAGATTATATTCTCCAGGAGTTCTTCTGCCCGCTGTGTAATATCAAGCCTGTAAACCATATTTCTCCCTCAGCTGTGTGAGTGAAAGCCTTGCATCTTTTGTTTTTCTTTCGACTACCTGCTGCTCTGATACCTCTAAATCGCGATAGATCTGCTGCATTTTCATGCTGCTTTCGTATGTTTCCATACTCATAAAGACCATATCTCCATATCCGTTTTTAGTCACAAAGACAGGTTCGTCTGTTTCATGGCACATTTCTGATATCTTTGTGGTATTTTTCAAATCCTTGATCGGAATGATTCTGGGCATAATATCACCTCCTATTCATATCATGGGATAATTGCGTCCCAGATTATTCCATATGTCCAGTAAAATTTATATGTGAACTTCCAGAGATTTTGCAACTAAAGCTCATATAACGGGCTTCTTTGCAGTCTCTGGATCATTCTTCGTCTTTCAACGGATCACCCTTGATGTATCGGGGGATGTCCTCATAGCTTCGTGAGCTTTCAGCGATTGCCTTCATCAATTCTTCGCTCTGCAGTGCTTTCTTCTTGTCCAGCAGCTCTTTCAACTCCTTTGTCAATTGATCATACTGTTGCCTGTTCTTACTGATTGCCGTTTCAAGCTTACTGATCTTTTGTCCGAGTACATCTCGGCTAATTGTTCTTGCCATTACTTTGTTCCCTCCCTGTAGCGTACTACTGATAAGTGCCAGCCACTCATAGCGCCGGGTGGCCACTCTCAACTCACCAGCGGCCACTCGGCGGCGCAAAATGCATACACGGTCTGGATATTATGGCAGTCTTTGAAAAATAGCTAAAATATACATATAGTATGTGTATGAGTTGTGTGCACAGTCGTGAAAAAGAGGGGAACAATTTTTGGCTTTGGGAATATTGCTTGTGACGGGAATAATCTTAGCAATACCGGCTCTTTCAGACAAAAATGCGGTTTGAATTATGATTTCTGAAAAGATTATTGCACTGTTTCTGATGATTGACTGCTTTGAAAGCGACGGTACAGGAGCAGATGTTATGACTGGATTTGTGATGCTTGCTGCGGTTGTAATTATATATATCTGTGTGAACGGGCTTTTAAAAACGATTGGATTTTGTGTGAGAAATAAATAATTAAGTAGAGGTTTCATGTTGGTTGCATATGAAGTCGGCTTTTTGAAGCTGATTTCGGGAAGGAGTTGTTATGAAAAGAGTAACAGTAACCATGGACAAACTGCCAAAGAGCGTGCTGGAGCTGAAAAGTGAAGCAGAGAAGATGCACTCACCGGAAGGAACAGCGATTCTTACCATTGCAGCACTCTGCCTGTATCCGGAAAATCGTGATGAGTCGCTTGCAATGCTCGATTATTTAAGAGGTCCGAGACCGTTAAGTATCGCGGAGAAGCAATTCATCCGGGATCGATTTATGGATAAGGACTATGTGCCGCGCTCTTATTTTAAGGGCGCAACTCCGGACAATGACTACACGCCGGATCTTCCATATGAACTGGAAGTGATTGATCAGGAGCTGCCAGAAGAGGACGGGTATGAGACGCGCTACTTAAGAAGTGGAGGAGCGGATTCACCTCGCCCGATTAAGTTCAGAAATAAACCATCTACAGGGGAGTGGTTTTTATGGGAACAGCTGTTGCTTGCAGGAATCAGGGAGCCGGCAAGTAAGGATCCGTGGAGGTAACGGGAAGCTGACAAGTAAGTTTCTACGGAGGTGACGGGGGAAGATTGCGAGTCGCGTATGGGTAATATATTAAAAATTGTTTTATGTTTCGGGGGTGTAATTCTTGCCCTTTTTGCAGTTCTGATTGGTGTAACAGTCTATCAGAACAGTAGTTTAAAAGAACGAATAGACAACAGCAAAAAAGTTAAAGAGAGCAAGATGACAAAATTTGAATATTCGGTTGGCGGTGGAATGCGCGGAGAATCGAGCACTGTCACCGTCAGTGTTGCGGATGAGAACTCCTGCCTGATTACGGAGACTGATAAGGAGTATTATGCTGCAAGGAAGGTTGTGCACGAATACCGGACGGAAGGGAATCTGCTTGGGGAAATCGAGGACATTTTCCGCGAAAATAAAATGCAGAAATGGAACGAAAAGGACCTGAGGGGTATTTTTGTAGCAGATGGAGCGTCTGAGAGTTATCGCTTTTCTTTTACAGATACTGATGTGTATTTTTCTTCGCAGTATTATCCAAAAAAATACAGTGAAAAGCTGGCTAAGATTCATGAGGTGATTGAATCAAGAAAGAAGGAGGCAGAACAGCTTCCTGCACTGAAGCTTCCAGTGGGTGAGTCAGAGGATCAGGTGAGCCCGTCAGCGGAAATTTATCCGACGGATGGATATTTAGGGCTTTATCTTGAATCTTACGAGCAGAATGAATTACATTTTGTGATTCGAAACGGGCGTAAAGAGGCGTTTCCAGGAATTGGCGAGAATGGCTTGAATGCGAATGTTTCTGAGGTGAAGATCATCGATTTGCGAAGTCAGGAGGAGCTGCCGCTTCTGTCTCCACGTTACGGATATGGTGGAGCCTGTGCCGGGGAGAATATTGGAGAAGGCTATGTGATGCCGGAAAGCTGGTTGGAACCTGGACATTACGAGTTACGAGTGGAGAATCTTGCCTGTGAATTTGAAATCGTGAAGTGAGTGTTTAAGAAA
>JAXEUE010000062.1:0-7527 GCA_034115005.1 Blautia sp.
TCCGAAAGCCTGAAAAGGTTACGACAGTCTGTCGCTGGCGCCGTCCGGAGCATGTCGCTCCGATGCGAAAGTGTCGTCAGAAGGACTTAACCGGCTGCAATCAAAGTGTCGTCGGCACCGCTCCCAATTCGTCGCTCAACAGCTATGGGCCGATAATAACGAGATGGGTGAGCGCGTTAATGCATATTCAGACAGGCTAAACCAGTACGTGAATGAGACCTATGATATGGGAATGGTCGCGGAGCCAAAAACAGACTATAAAAAGAATGGAACTAACAAGCTGTGAGTGAAATCAGTCAGACACTGTCTGACCTATTTACGGTACCGTGGCTATCAACATAAGACAGGACTTAATGCAGAATATGGTTCAGAAACCATAAAATGGCTGTCTCATGATCTGATCGAAAGATATGGAAGAGGCATCGGCATGAACAATATCAGCAGAATGCGGCAGATGTATCTTGCTTATCCAAAATGTGCGACGCTGTCGCACAAATTAAGCTGGAGCCATTATGTGGAGCTTTTGAAGAGAGATGATCCGCAGGAAAGATCCTTTTATATGAATGAATGCGAACCGAAATCAGTATAAGAAGGTGAAGCTATTAAGAAAAATGTTGGATGTATTCCGCAGAGAGTGAGTTCAACCTGTCGGATTTCCCGACAGGTTAGAAAAGCAAAACTGAGATTAAGGAATTCATCATGAAACTGGATCAGGAGTCAACCGTTCGGAAATTCCGAACAGTTCAAAATGAGAGCGACAAGACCGTGTCTCGGGAAATGACTTTATTATAACCTGAACATGATCATCTCTCGGATACAGAGTTAAATCACGATATGCTACAAGTGTAGATGATGACCTGAAGAGCAGTGAATCTATTGCTTTTCAAGCCTCCGTATCATGATGGCTCAGGTAACACATGAATTGTGTCCTTGACAAGGGGTACAATTCAGTTTGATGAAGTTGTATTTAATGATGCTGTCGGAGAATTCATGAAGATGCGTCGGGAGCTCGCAGATTATTTTGATGCATCCCACAAAGGAGACATCTTTGATTATATTCCGCCGCAGAGAACCAACCAGATCTTTACACCGAATCGTGTCGTGAAGGATATGGTGGATCGGCTGGAAAAAGAGAATCCCGGCTGCTTTGATGATCCGGATGCTACATTCGCTGACCTCTATATGAAGTCCGGCATGTACATAACAGAAATTGTAACGCGTCTTTATCAGAGCAAGCGCATGAAAGCACTCTTTCCAAATGACGCCGAGCGGCTGAATCACATCTTCGCGAAACAGGTATATTGCTGTGCATCTACAGAAATCATCTACCGTATCTGCCTGAGATATATCCTCGGGTTCAGTGATGAGATACATATTGAGAAGAATAATATCAAACTCTGCGACACGCTTCAGTATGCAAAAGACGGAACACTGGGGACGGAACTCGAGAAGATATTCGACTTCAATTAACTATAAGAAAGCAGCGTAAGAGCAATGAAAGGATCAGAAGCACAACTATTAGGATTTATGGAAGGCGCGAATAACCGCTACGTTATCCCCGTTTACCAAAGAAAATACGACTGGAAAATCGATAACTGCCGCCAGTTGTACGAGGACTTGAAGAAGGTGTCCAGCGACGGTAGAAGCAGCCATTTCTTTGGCAGCATTGTTTCGCAGGTTGTACCGGACGGCAGTAAGATCGAATTCCACATTATTGACGGTCAGCAGCGATTGACGACGGTCACGTTGTTACTCCTTGCAATTTGCAATATGGTCAAGGCTGGGCGTGTAAAATCGAACGAGGACGCACTTGATGATCAGATCATGGAGCGTTTTGTCATAGCCAAGTGGGCAAAGAGTGATGACCGCATCAAGCTTCGCCCTGTTAAAACAGACCGCAGCGCATTGGAAAAGCTCGTCGCAGGTGATCCGGAAGAATATGAACCTGCCTCGAACATGACCATCAATTACCGATTCTTTTGTGATCAGCTTTTGAAAGAAGAACTGCCAGTAGACGCATTGTATGAGGCCATCGGCAAGCTTCAAATCATAAGCATTACGCTGGATGGCGACGACAATGCACAGCTGATCTTTGAAAGCCTGAACTCGACAGGCCTTGCTCTTACCGAAGGCGATAAAATCAGGAATTACATACTAATGGGCCTTAAACCGAAGCTGCAGGATGAGCTTTACGGTAAATACTGGACGAAGATCGAGGAATGCACCGGAAATGATGTCAGCAGCTTTGTCCGGGATTATCTCAGTATCAAGCAGCAGGTAACGCCGACCATCAGCAATGTATACCAGGCATTCAAAAAATATGTGGAGGCAGAAAAGATTCCACTGGATTCCCTTCTGGAGGACATGCGTAAGTATGCCCGCATTTATCAAAAGCTGATGACCGGAAAGAGCGGACTGCATAGTCAGAAACTTGACGATTGCATGTACCGCCTGAATCGGCTGGAGATCACTGTCACAGAGCCGTTCTTTATGGAAATCCTCAGACTGAATCAGGATGGTGAAAAACTTTCCGTTGATGATTTGACACAGATATTCCTAATCACGGAAAATTATCTGTTCCGCCGGAACATCTGTGATGTGCCTACCAACGCCCTGAACAAGGTGTTCCTGAACCTGAATCGTGAAGTTATCCGTTACGACAACAGCACAAATGACTACGTTCAGAAATTCATATATGCACTGCTTTCAAAGAAGGAAAGCAGCCGCTTCCCGGATGATGAGGAGTTCTCGCAGGCTCTGGCCAATAAGGCAGTATACCAGATGCGCGGTAAATATAAGGCGTACCTGTTTGAACGTTTCGAGAACTACGGTACCTTGGAAGCAAAGGATGTTTACACGCTTCTTGACAACGGAACCTATTCCATCGAGCACATTATGCCGCAGCATTTAACTCCTGCATGGATTCAGGCACTCGGGCCGGAAGCAGAGGAAATCCACAGCACGTGGCTTCATCGCCTTGGAAACCTGACGCTCACTGCTTATAACTCAAATATGAGCAACGCTACATTCCAAGAAAAACGAGATTCCGACCTTGGATATAAAAAGAGCGGGCTGCGCATGAACCAGCTGATCGCGACAAAAGAACACTGGGGTCCGGAGGAAATGCAGGAACGCAGTGATGAGATGGTCAATACAGCGACAAATATAATATGGGCAATGCCGTCTACAACATTTGTTCCGGCGGAAAAAGAATTTGATTCATGCGCGCTGGATGATGAAGAATTTGACCTGAAGGGCAGGGATATTGTCAAGTACAGTTATCAGAATGCGGAGACACCTGTTTCAAGCTGGGCAGATATGTTTGAACATGTCGTGAAATATCTGCACGCTGAGGACAAGTCTGTGCTTTCAGCGCTTGCATATAGCACAAGCAACGACACAGAACTTAGTGGCTACTTCAGTAATGATCCGGATAATCTCCGTTCACCACTGAAAATTGATGAAGATGTATATGTTGAAAAGAATACCAGCACGGCCTTGAAGATTTCTATATTGAGAAGGTTGTTTGTTTTCTTCCATGCTGATCCGATGGATCTTGTATTCTATTTGCGCGATTCAGAACAGGATAAAGCAGCGGATAATAATCGTCTTGATCTTAGAAGAAGATTCTGGACGTATGCGCTTCCGATTATTCAGGAAGCGAACCATGGAAATGGATGCTTCAAGAATTGTAACCCAAACACCTCTAATACGATGAACGGATATTTTGGAATAAGCGGATTCTGTGTTAGCTGTGCAGCAAATCGCGATGGCGCTCGAATCGACTTCTATCTCGGAAAGAGTAGTACTGCTGAGAATAAAGCCGCATTCGATTATCTGAGAGCACATCAGGATGAAATTGAGGATGCTGTTGGAGATGCTCTTATTTGGAACCGGGCGGATGATTATAAAGCTTCGTGGATTTCTTATGACCTGAAAGATGCCAGCGTTGCAAACGAGGCGGATTGGCCGCGTATGGCAAAGTTCATGGCAGAATGGAGCAAGAAGTATTTTGACGTAATTCTGCCTGTTCTGGAAGAACGCTATGGTGGTCATGATCCAGATGATTCAAAGAAGGAAACAATTTCCTGCCTCTCCAAGAGATGGGCAGAGAAGAAAACAGAAGAAGGCATTATTCAAGCAGACCTGGATCATAGCAGCCGGAGCCGCACACGATTCAAGACACAACAAATGTCTGCTGTACTTCCAGATATAGAGGCACTGAGTGACTGGGGAACGCACAATCACTATTTCTTTGAGATTCAGAATAAAACCGGCCATTCCGCTTATATTCAGATGTGCTTGAATTCTAAAGATCTGACTGAAGAGCAGAAGGCTTTATGTGATCGAATGATTGAGTTATCTCATTCTCGGACATCATTGAATGGATGGGCTTGGAGAACTATATTTCGCTCAGAAACGGTCGATTTTGATGAAGAGCTGACAGAAGAAGATGTATTTGCAAAGCTCGATGCGGCGCTAAAAGATGTGCTAAGCAAACAAGAAGAATTCTTGAAAAAGATGAAAATGTCAGATAATCTGTTGCAACAGATTGCGGCAGTAAAGAATTCAGAACAGTAAGAGCATCTTTTAACGGCTACATCATTCCTGTGCAGGGGCTGCATATTGAGATTGTATCTAAGTCGGTAGAAGGATAGATCTATGAGAGGGCTGAGAAGATCAGTCATAAGCAGGCGATGGAAAAGGCAGAGGCCGAATACCGTAAATACCAGGTACAAGCTCTTTCACCGGTTGAAGAGGCATATTTGGAAACGATAAAAAACCTTGAAAAAGGGGCAAAAGAAAAAGAAAAATCAAAGGAATGGGAATTAACGAATCGTGAATAAAATTAGTCAGATATTGTCTGACCTATTCAAGGGTGCCATGGCTATCGACGCAAGACAAGACTCTGTATCATGATGGCTCAGGTGGCGGATTAAGGAGTGCACCATGGAATATGGTACAAAAATCCGGCTTTTATACTTATATCAATACCTTCTTGAGCATACGGATCCGGATCATCCGCAGTCTACGGCTGAGCTGACAAAGATGCTCAAGGATGATTATGATCTGAAGGTTTCCCGGAATACGATCAGTAATGATCTGGCGATTCTCCGGGAATCGGATCTGCATATTGATTATATAGAGTCGACACAGAACAAATACTTTTACAACGGCCGGCCATTTGAAGTGAGCGAGCTGAAGATCCTGATTGATGCACTTTCTTCTGCCAGGTTCATAACGCCGAATATTTCCAGTAACCTGATTGCGAAGCTGCTGACGCTGACGACGGAAGAAAACGCGCAGCGGCTCCGGCGGCATATTTCCGTCACAGACCGCTACAAGAGCAGCAATCATTCCGGCTACTATAGCGTCGATGTGATCAACAATGCCGTCGACCTGCATCGTAAGATCCGGTTCTATTACACGGATTTTGATGTGAATAAGAAGCGTTATATCACGAATAACGGAAAGCCATACACTATCAGTCCCTATGAGCTGACCTGGGATGGCGATTACTATTATGTCCGCGGATTCTGCGATGAGAGGCAGGCGATGCGGACATTCCGGCTGGACCGGATCAAAGCACAGCCGGTGATTTTGCATGAAATCGCCGCGACACCGCCGGAAGGCTACAATCCGGAGGAATACCACAAGGCGGTTTTTCGTATGTATGATACAGACGAGCCGAAGGAAGTCACCCTTTTCTGCCATGTCTCCGCCATGAAGTATCTGATTGACAACTTCGGTCAGCGTTTCTGGTCCGAGCCTGTAGATGAGGAGCATTTCCGGGCAAAAGTCCGTGTCTGCACGAGCACGACCTTCTACCGCTGGGTCTTCGGATTTACCGGAAGCATCCGGATTGAAGGTCCGGAAGAGATTGTTAAGGAGTATCGGGAGCAGATTCGATCCGCGGGAAAAGAAAATGGAGCCTTATAGATGCACTATCAGCCAATCTTTCATTGGAATTCGACATCCTTTAAGCTTTAAAGGATGTAATTTAACTATTTGTGGAATCGAGCAACCGCAATTGATGAGGATGGAACAAAGCTTCTGGAGAAAAAGTCTAAAGCAATTTACACTATCACCTTTTTAGCGAATGGTATGATCCATATTTCTGATATTTAGCGAATGGATATGTGTGTTTTCGCGAAGACTCAGAATAGTATCTTAATTTTGAGGTGGTTGGACTTTGGCGCGTGTCCTGGATAAAGTGATAAAGATGAGAGCTATCGTCGATGAAAAAGACGGTGGAAGGGATCGGCAAACATATTAGGTATGATCTCAAGAAAATATTATGGATACGATCAAAACGTGACAAATTGGATAGAATTATCTAAGAAGTAACCGAAATCAGTATCTGTTCGGCTTGTTGATCTTCCGACGATGCGAAGACACTATAATTATAATATCATTGGCGTGGAGAGTATGACCATGAAGATATCTTATTATATGTGGGAATTCTTGCCCAAGCGCCGATTCTTTACCAGATCAGGATTGTCAAAATGTTATAGAACCATAGGACATAAGTTATACTCAAATGAGTTTAACATCCGTGAAACTGTGGAAATATGGGTCAGAGTAATTGCTTGCTGAGAATGCTGAGTAATAAAACAGGGGAGATAGAAGCATGTTATTTATATTGTTTGGGGGGACATTGGAGGTTGGCTTTCAAAGCCGAGAGATTCTTCGAGAAAACGGTTTCAAAATAATCACAAAATACAATATGATAGGGGAAAATTCGCCAATATCAGCAGAAAATTATATGAATCCGGAAGGTGTATATAAAAGCTGGCTTGACGACAAAATCTATGTTTCTGAGGCGGAATTTCAGAGATGTGACTTTAAATATTGTTTGAATGGAGCCATGGTTGGATTCAATCAGCAAGAGATCATGGATGCTATCCATGGTATAACAGACTGTATTTTAACTATAGGAGCTTCAGCAATTGAGTTTATTAAGCAATTGAAGCAAGCATATGGGGGGTATGTAACATTAATCAATCTTTTTATTGACGAAAATTGTTACAAGAGACTAATTGCAGCACAACCGGGAATAAGCTCTGAGGAATACAATGCAAGGATTACTGCAGGAAAGAAGATGCAGCAGATTTATCTCAATGATTATCAGCTGTTTGATGAAGTGGTTATCTATACAGGGGAGGAAACAGTCTTCAATTACCAATCACTCAGGATGCAGTTTAAATCAATCATACAGCGCCGGAAAAATTTGGAATCGTTGTTGAACGAACAAAAATATGTGCAGCTTCCGTATGTGGGAGCCGATCCTTACATTTTTGTCAGTTATAGTCATAAAGATAAAGACGAAGTATATCCGATCCTTGGTATGCTTCAACGAAATGGTTTTCGAATCTGGTATGATGAGGTGTTGAGCGACGAATTGGGAGCGGTGCCGACGACACTTTGATTGCAGCCGGTTAAGTCCTTCTGACGACACTTTCGCATCGGAGCGACATGCTCCGGACGGCGCCAGCGACAGACTGTCGTAACCTTTTCAGGCTTTCG
>JAXEUE010000063.1:0-10643 GCA_034115005.1 Blautia sp.
GAAGCAATTGCATCTGCTGCCACAATTCTGGAAGGACAGCTGAAATAAAAATTTTTGCAAATTTAACCAAAAGTTGTTGACGAACCTTTAGTCTATGATATATAATATCTTTTGTGCAAGAAAAATACCCAGACAGTTGTATTTTAGCACAATCTACAACTGGAGGGAGGTTAGGTGTGAGTCTATGTCAAACGTTATCGTAAAAGAGAACGAGACTTTAGATAGCGCTCTTCGCAGATTCAAGAGAAGCTGTGCAAAAGCAGGAATTCAGCAGGAGATCCGCAAGAGAGAGCATTACGAGAAACCAAGCGTTCGTCGTAAAAAGAAATCTGAAGCCGCAAGAAAACGTAAATATAATTAATTGTGCGCGAAAAATCCCTGGCAGTTTGTCAGGGATTTTTAACTTATCTGATATAGAAATATCAGAAATATTGATTTCATAAATAAAACATATATAGGAAAAACAAGAGGAAGGAAATTATCTTGGAAACAGTAAATAACAGTAGTCTTCATGAAAAGAAAAATATCATATTTCTGATGTTAAAAAAAATTGGAAAACTTATATTTAACAGGATTTTCTATGTGATCCTGGCACTTGTTTTCCAGCTTGCCTGGATTTTGCTCATCGTCTGGAAACTGGCGGCATACTCTCAGTATATTTATCTGGCAATGGATATTTTCGGGGTGGCGGTAGTTCTGTGGATCGTAAATAAAGAAATCAATCCGTCTTACAAACTTGCCTGGACTATGCTGATTCTGATTGTTCCTATTTTTGGCCTGGCATTGTATTTTATTTTCGGAAATTCAAGAATTGCCACTATTATGCAGGAACATTTTGAACAGAGAATCGATGAAAGCAGGGAATATCTGAAAGATGACCCGGGGACAGTGGAGAGATTAAAGGAAATGGATCCTTCAGCCGCACTTCAGTCAAAATATATTTCAGATGTTTCAACATTTCCGGTTCATGAAAATACATCGGCAGAATATTTTCAGGTAGGAGATGATATGTTTCCCGTACTGGTCCGTGAGCTGAAACAGGCAAAGAAATATATCTTTATTGAGTACTTTATCATCAATGACGGTGTGATGTGGAATACAATTCTTGATATCCTGGAGGAAAAAGCAGCAGAAGGTGTGGATGTCAGGCTGATTTATGACGGATTTGGCTGCCTTACCACTCTTCCTCATAAATATTACGAAGAGCTCCGCAGAAAGGGTATTGCCTGCCAGGTATTCAATCCCTTCAGGCCTATTCTGAATATTATCCAGAATAACCGTGACCACCGTAAACTTTGTATTATAGATGGATGGGTAGGTTTTACAGGTGGAATTAATCTGTCAGATGAATATATTAATCAGAAAGAGCGATTTGGCCACTGGAAAGATACAGCGGTTATGCTTAAGGGAGATGCTGTATGGAATATGACAGTTATGTTCCTGCATATGTGGGAGGTGATAAGCCGTTCCAGTGAAAAAGTGGACTATGAGGAGTATTTTCCTCACAGATATCATCCACAGCCTTTTTCAGGAAACGGATTTGTACAGCCTTTCTGTGACACTCCGCTGGATGATGAGGTCGTGGGAGAAAATGTATACCTGAATATTATTAATAAGGCCAAGCGTTATGTATACATCTGTACTCCATACCTGATCATTGACAATGAAATGATGACTGCCTTGTGCCTTGCTGCCAAAAACGGCATTGATGTTCGGATTATGACACCGGGAATACCGGATAAGAAGATTGTATTTCTGCTTACTCAGTCCTATTACAGGCAGCTTCTTGAAGCCGGGGTAAAAGTGTATGAATATCAGCCAGGCTTCCTTCATGCCAAATCTTTTGTGTGTGATGATGAAATCGGGGTCGTAGGTACCATAAATCTGGATTACAGAAGCCTTTATCTTCATTTTGAAGATGGCGTGTGGATCTGCGGAAATGATGTGATCAAGGATATAAAAGCAGATTTTATGGAAACACTGGATTACTGTAAACCTGTAAACCTGGAATTCTGTGTGAACAGAAATATTATAGTACGTATTATGCAGAATATTCTGCGTGCTTTTGCACCTATGCTCTGATGAAAGATAAAGATGGACAGGGAGAAAGAACAGATAAAAAGGCATAAATGGAGACAGATTCATTTATAATAGAATAGAATCAATCTGTCGGAGAGAAAGTATGCAAAAAAAATGGATCTCCTTTATATGCTCATGTATTCTCATCGCTGTTTTTCTGGCAACACCTTTTAAAACTTGGGCACAGACTGCAGATGACACAGGTGCAGTACTGATAGAAGCACCAGAGGGTGTGCTTATGGAAGCCCAGACAGGTACCATAATTTTTGAAAAAGAAAAAGATACAAAAAGAAGTCCTGCAAGCATCACAAAAATCATGACGCTGATTCTCATATTTGATGCTCTTGATAAAGGAAATCTTAAAATGGATGATATTGTTACCACCAGTGCATATGCAAAATCCATGGGTGGCTCTCAGGTTTTTCTTGAGGAAGGGGAAACCCAGACTGTGGAGACAATGATCAAATGCATTGTAATCGCATCAGGTAATGATGCCAGTGTGGCAATGGCAGAACACATCTGTGGCAGTGAACAGGAATTTGTAAACCGTATGAATGAAAGGGCAGCAGGACTGGGCATGAAAAACACTCATTTTGTAGATTGCTGCGGTCTGACGGATTCCCAGGATCATTATACTACTGCAGGAGATATTGCTATTATGAGCAGGGAACTGATCACTAAATATCCTAAAATACTTGAATATTCTTCCATATGGATGGAAAATATCACTCACGTAACAAAAAAAGGATCCAGTGAATTCTGTCTGACAAATACCAATAAACTGATTCGTGGTTATGAAGGATGTGTGGGCCTTAAGACAGGAAGTACCAGTATTGCAAAATATTGTCTGAGTGCTGTGGCACAAAGAAACGGTATTACACTGATTGCAGTTGTTATGGCAGCTCCAGATTATAAGGTGAGATTCAAAGATGCATCTGCTATGCTAAATTATGGTTTCTCTAAATGCAGTTTATACATAGACAGTAAAATGCAGAAACTTCCGGAAATACCGGTAAATAAAGGCAGGGAAAAAACAGTGCCTCTTGTCTATGAGAGACAGTTTCAGTATCTTGATACAAACGGAGAGAAAATATCCGGGGTTCATAAGAAACTTCGCATTCACAGAAACGTGGATGCACCGGTGAAAAAAGGAGAACAGGCAGGTGAAATGATCTATTATACAGACCGTAAAGAACTGGGAAGGGTAAAGATCCTTTATGGTAAGACTGTTCCAAAAGCTACATATAAGGACTGTCTGTTTCAGGTACTTGATATGCTTTGATATTTTTGACAAAACAGTCAGGCAGGATATATAATGCTTTTATATGATTATCAGGAAGAAAGGTGTTTTTCATGAAAGAAATACGGACAGAAGATGCAGTGGGGCAGGTTCTGTGCCACGATATTACACAGATCATTAAAGATGTAAAAAAGGGTGTTCTGTTTAAAAAAGGACATATTATCAGGGAGGAGGATATTCCTCTTCTCCTTTCTGCAGGTAAGGAACACCTTTATGTCTGGGAGAAAAAAGAGGGAATTCTTCACGAAAATGAGGGAGCAGAGATCCTCTATAAAATCTGTGCAGGCGATACGGATACTATTCATGGAACTGAGGTCAGGGAAGGCAAGATAGAACTGATTGCCAATAGAGACGGTGTGCTTAAAATCAGGCGGGGTGCTCTTCTTGCAGTGAATTCACTGGGAGAAATGATGATTGCCTCCCGCCACGGGGATTTCCCGGTAAAGAGAGGAGATAAGATTGCAGGAACAAGGATTATCCCTCTGGTAATTGAGAAGGAGAAAATGGATAAGGCACAGGAGGCTGCAGGTAGCGAGCCGATTTTTTCTATTCTGCCATACAGAAAGAAAAAGGTGGGAATCGTTACAACCGGAAGTGAAGTGAAAAAGGGATTGATCCAGGATACTTTTACACCTGTACTGATTGATAAATTTGCGGCATTTCCTTCGGAAATACTGGGGCAGACCAAACCTGGAGATGATATGGAACAGATTACGGCAGATATTCTGAAATTCATAGAAGATGGGGCTGATGTTGTTGTATGCAGCGGTGGCATGAGTGTGGATCCGGATGACAGAACACCTGGCGCGATTAAAGCAGCAGGTGTCCGGGTCGTTTCCTATGGCGCACCCGTTCTGCCAGGTGCAATGATGCTTGTATCCTATTATGAGAAAAATAACAGGCAGATTCCGGTTCTGGGACTTCCCGGCTGTGTTATGTATGCAAAGAATACGGTGTTTGATCTTATGCTGCCAAGAATTATGGCAGATGATGAAATATATGCAAGTGAGATCGCAGCCTTAGGGGAAGGAGGACTCTGCCTGGGTTGTGAGACATGCACTTTCCCAAACTGCGGTTTCGGCAAAGGATGATAGGTATATGAAGAAATTTAAGAAAGTACACTATGTGTTTCATTCGGATAAGATAAAGGATAAAAGAGGAGCAAGATTTGTATTGCTGGCGGATCTTCATGGAATTGAGTATGGACAGGATAACAGGCAGATTGTGGATTATATAGAAGTATGCAGACCGGATGCGGTTCTTCTGGCAGGTGATATGATCGTGACCAGAGACAGTGAAACTCTTCATACTTCGGAGAAACTTCTGAAAAAGCTGGCAGAACATTATCCTGTTTATTATGTTATGGGAAATCATGAGGCAAAAAGCCTTTACTCCAGCCTTTATGAAACAAAATATCTGGAATATGAACGCAGGCTTACACAGGCAGGAGTCAGATTTCTTCATAACGAAAGAGAGAAGCTTACAGTCAATAATAATGAATTTACCATATATGGTCTTGAAATTCCTTTAATTTATTATAAAAAGCCTCGTTCTCCTTTTCTGACCACAGATAAAATCAAAAGTCTGATTGGAAAATCATCAGAGGACACATACGATATTCTTCTCACCCATAGTCCTAAATATGGAGACTCATACTTTAAATGGGGAGCAGACCTTATATTATGCGGCCATTATCACGGGGGAATTATGCGGCTGACAAGGCATTGTGGGCTTTTTTCTCCTCAGGGCGGCCTTTTTCCTGGGTTCTGCTGTGGGGACTTTTCAAGAAAGAGTCAGCATATGCTTGTAAGTGCCGGAATGGGAGAACATACCATTCCTTTACGGATACACAATCCCAGAGAACTGCTTGTTATAGACATTAAAAAGAAACAGAAAGAGGAAATCTGATGGGTATACCGGTAAAACTAGGGGTATTTGAAGGTCCATTGGATCTTCTTTTGCATCTCATTGAAAAAAATAAAATTGACATTTATGATATTCCGATCGTAGAAATCACAGATCAGTATATGGAGTATATTCATGCTATGGAGGAAGAAGACCTGGGTGTGATGAGTGAATTTATGGTCATGGCTGCTACACTTCTTGATATTAAATGCAGGATGCTCCTTCCAAGGGAAGTAAATGAAGAAGGAGAAGAAGAGGACCCCAGGGCAGAGCTGGTGGAAAAACTTCTGGAATACAAGATGTATAAATATATGACCTATGAACTGAGGGATAAAATGGATGAAGCAGCCAATGTTTATTATAAGCCCCCTACGATTCCGGAAGAAGTAATACAGTACAGAGAACCGGCAGATCCTGCAGAGCTTCTGGAGGGTATTACTCTTGAGAGACTAAATGCTGTTTATAAGTCTGTAATAAGAAGACAGGAAGATAAGATTGACCCTATACGAAGCAAATTTGGAAAAATAGAGAAAGAAGAAGTCAGTCTGTCAGACAAAATGCTTCAGATAAAAGAGTTCGCAGGAACACACAGAAAATTCAGCTTCCGCAGTCTTCTGGAAAAACAATGCTCCAGAGTACAGGTGATCGTTACATTTCTATCCGTGCTGGAACTGATTAAAATGGGACATATTCATGTTGAACAGGAAAATCTGTTTGATGATATTTCCATTGAAGTAAAAACAGATCCGGTTTCATGGAAAAATCTGACGGAATTTGCTGAAGAAGAATAGGAAATGAGGATAGATAAGTGAAAATGGAAAAAATTGAGGGTGCTATTGAGGCAATCCTTTTTTCTATGGGGGATTCTGTGGAATTATCCCAGATTGCCAGAGCAATTGGCGTGGATCAGTCCACCACGGAAAAAATCATTCACAATATGATGGACCGGTATCGTGAAGAAAACCGGGGAATCCAGATCATTGAACTGGAAAATTCCTATCAGATGTGTACAAAAAAAGAATATTATCAATATCTTGTCAATATTGCCATACATCCCCAGAAACCTGTTTTAACAGATGTAATTCTGGAAACACTTTCTATTGTAGCCTATAAACAGCCTGTGACAAAGGCGGAGATTGAGAAGATCCGTGGAGTAAAATGTGATCATGCCATTAACAAACTTATTGAGTATAATCTGATCAGGGAGCTGGGAAGGCTGGATGCTCCCGGAAGGCCTATTTTATTTGGTACCACAGAGGAGTTTTTAAGATGTTTTGGGGTTCAGGACCTTGATGAGCTTCCTGTGCCGGATCCTGTACAGATAGAGGATTTTAAGGCAGAAGCAGAAGAAGAGGCTCAGCTGAAACTGGACATTTGAATGACATTATACATGGAGGATAAGGTTATGCCAACTACATATGCACATGATTTATTTGGCAGAAAAGTATACAGGGAATTACCGGATGAAATAAAAAGAGTAATCAGAAAAAACGGCAGCCTGTACAGAATTGGACTTCACGGCCCGGATATACTGTTTTATTTTATGGTTTCCAAAAATCCCGTTTCCCGATTTGGAATAAATATGCATAAGGAAAAAGCAAGAGCTTTTTTTGAACAGGGTGTGAAGCAGGTGCAGTGCACAGAAGATGAAGAGCTTTTTGCTTACCTTCTTGGATTTGGCTGTCATTATATTCTTGATTCCTGCTGCCATCCATACGTTAATGAGATGGCAAAGAAGAATATAGTTTCACACACAGTTCTTGAGAAAGAATTTGACCGGACGCTGATGATAAAGACGGGAAAAGATCCTCTGCATTATTATCCTTCCTGCGGAGTGGCTGCCAGCCGGCAGTATGCGGAAGTAATTCACAGGGCACTTCCTCTTATAAGTGAAGGCAACATATACATTTCACTTAAAATGATGAAAACACTTACCAATCTTATGGTATGCGATGATCATGGAAAGAGAAGAAAGTGGATCGGCAGGTTGCTTAAAACAGGTGGTAAATCTGCCCGGGGGCTTGTGGAACATTTTATGACGGAATACCCTGCACCGGAGGCAGAAGAGCCTGTAAAAGAGATGGAAAAGCTTTTTACGCCAGCTGTTAAAGAGGCAGTATTTTATCTTCAGGAGCTGTATCTTTCAGTAAAACAAGGCTGCCCCTTAAGCAGCAGATGGGACAGAACCTATAACGGGTAGGATGACATATTTCGGACATGCCGGCATAAAATTATCTCAAAGGAGAAAAGGCATGTGAGGTGGAATATGAAATTCAGACATATTACCGCTGTCAGCGCCATGGCAGCGGTATTTCTGTTTACACAGACCTGGGTTTTTGCCCGGGAGAATATACCTCAGACAGTAGATATGATTCCTGCAAAGAACAATAAAACTGTGCAGGAAATATCTTCTCCTGCACCTGATAATCTGTATTCCATGTCTGCAGTTCTTATGGATGGAGATTCCGGGAGAGTACTGTTCGATAAGGATGGAGATGTTCCCAGACCCAATGCAAGTACTACTAAGGTGCTCACATGTATTGTTGCACTGGAAAGCGCACCCGGGGATGATTACGTACAGATATCAGCCAATGCGGCGGCACAGCCTGATGTTCAGCTTGATCTTAAAGAAGGAGAGCAGTATTATCTGGAAGATCTTCTGTATTCACTTATGCTTAAAAGCCATAACGATACGGCTGTGGCTATTGCAGAACATTGTGGAGGATCTGTGGAAAAATTTGCCAGAATGTTGAACCGTAAAGCAGAGCAGATCGGATGTACAGACACATACTTTATTACTCCAAACGGACTGGATGCCAAAGACCAGGTGGGAGTTCACCACACTACAGCAAGAGATCTGGCCCTGATCATGCGATATGCAATAAAAAATAAAACCTTTCTTCATATTGCCCAGACAAGAGATTATACCTTTTCGGATATTTCCGGAAAACGTACTTTTTCCCTTCATAATTCTAACGCTCTGCTGGATATGATGGATGGAGTGCTGGCAGGAAAAACAGGTTATACTGCTCAGGCGGGATACTGCTATGTATGTGCCTGGGAGAAAGATGACAGGATATTTATAGTCAGCATTCTTGGATGTGGCTGGCCAGGTCATAAGGGATATAAGTGGAGTGATACAAAAGCACTTTTAAAATATGGTTCTGATAATTTCTTTTATCAGACCTACTGGCAGGAACCAAAAACTGAAAAGATCCTGGTTGAGGATGGAGTGGAGAATAATTCGGATAAGAAAGCTTATCTCAGAGGTAAATGTACCATATCTGAGTCCGATAAAAATAAAAAGGTGCTTATAAAGAAAGACGAAAAGGTTCAGATGAAGGTGGAACTTCCCAAAACAGTAAAAGCACCTGTCAGAAAGGGAGAAAAACTCGGGAAAATCTCTTATTATCTGGATGGAAAAAGGATCGTTTCTTATCCTGTGTATGCAGAAAAATCTGTGGAAAAAATCAGCTATAAATGGTATGCAAAACGAGTATTTCATGATTTTTTCCATTAATGGAAAACTTGATTTTAAAGAAGAGTCACTTTATAATATAAACTACGAAAAAAGTAAAAAGGAATCATAACAAATGAAACCATTGGATTACAATATTTATTTGATCGGCTTTATGGGCACAGGAAAATCAACAATTGCCAGATATCTGAATACGGTTTACGGTATGGAGACCATTGAAATGGACCAGATTATTGCCCAAAGACAAAAAATGAGCATTTCCGATATTTTTAAAATATACGGAGAGGAGTATTTCCGTGAACTGGAGACAGGCCTTTTGAGTGAAATGCAGATGAAAAAGAATATGGTCGTATCATGCGGAGGCGGTACTCCTGTGAGAAGAAGAAATGTGGAAGAAATGAAAAAGAATGGCAAAATCGTTCTTCTGACTGCCAGTCCCGAAACAATTCTCGAACGTGTGAAGAACAGTCATGACCGTCCCCTGCTTGAAAATAATAAAACAGTCTCATATATCTCGGGTCTGATGGAACAACGCCGTGAAATATATGAGGCTGCGGCAGACATAGTGATCTGCACCGATGACAGAAGTAAAAAGCAGATCTGCGATGAGATTATGGAAAAGCTTTATGATCTATAAACTGTTATGAACAATATCAAGGATTTCTCTAAGCTCTTTTACGGGTATCTGGCCGGGAGCAGATGCCCGGACAGCTGAACCAAATGTAACGGCAGAACCGGAAAATTCTCCCGACAGCCGGCTTAAGACACCGGTTCCTGCCATTGACATAGTAATAATCGGGCATCTGGCATATTTTTCATTTATTTCAAGAGTGGCTTCAATAAGAGTAAGTACATCCTGTCTGGAACCGGGCATTACTGCAATCTTGACAATATCAGCGCCAGAATCCTGCATCATATTGAAACGCCTGATAAGTTCCTCTTTAGGAGGCGTTTTTTTGAAATCATGGCTGGAGATAATTACCTTTACTTTGTGTCTATGAGAATGAGAGATGATCTCTTTTGCAGTATTTTCAAGAGAGAAGGCTTCTGCATCAATAAGATCCACATAACCGGACTCTGCAGCTGCAAAATTTAAAGTAAGATAATCGGAAGCGGAAATTTCTTTTTCCCCTCCCTCTGTGGAAGTACGGAAAGTAAAGAGAAGCGGAAGAGGATTTAATATTTTCTGAAGTTCACAGGCAGTTGCCAGCACCTCTTCTGTGTGAAAGACATCCTCATACCAGTCTGCTCTCCATTCCACCAGATCTGCAGGAAGCGAAGTGATATGCCTGGCTTCCTTAAGGATTTCCTCTCTTGTCCTGCCCACAATGGGAACACATATTTTGGGAATGTTTTCCCCGATTTTTATATTTTTTATCTGAACTGTATTCATTGATTATACCTCGACATTTTTCTGATTTTATCATATCCTTTTTTCTTCCATAATGCAACCCTTCCTGATTTCTCAGGAGCAATCCGTAAGATTTCTGCCAATTTTTTAACAAAAAAAGTAAAAACTTATTGAAAAATGCATTGAAAAAATGTACAATTAAAATTGGCAAATTTTTTGAGTTAACTTTTTAAAATTCTCATAAAGATGGAGGGCAAACAAGAATGAGTAATGCAACACAAAGCTTGGCAGGCATAAGAATTACTTCTTTGCTTGATGCAAACAGTTTTGTTGAGATTGGTCAGAGCGTAACAGCAAGATCCACAGATTTCAACATGACTGAGAACAAGGCACCATCTGATGGTGTGATCACCGGATATGGTGTAATTGATGACAAACTGGTTTATGTTTACAGCCAGGATGCCTCTGTATTAAATGGTACGGTAGGCGAGATGCATGCCAGAAAGATTACAAGACTTTATGATCTGGCA
>JAXEUE010000064.1:0-12491 GCA_034115005.1 Blautia sp.
TTTTTTATGTCATAGGAAAGTACTCCATATTGTTCTATGAAGATTTCGAATTCCTATGACATAAAAAACGCTCCGCGCAGGATCGCACTGCGGCGGAGAGGAATTATGTTGCAAAAGCAACCCGCCGCAGGCGGAGAATCCTGCATAGCAGGATTCTTTCTCGAAAAATTACCGAAATTGGTTCTGAATATAAAGCATTTCACATATATATTATGGGAATGGGGAGGTATGTCATGAAATCTGAACCTGTCAGATATATTTCCGTACTGGGAATGCTTCTGATCTTTATCGTGGCGCTCCAAGGAACTCTTGCAGAAAGAAGCCAGGCATCCATTTTGCAGAAAGACCTTTGCGAACAGGAAAAATTCAGACAACAACATCTGACTCCTGAAATATATGAAAAGATTGTAAAAGCAGCCAGATACAGTGATTTTTCTGATGTTCTGACAACAACTATGCTGCAGGGGAGACTTAAACCTGACAAAGTCAGGGAGGATCCGAAAGTTTATCAGAAATATAAGCCTGAGGAATATAAACTTATTAAAAGATGTTATCAGGCAGTCTGGTCAGATATAGAGTATTTTCCCATTCCTGCAAAAAAAGTATTTTTTCAGGATACCTTCGGCCAGCCTAGAGAATATGGAGGAAACCGTACCCATGAAGGATGCGACCTTTTTGGCGAAAGACAGGATGTGGGATATTACCCGGTTCTGAGTATGACAGACGGTGTGGTGGAAAAGAAGGGATGGCTTCCTCTTGGGGGTTACAGAATTGGTATCCGTGCACCTCATGGCGGATATTTTTATTATGCACATTTATCAGGTTATGAGAAAGATTTCAGGGAGGGAGAAGAGGTAGATGCAGGAGACATACTGGGATATATGGGCAATACCGGCTATGGAGAAGAAGGCACAACAGGAATGTTTCCGGTTCATCTCCATCTGGGAATCTATATCAGAACACCTCATTATGATGAATTAAGTGTGGACCCTTACTGGGTTTTGAAGGCAAATTCTAAAAAAATAAGAAACTGTTCATATTAGCGAGAAATTTTCAGGAATCTATGCTATAATAACAAAATGTATGGAAATGCAAGGAGCGAGTGAAGATGGAAATACAGTTATGGAGAAGCATTCTGTGCCCGTATGAACTGGCTGTCAGAGAGCTGGTAGTGAAATTCAACCATATTATCGATGAATGCAGGGATAATGACATTTATTCACCTATAGAACAGGTGGAAGGGAGAGTCAAGAGCGTAAGCAGCATACTTGAGAAGATGCAGAGAAAGCATATCCCTATGGAACAGATGGAAGAAGAGATAGAGGATATTGCCGGAGTACGTATCATTTGTCAGTTTGAAGAAGATATTGACACTGTGGTATCTCTCATTCAAAAGAGAACTGATATGGTGGTAAAGAGTGAGAAGAATTATCTTAAGCATATCAAGCAGAGCGGATACAGAAGCTACCATCTGATCATTTACTACACCGTGGATACCATGCAGGGGCCTAAGAAACTTCAGGCAGAGATTCAGATCCGGACCATGGCTATGAATTTCTGGGCGACCATTGAGCACTCTCTGCAGTATAAATATAAAGGAGACATGCCGGAACATGTGGCTGAGAGGCTTAGCAAAGCTGCTGATGCCATAAATGCACTGGACAGGGAAATGTCTTCTGTCAGAAATGAGATTATGGATGCCCAGAATTCTTCCCAGATGCAGTCCAATCTGGTTAAAGACATTCTGCTGAACATAGAGAATCTTTATAAACTTGCAAATAAAAGGGAAATACTCAAAATACAGGATGAATTCCTGAGAGTTTTCTATACCAAGGATCTGAAACAGCTGGAAAGGTTCCACAGACAGCTTGATATTATTTCAGAAGGTTACCGTGCACAGGCGGTCACACATCAAATTTAATACATACGAGGAAATAAAGAATGCAGGATTTTTTACCGGTTAACCGAAAAGAGATGAAGGAAAGAGGATGGGATCAGGTAGATTTTGCCTATATTACAGGGGATGCCTACGTGGACCATCCTTCTTTTGGTGCTGCCATTATAAGCAGACTTCTTCAGAGCCGCGGATACAGAGTGGGAATTATCAGCCAGCCGGACTGGAAGAATAAGGAAAGCATTCAGGTTTTTGGAGAACCCAGACTGGGATTTCTTGTGACTGCAGGGAATATGGATTCTATGGTGAACCATTATACTGTAGCCAGGAAGCGTCGTCACCAGGATGCCTATTCTCCAGGGGGGAAAATGGGACTGAGACCGGATCGTGCTGTGATCGTATACAGTAATCTGATCCGGCAGACATATAAGAAAACTCCGATCATTCTTGGAGGAATTGAAGCAAGCCTGAGAAGACTTGCTCATTATGATTATTGGGAAGATAAAGTAAAGCACAGTATTCTGCTGGACTCAGGTGCTGACCTGATCTCATATGGTATGGGTGAACATTCCATAATTGAGATTGCAGAAGCTTTGGACAGCGAAATTCCTGTGGAAGAAATCACATTTGTTCCGGGAACTGTTTTTAAATGTAAATCTCTGGACAGAGTTTATGAACCCTTGATACTCCCCTCATTTGAGGAAGTGAAAGAAGATAAGAAGACTTATGCAGACAGTTTTGCCACGCAGTACAGGAACACGGATCCATTCAGCGCCAGACCTCTGGCTGAATATTATGGAAACCGTGGTTATATTGTTCAGAATCCCCCTGCCAGACCTTTGACACAGCAGGAGATGGATGACATTTATGCTCTTCCTTATACAGGGAAAAGCCATCCCATGTATGAGAAAGAAGGAGGAATTCCTGCACTGAAAGAAATAAAATTCAGTTTGACCAGCAACAGGGGATGCTTCGGAGGGTGTAATTTCTGTGCACTTACTTTTCACCAGGGCAGAATTCTCCAGACCAGAAGTCATGAATCTATTATAGAAGAAGCTGTCCGTATGACGAAGGATAAGGATTTTAAAGGATATATTCACGACGTAGGTGGTCCTACGGCAGACTTCAGACAGCCTTCCTGTCAGAAACAGCTAACCAAAGGAGTATGCACCAACAGGCAGTGTCTTTTCCCTGCACCATGTAAGAATCTGAAAGTGGATCACTCCGATTATGTAGCTCTTCTCCGGAAACTGAGAAAAATACCGGGAGTAAAGAAGGTGTTTATCCGTTCCGGTGTCCGGTTTGATTATGTGGTAGCAGACAGGGATAAGACTTTTCTCAATGAACTGACAGAGCATCACATAAGCGGGCAGCTTCGAGTGGCACCGGAGCATGTGTCTGATCAGGTACTCAGATATATGGGGAAACCATGCCACAGTGTTTATCAGGAATTTCTTAAGGAATTTGATAAAGCAAACAGGAAAACCGGCAGGCAGCAGTATGCTGTGCCTTATTTTATGTCGTCCCACCCCGGGTGTACGGTGAGGGATGCGGTGATGCTTGCGGAATATGTGAGAGATATGGGCTTTACTCCTGAACAGGTGCAGGATTTTTATCCTACCCCCTCTACTCTTTCTACTTGTATGTATTATACCGGTATTCATCCTCTTACAGGAGAGAAGGTTTATGTGCCCAGGGATTCCCATGAGAAAGCAATCCAGAGAGCACTGATGCAGTACAGAAATCCGGCTAACAGGAAACTGGTTCTGGAGGGACTTAAGATGGCAGACCGTATGGATCTTGTGGGATATGGAAAGAAATGTCTGATTCGTCCTGAACATAAGAAGCAGAAAAAGGAAAAACTTAAGAGGAGGAAACAATGAAAAAGACAAATAAAGTTCCCAAAGGAGAATTCGGATATTTTAAGAGTGAAAAGAAGAAAAGAATTGGGACCACGGCATTTCTTTTTGCAGTGCCGTTGTTTATTTTTTTTACCTCCTGGGCCTACTTTAAGACCAGAATGACAATCTGGACAGTAGTGACTATTGTAGGCTGCCTTCCTGCCTGTAAGGCACTTCTTGGACTGATCATGATTCTGCGGTGCAGATCTATGGATGGAAAGCTTTATGAGGAGATTCGTTCCCATCAGGGAAAGCTTGATATGGCCTATGAAATGTATATGACCTTTTATGAAAAAAGCGCTTATATTGACGCTGTGGCGGTGTGCGGAAATACAGTGGTATGTTACAGCAGTGATCCAAAGATCGATCCACCTTATATGGAGGAGAACTGTCAGAAAATTGTGCGTAAAAACGGATATAAGGTTACGGTAAAGATTTTTACAGATCTGAAACCTTTCCTGGAACGTCTGGATTCTATGAATGCTCATAAGGAGGCTCTGGAAGATGGAATCAGATTCACTCCGGATGAGAAATATCCGGATCTGTCCAGAAATGAACTGATCCGTCATACCATACTGGCTCTTTGTCTGTAGGAGAGGAAATGAAGGAATTTATTATTGAAGAAAATGAAGCAGGGCAGCGCTTCGATAAATATCTGGCCAAGCTTTTAAAGGAGGCTCCTGTCAGCTTTTTTTATAAAATGCTCCGTAAGAAGAATATTACTTTGAATGGGAAGAAAGCCACAGGAAAAGAGAAACTTCTTAAGGGAGATACAGTGAAACTGTTCTTAAGTGATGAAACCTATGAAAAGTTTTCCGGAGATACTTATGTGGCAAGGGCATACGCTCATCTGGATGTGATCTATGAGGATGAAGATATCCTGATCATCAATAAACCCCAGGGAATGCTTTCCCAGCCGGATAAAGACGGACAGCCATCCCTTGTGGAATATGTGACCGGCTACCTTCTCAAAAGCGGTGCTCTTGATGAAAAACAGCTGAACACATTCAAGCCTTCCGTGTGCAACCGGCTTGACCGAAACACCAGCGGAATGGTATGTGCAGGAAAGAGCCTTCCCGGGCTTCAGTTTTTGTCACAGCTTTTTCACGACAGAACCATTCATAAATATTATCTCTGCCTTGTGAAGGGTGTGATAAAGGAAGAACAGAAGATCAGCGGATTTCTTTCTAAGGATCCGTTGGGAAATAAAGTGACAGTTACTATGGAAGAAGCCCCTGATTCCCTTCCCATTGAGACTGCATACCAGCCTGTTTGCACAAATGGAAGAGTGACACTTCTTTCGGTAAGGCTGATCACAGGCAGATCCCATCAGATTCGGGCACATCTGGCAGGAATAGGACACCCTCTGGCAGGGGACAGGAAATACGGAGATCAGTCATTTAACAGACAATTTGAAAAATATGGACTGAAAAACCAGCTCCTTCATGGATATAAGATAGTTTTTCCCAGGATAGGAGGAAGCTTTGAGAGAATGTCCGGCAGAAGTTTCGTGGCGCCGGTACCTGAACTTTTCCAGGAGATTATCAGAGGAGAGAATCTGGAGGAAAAATATTATGAATTTCTGGAAAGAAATATGGGAATTTGTAAAGCTTGTCATTCTTGTGGCAGTGATTACAGCCATCATAAATCATGTGGTGCTGATAAATGCAAAAATACCTTCTGAATCTATGGAAAACACTATTATGCCCGGGGACAGGATTTTTGGCTGCCGACTTTCATACGGAATCAACCTGAATCTGTTTGGGAAAAAAATCATGAAAAAAGCAAGAGATCCCAAACGGTTCGATATTGTAATTTTCAGGTACCCGGATAATGAGGAAAAACTGTTTATCAAGCGAGTGATTGCTCTTCCAGGTGAGAAGATAAGAATCCTGGATGGCAAAGTATACATCAATGATTCACAGACACCCCTTAATGACAGTTTTGTTCCGGAAATTCCCCGCGGAAATTTTGGACCTTATGAAGTACCAGAAGAATGTTACTTTATGCTGGGAGATAACAGGAATCATTCTAAAGACTCCCGATTCTGGAATCATCATTTCGTACGGTTTGACCAGATTGTTGGAAAAGCCGTTTTCCGGTATTATCCCACTATTAAAATTTTAAACAACTATACATAAGAGGAATGAAAGCGGAGGTCAGATCTTTGGGAACCTGGAACAGCAGAGGTCTTCGTGGCTCTACACTTGAAGAACTTATAAACAGGACAAATGAACAGTACAGGGAGAAGGGGCTGGCACTGATCCAGAAAATCCCCACACCCATTACCCCAGTCCGTATGGATAAAGAAAACAGGCATATTACTCTGGCATATTTTGAACAGAAAAGTACGGTGGATTATATAGGCGCAGTGCAGGGAATTCCAGTGTGCTTTGATGCTAAGGAATGTTCTGCAGACACTTTTCCTCTTGCCAATATCCATCCCCATCAGGTAAGATTTATGCAGGACTTTCAGAACCAGGGGGGAGTGGCATTTTTTCTCATTTTTTTCAGTCATGAAGGTTTGTTTTATTATCTGTCCTTACGGGAACTTCTTGTGTTCTGGAAAAGGATGGAAGAGGGTGGAAGAAAAAGTTTCCGCCGGGAGGAACTGTCCCCGGAATTTTATCTGGAACAGAAGGGAAGTTTTCTTATTCCGTATCTTGATGGAATCCAGAAAGATTTGGACAACAGGGATTGACAAGCCGGATAAATTCCTTTATAATTTTATCTGATTTTATACAATAATATGTTAGCAGGTTAGCACGTTAATAAGATAAAGCAATGAATGAGGAGGAACAGGTAATGCAGCGTATTTTTCATACTCCGGAAGGAGTAAGGGATATATATAATGAGGAATGCAGCCGTAAGAGACAGCTTCAGGAGAAAATCCACAGAATTTTCCGGCAGTATGGTTATAAAGACATTGAAACACCGACTTTTGAGTATTTTGAAGTTTTCAGCCGGGAAGTGGGAACCATTCCGTCTAAGGATCTGTATAAATTCTTTGACAGAGAAGGTAACACTCTTGTTTTAAGACCTGATTTTACACCTTCTGTTTCAAGGGCCTGCGCAACTTACTTTTCTCCGGATAAAGAGACGGTTAGTCTTTGCTACACGGGCAATACATTTATTAATAATTCCAGTTTGAGAGGACAGCTTAGGGAAACCACTCAGATGGGAGTGGAGAGGATCGGGGATGACTCTGCTGATGGAGATGCAGAGCTTCTTGCAATGACAGTTGAGTGCCTTCTGGCTGCAGGATTAACAGAATTCCAGGTCAGTGTGGGCCAGGTAGAATATTTTAAATCTCTTCTGAAAGAAGCAGAACTGGACGGAGAAGGAGAAGAGAGGCTTCGTTCCTTAATATCTCAGAAGAATTCCTTCGGAGTGGAAGAATTTGTGGAGCAGCAGAAGCTCAAGCAGGGAATTGCCAGAGCATTTGTGGAGATTCCCCAGATGTTCGGATCTGTGGAAGTGCTTGAGAAAGCCAGAAGCCTTACCAATAATGCCTGTGCTCTGAATGCTGTGGCAAGGCTGGAAGAAATCTATGATATAATGAAAATTTATGGATACGAAAAATACATTTCCTTTGATTTTGGAATGCTGAGTAAATATCAGTACTATACAGGAATCATTTTTCAGGCTTATACATATGGAACGGGAGAACCCATCATTAAAGGCGGAAGATATAATGATCTGCTGAAGCATTTCGGTAAACCGGCAGCTTCTACAGGATTTGCCATTGTGATCGATAATCTGCTTCTTGCTCTGGACCGCCAGAAAATCAATCCGGATGTGGAAGAAGACACAGAAGTGATTATTTATGAACCATCTGAACGTGCCCAGGTCATAAGGAAAGCCTGTCAGCTTCGTTCACAGGGGAAAAGTGTGGCATTACGTTTGAAAAAGGAGGAACAGTGATCCATGAGGTATCTGACTTTTGCACTGACTAAGGGCAGGCTGGCAGAAAAGACACTGGAAATGTTTGAAAAAGTGGGAATCTCCTGCGAGGAAATGAAAGATAAGGATTCCCGTAAATTGATTTTTGTAAATGAGGATCTGAAACTGAAATTCTTTCTTGCCAAGGGACCGGATGTTCCCACCTATGTAGAATATGGAGCGGCAGATATCGGAATCACAGGCAAGGATACTATTCTTGAAGAAGGCCGTAAGCTCTATGAAGTCATGGATCTTGGATTTGGAAAATGTAAAATGTGTGTTTGCGGGCCGGAAAGTGCCAGGGAAGTCCTAAACAATAATCAGCTGATCCGTGTTGCCACCAAATACCCCAATATTGCCAAGGATTATTTCTACAACAGGAAACATCAGACAGTGGAGATCATTAAACTGAATGGATCCATTGAGCTGGCACCTATTGTGGGACTTTCTGAAGTGATCGTGGATATTGTGGAGACAGGAAGCACCCTTCGGGAAAATGGCCTGAAGATCCTGGAAGAAGTTTGCCCTCTTTCCGCCAGAATGGTGGTTAACCAGGTAAGCATGAAAATGGAAAATGAAAGGATCCGTAAACTGATCTGCGATCTGAGAAAAGTCCTTCAGGAGGGAAAATAAAATGCGTAAAGTAACATTGACAAAAGAAACAACAAAGGATATTCTTGAAAATCTGCTGAAAAGAAGCCCCAATAATTATGGAAACTTCGAGGCGGCAGTTTCGGAAATCCTTCAGAATGTAAAAACGAAGGGGGATCAGGCTCTTTTTGATTATACCCTGAAATTTGATAAAGCACAGATTACCAGGGACAACATCCGTGTCACAGAGGAAGAGATTCAGGAGGCTTATGATCAGGTTGATCCTGCACTCCTTGATGTGATCCGAAAGGCACTGGTGAATATCCGTACATATCATGAAAAACAACGTCAGAACAGCTGGTTTACAAGCACTGAAGAAGGAACTATGCTTGGTCAGAAGGTTACACCTTTAAATCGTGTGGGTGTATATGTTCCGGGCGGCAAGGCTGTTTATCCTTCATCTGTACTGATGAATATTGTGCCTGCAAAGGTAGCGGGCGTTTCTCAGATTATTATGACAACACCACCGGGAAAAGACGGTAAGGTCTGTCCCTCTACTCTGGTAGCTGCCAGGGAAGCAGGAGCAGATGTGATCTATAAAGTTGGTGGTGCTCAGGCTATCGGAGCACTGGCATACGGGACAGAGAGCATCCCAAAGGTGGATAAGATCGTGGGACCGGGAAATGTTTTTGTAGCCCTGGCTAAGAAAGCAGTTTATGGTCATGTAAGTATTGACTCCATTGCCGGACCAAGCGAGATCCTTGTTCTTGCAGACGAGACCGCCAATCCTCATTATGTGGCTGCCGATCTTCTTTCCCAGGCAGAGCATGATGAGATGGCATGTGCCATTCTGATCACTACCAGTTCTGAGCTTGCAGATAAGGTTGAGAAAGAGATAAACGAATACCTGAAAGTACTTTCCAGAAAAGAGATCATTGAGAAATCTCTGGATAATTTCGGATATATGCTCATTGCCCGTGATATGGATCAGGCCATAGAGGCTGCCAATGAAATTGCACCGGAGCATATGGAGATCGTTACAGCCAATCCTTTTGAAGATATGATGAAGGTAAAGAATGCAGGAGCTATTTTTATAGGAGAGAACAGCTCAGAGCCTCTGGGAGATTACTTTGCAGGACCCAATCATGTGTTGCCCACCAACGGAACGGCCAAATTCTTTTCTGCTCTTTCTGTTGACGATTTTATAAAGAAATCAAGTATTGTATATTATTCCAGATCTGCTCTTCGTGACATACATAAGGATATTATTCAGTTTGCAAATTCAGAACAGCTGACTGCACATGCAAATTCCATTGCAGTACGTTTTGAAGAGGAAGATAAAGAAGAAAAATAACAGGAGAAGCTTATGAGCCGGGAAGCATCAGTAGAAAGAAATACAAAAGAAACAGAAATTAAATTAAAAATAAATCTGGACGGAACCGGATATTCAGATATTGAAACAGGAGTGGGATTTTTTAATCATATGCTGGACGGTTTTACCCGTCATGGACTTTTTGACCTGTGTGTCAGAGTTCATGGGGATCTTCAGGTGGATGACCACCACACTGTGGAGGATACGGGTATTGTTCTGGGAACTGCTCTGAAGGAAGCCATTGGAGATAAAAAAGGAATCAGGCGTTTTGGAAGCTGCATTCTTCCCATGGATGAATCTCTGGTGCTTTGTGCCATTGACCTTTCCGGACGGCCTTATTTCGCATGGGATGCTCAGTTTACGGCAGACAGGATCGGGGACATGTCCACAGAAATGGTAAAGGAATTTTTCTATGCAGTTTCCTATACCTGTGGAATGAATCTCCATATTAAAGTGTTAAGCGGCGGCAACAACCATCATGTGGCAGAAGCTATGTTTAAAAGCTTTGCCAAAGCTTTGGATCAGGCGGTTTCCTATGATCCCAGAATAACGGACGTGCTTTCAACCAAAGGCAGTCTTGCATAAGGAGAAATATTATGAAAAAATTATTGATTCCGTGCCTGTACTTACAGTCTGAGAAAGCTGTCACAGGATTTGGACAGAGAAATCTTTTTGGTGACGGAGATGCCATTGAACTGGCAAAATTTTACAGTGATAACGGAGCAGACGAACTGCTTGTATTTGACTTTTCCTCGGAAGATAAGGAGCATGATGCAGCCATCGGAAAGATCAGGGAGATCTGTCTTGCCTCTGAGATTCCGGTGATTGGTGCCGGAAATATCAAGCGTATGGAGGACGTGAAGAAATTAATTTACGCAGGCTGTGCCAAAACAGTTCTTAATTTCTCCAAACAGAGCAATGTTGATCTTCTGGAGGAAGTATCCAGACGTTTTGGCAAGGAAAAGATGATCGTCAGCATTTCAGCCATTGAGGAGTTTGCAGCACACAAGGAGCTGATTGAAAACTATGCATCCGGAGTACTGGCTCTTGACACAGTTCAGGAGTCTATTGCACAGATTTCGTCCATTCCTATTATTCTTCACACGGATGAAAACAGAGAGGAAAATCTGGAAGAGATCTTACATACGGATGCTGTAGGGGGCTTAAGCGGAGCCTATGTAAGCAGCAGAGAACTTTCTCTGGTGGAATTTAAGACTAAATTAAAAGAAATAGGTATTTCTGTACAGACTTTTGAAAGCAGTATTGACTGGTCGGAATTTAAATTAAACAGTGAGGGACTGGTTCCGGTAATTGTTCAGGATTATAAGACAGACGAAGTTCTAATGTTGGCTTATATGAATGAAGAGGCTTTTAACACCACTTTAAGGAGTGGCAAAATGACTTACTGGAGCAGAAGCCGTCAGGAGCTGTGGACCAAGGGAATGACCTCCGGGCATTTCCAGTATGTAAAGTCCCTGACTCTGGACTGTGATAATGACACCATGCTTGCCAAGGTTGCTCAGGTGGGTGCTGCATGCCATACGGGAAACAGATCCTGCTTTTTTAAAACTTTGATGAAAAAGGAATATGATGATACCAATCCTCTTCATGTATTCCAGAATGTTTATGATGTGATCATGGACAGAAAGGAACATCCAAAGGAAGGGTCATATACCAACTATCTTTTTGATAAAGGAATCGATAAGATTCTGAAAAAGGTAGGTGAGGAGTGTACGGAGATCGTCATTGCAGCCAAGAACCCGGATAAGGAAGAGATCAAATACGAAATTTCAGATTTCCTCTATCATGTTATGGTTCTTATGGCTGAAAAGGGAGTAACCTGGGAAGATATCACCAGGGAGCTTGCCAGAAGATGAAGAACTGCCGGATGAAGTTTTAACTTGACATAAACTATATTTTGTGGTAAAAGGATAGTATCCGAATCGAATATGTGCAATAGTTATAACGCAAAGGTTACGTCATTATAATGGCGTGCAAAAGAGAATCCGGTGAGAATCCGGAACGATACCGTCACTGTGTATGGGAGTCTCTTTTAAGACCACTGGGTAACCGGGAAGGAAGAGAGATGTTGAACAAAGTCAGGAGAACTGCCTTGGCGTGGAATTCATGGTCTGCGGAATACATGACCTTTATTCTCATAACAATACATAGTGCTTATATAATTTCGTTTGTTACACAAAGACCGTGTATGTATGGGAATGTCGGCGGCTGCAGAGATGCAGCCGCTTTTTTGCATATTAACATCCGGAAATATATAAGAAAAAGAGGATAAAAGCAATGAAAAGAAAAACAATGTTAGCTGTATTACTGGCAGTATCTATGACCTGCGGGATGACTGCAGCAACTGGTTCCCTGGTTATGGCAGAGGAAACCACAGAGGCGGCAGAAGAGACAACAGAAGCTGCAGAGGTATCTGATGATCAGGCGGCAGCAGATAATGTGGCAGCCCTTATTGATAAGATTTATGTTCAGGAGAGAACAGATACAACAGATGATGACTGTACTGCAGCCAAAGAGGCCTGGAATCAGCTGACAGATGCTCAGAAGGAACTGGTTGAAGGCGAAGAAGCAAGTCCTGAATACTTTGGACGTGATACAGGCGATGCTTCCAAAGATGATCCACGTAACGCAGATGAGATCGGTGAGAATGAGCTTCTTGTGGTAAGCTTTGGTACATCCTTTAATGACAGCCGTGTTGAGGATATTAAAGGTATAGAGGATGCTCTTCAGGAAGCATATCCGGACTGGTCAGTAAGAAGAGCATTTACTG
>JAXEUE010000065.1:0-2022 GCA_034115005.1 Blautia sp.
TATATTTTCGGCAGCAAAACCGTCCAGACCGAGAGAAAAAGAGTTCGGAACCCACCACAGAACAGGTGGCGTTATTCGCGCGACTGATGAAGGAAGTGTTCGGATAAACAGTATGCAGCATGACGCTTTTTTGCGTTCATGCTGTATTTTTTGCATTCGTGCTGTTTTTTTGGTGATTTTATTTCGAAATTGATAAAATACCAACATCAGGAGTTGATTCCAATGGAGACTTTGGCAACAAGCGTAACTCGCTTCTTTCTGCAAAAGCATTACATTGAACCAGACCAAGCCGAATGGTTTCAATACGGCCTTATCCGCCGGATGATAGGTTCCCTTACCTTCCTTCTGCTCCTCCCTATCGGAGCTATTTCTGTCGGCTGGATCGGCTCTTTCCTATACCTGTACAGCTTCCGCTTCCTGCGAACACGGACCGGCGGTTACCACGCGAAAACACCGCACGGCTGTCTGCTGACCTCGCTTGGCACCATGTTCGCGGCGCTGACCCTGGCAAAAAATCTTTATTCGCCGTTTCTCATAGGAGCTGTTTTGTTTGCCGCGGCCTTGTGCATTTTTGTACTGGCGCCCGCAAACAACGCTTCGCTCCATCTGACAGCCAATGAAATCACCGCCATTCAGCCACGAGCTTGGCTTCGCCTTGCTGGTACTGTCCTCATTGGGAGCCTGCTGTTGTATAATGGTCTCATAAATTAAGACACTTTTTCGGACAGATTTTAATGAATCTGATATACTTAAACCAGTATGAGAGAAAGGATTCATTATCATGTCCAGACAAAGAAGAAATTTTAGTGCAAAATTTAAATCAGACCTTGTAATCGAGCTGCTAAAAGGAGAGAAAGATCTCAATACTCTTGCAGCTGAAAATAACATCCAACCCAATCTGCTCCGCAACTGGAAAAAGGAATTCCTAAGCAATGCGGCTGTTGTGTTCAACGACAAGCGTGAGGAGAATCTCAAAGAAAAGCTTGCCGAAGAGCGAAAAGAGAAAGCGGAGTATGCCAAAAAGGTTGGTCAGTTAACTATGCAGGTTGACTGGCTCAAAAAAAAATCTGAAGAAATTTGCGGACCTGACTACGAGAGTAAGTTTAGTCCAAAACCTTTTGACGACTAAGGAAATACCGGCTTCTGTGGGTGCCAAACTGCTTGATATCAATCGTACAAGCATTTATTACAAGGGCACTCCTGTATCAGAAGAAGAACTGTCCTGTAAAGAGATCATTGACCATCTTCATACTGACAATCCCACCTGGGGAGCAAGACAAATGTCTGCACAATTGAAAGCCCGTGGTTATCATGTTGGACGTCGCAAGGCAAGACGCTACATGAATGAGATGGATATTTACCCCATCTACCCAAAGATGAATCTTTCCAAGCGTATGCAGCAGGCTAAGGTATGTCCCTATCTTCTTCGCAATGCAGTCATAGACAGACCAAATCAGGCATGGTCTATTGACATTACATATATTCCGATCAAGCGCGGATTTCTGTATCTGACTGCCGTGATCGACTGGTATAGCCGTTGTATTGTCGGCTGGGAAGTAGATGACACACTTGATACCAGAATGGTTATCAACGCCTTGAAAAAAGCCTTCAAAGTGGCAAAACCTCAGATCCTGAACTCAGACCAAGGTTGTCAGTTTACAAGTCAGCAATACATTGACTTTGTAAAGGAAAACGGCATCCGCCAAAGCATGGATGGAAAAAGTCGCTGGGCAGACAACATCATGATTGAGCGTTGGTTCCGTAGCTTCAAGTATGAGGAAGCCTATCTGACGCAGTACAACAACATCAAGGAAGCAAGAGCTGCTATCGGACAGTATATCCACACCTACAACTTTGAGCGGCGCCATTCTGCACTTGATTACCAAACACCGGCTGAATGCTACTATCCGGCAATGTTGATGCCATATGTAGCTTAGCATATATTGGATCTGGGGAGTGATCCACTGTTCTCCCCATGTTCCTTATAACTTATCCACCATATCAGTTCATTATAAAAATCTC
>JAXEUE010000066.1:0-5273 GCA_034115005.1 Blautia sp.
ATTCGTCTCTTCGTCCTGCTGAAAATCGGTTGTTTTTGCAGAAATGATCTTCTCCATCATTTCTCTGCAGCTCTCCAGAGGATGACCGCTTAAGTAAATTCCAAGCACTTCTTTCTCAAAAGCAAGTATCTCTTCCTTATCATATTCCGGTACATTGGGCATACGTATTTCAAATTCTTTTCTGTCTTCTTCGCTTACCAGGTCAAAAAGACTCATCTGGCCTTCCATGGTGTGCTTCTTTTCCTGACTGATACTGTCGGCGATCTGCTGGTACACCATCATTTTCTGACGCCTGCTACCTTCCAGACAATCCAGAGCACCCGCCTTTATGAAATTCTCCACTGCCCTCTTGTTTACCTGGCTGGAATTACGTTCCATGAAGTTCTTCAGTGAAGTATATTTGCCGTTCTTCTCTCTTTCCTGCACAATTCCCTCGATCACAGGACGTCCCACACTTTTTATGGCGGAAAGTCCGTAACGGATTGCACCATGATCCACGGAAAATCCGTACATTCCGCAGTTTATATCCGGCGGAAGGATCTTAATTCCCATCTGGCGGCATACCAGAATATATTCGGAAACTTTGGCGGGCATTTCAATGACAGACGTCATAAGGGCAGCCATAAATTCAACAGGATAATAATATTTCAGATAGGCAGTCTGATAGGAGACCACTGCATATGCTGCTGCATGAGATTTGTTAAAAGCATATTTGGCAAAATCTATCATTTCATCATAAATCTTATTTGCCGTGGCTTCAGGAATCCCATTGGCAATACATCCCGGAACTCCCTCTTCTTCATTTCCATATACAAAGTTCTGCCGTTCTTTCTCCATAACCGAAGATTTTTTCTTGGACATGGCACGGCGCACCAGGTCACTGCGCCCCAGAGTATACCCGGCAAGAGTTCGCACGATCTGCATAACCTGTTCCTGATATACAATACACCCATAGGTAGGCTTTAAGATAGGCTCCAGCTGAGGGCAGTCATAACGGATGGTGTCCGGGCGGTTTTTTCCCCGGATATACTGGGGGATGAAATCCATAGGTCCCGGGCGGTACAGGGAAATACCGGCGATAACATCTTCCAGGTTCTGCGGCTTTAATTCCTTCATGAAATTCTTCATTCCTGCGCTTTCAAGCTGGAACACCCCATCGCAGCGTCCTGTCCCAAGGGATTCCAGAACCTTTTTATCATCATAATCTATTTTCTGCATATCCAGAAGAACCCCTGTATCCTTCTGAATGAGCTTTACTGCATTCTGGATCACTGTCAGGGTACGAAGTCCCAGAAAATCCATCTTCAAAAGTCCCAGTTCTTCCAGCGTAGTCATAGTAAACTGAGTAACGATGGAACCATCCTGTGCTCTGGAAAGAGGCACATATTCCGATACATCCTTCTGGCTGATCACCACACCTGCCGCATGCATAGAAGTGTGTCTGGGAAGGCCTTCAAGCCGCCTTGACATATCAATGAGGTAGTGGATATCCTCCTGCTCCTCATAGGCTTTCTTAAGTTCCGGATTCATAGTAAGTGCCTTGTCTATAGTGATGTTTAGCTCCTGGGGAATCATTTTGGCAATGGTATCCACCTGGGCATAGGGCATATCCAGCACACGCCCCACATCTCTGATCACTCCTCTTGCAGCCAGAGTACCGAAGGTAACGATCTGAACCACACAGTCTTTTCCATATTTTCGCCTTACATAATCAATAACCTCCTGCCTTCTTTCAAAACAGAAGTCAACATCGATATCAGGCATGGAAACACGTTCCGGATTAAGGAAGCGCTCAAACAGAAGATCATATTTAATTGGATCAAGCTGAGTGATCCCAAGGGTATAGGCCACAAGGCTTCCCGCCGCAGAACCCCGGCCAGGCCCCACCATAATATCATGATCACGGGCATACCTGATGAAATCCCACACAATAAGGAAATAATCTACATACCCCATATTCTTAATGGTAGAAAGCTCATAGGTAAGACGGGACTTCAACTCATCCGTCACAGGATGATACCGTTCTTCTAACCCCTGAAAGCAAAGTTTATTCAGATACTCCCAGGAAGTGTATCCTTCCGGCACGTCAAACTTAGGCAGCTTGGTCACTCCGAATTCAATCTCCACATGACACCTGTTGGCAATTTTATGAGTATTTTCCAGTGCTTCCGGTGCATAGGGGAAAAGACGCTCCATTTCCTCAGGCGACTTGATATAATACTGGCCTCCCTCATAACGCATCCTGTCCTCATCAGCCAGTTTCTTTCCTGTCTGAAGGCAGAGAAGAATGTCGTGAGCCTGAGCATCTTCTGCTCTGGTATAATGAACATCATTAGTTGCCACAAGATCAATGCCTGTCTCCTCATGCATCCTCATCAGCTGCTGGTTTACCATCTGCTGGGCAGGAATTCCATGATCCTGAAGCTCCAGGAAGAAATTTCCCTTGCCAAAAATATCCTGATACCGAAGTGCTGCCGCCTTAGCCTCTTCGTACATACCGCGGGTCAGATACCTGGCCACTTCTCCTGCAAGGCAGGCGCTTAGTGCGATCAGTCCCTCATGATACTGTGACAGAAGCTCCAGATCCACCCTTGGCTTATAATAGAATCCTTCCACAAAGCCTTTGGACACGATTTTCATCAGATTGCTGTATCCCTGATTGTTCTCTGCAAGAAGAACAAGATGATAGTAACGGTCGTCAGAATTACCTGCTTCCCGGTCAAACCTTGAACCTGGAGCTACATAAACCTCACAGCCCAGAACAGGATTAATTCCCTGAGCCCTGGCTTCCCTGTAAAAATCGATCACTCCGTACATAACGCCATGGTCTGTAATGGCCGCACTATCCATCCCCAGTTCTTTCACACGGGATACATATTCTTTTATTTTATTGGAACCGTCCAGCAGACTGTATTCTGTATGGACGTGGAGGTGAGTAAAGTTCACGTTTATCCTCTCCTGTTCTTTTTATTTTGCATAAATGTGACCGTCTTTTATTTCTACTTTTCCCTCTTTCATCAGATGTCCGATGGCACGTTTAAATGCACCCTTGCTCAGTCCGAACTCTCTCTGGATCACCTCCGGAGAAGCTTTGTCATCAAAAGGAAGAATACCTGCAAATTCTTCAATTACACCCAGAACCATTTCTGCGTCTTCATTGATCTGAAGATATGCCTTCTGACGGTCTGATACATTCATCTTCCCGTCTTCTTTCACTTCTGTTACACGAAACTCCATAACTTTGCCGGGAAAATATTTACCCTTGGCTTCTCTGGCCGGAATCAGTGCAGAATATTTGTCATCAACTGCCACAAAAACTCCAAATCGTTCGCTGATCTCATACACACGGCCTTTCACCGTATCTCCCACCCCATAAGGAGTTCTGGTGGAAAGATAATGGTAGACTTTCATGGTGGCGCAAAGACGGCTGCTCTTGTCCACATACAGAGCAACCAGGCATTCGTCTCCTTCACGTACTCTGGCTGTCTGCTCATGATAGGGAAGAAGAAGGTCCTTCTCCAGCCCCCAGTCAAGGAATGCGCCGATCTTCGTTACCTGTACCACCTTCAGAACCGCTGTCTGTCCCACCTCAAGTGCAGGCTCCCTTGTTGTTGCAATCAGACGGTCTTTGGAATCTTTATAAATAAAGACCTCCAGGCTGTCTCCTTCCTTCGTTCCTTCCGGAACCTGTTTCCCCGGGAGCAGGACTCTGTCATCTGCCTGGGCTTTCCTGTTCTCTGCAAGATAAACTCCAAAATCTACTTTTTTCACAACTATGAGAGTCTGTTTTTTTCCTAATTCAATCATATATTCTCCATTTCTGATGCTGCACTGTCATCGTTTCATATCATTTCAGTCTGCCTCATATTGTATCAAAATTTCCCAGTGTTTACAACAAAGTTAGGGGAATTATATTGTACTCAGGATCTCCCCGTATCGATCTGAAACCTCTTTTTTCATTTTCTGAAAACAGGGAATATACTCTTCTATAATAACCCTTACCAGCTTCTCTGCTGCATTTCTGTCATAAATATGTGTCATATCATTTCGGGATTTTAACATAGAAAGCCAGATATCCTCATCAATAAAATCATATACCATATATGCCGCTTTTAAAATTTCTCTTGGAGAACCTGTATTAGCCACGCTTTTTCCTTCATATTTCAGGAGTTCCTTCAACACTTTCCATCCCAGTTCAAACTGTATGGAAAATTTATCAATAATCCCGCTTACAATGAACTCATTATCCAGATCTTCATCTTTTGCTCTTTCAAGTACATTAAGATGTGAGACAAAATTATCAAATTTTTTCATACAGAACAATTCCCTCCTTGTAAATACTTGTGAGAAGTTCTTTCTGCACCGGACTGTTTAAGTCTACCACATCAAAGTCAAGCAATGTGGATGTAGTTTCCTTTACATCCAGCGTAAAACCTGTCATATCGCCGCCACTGACCGCAAGGTCAATATCGCTGGCCCGAGTATGATCCCCTCTGGCTCTTGAGCCAAATAAGATTACTTTCTCTACTTTGTACTTTTTCGCAATTTCTATGATTTCATCTAAAACTAATGGCTTTATTCCAGTTGAATTCAAATCTTTCATGATCCGAAATCCCGCCTTTTTTTGTTTTTAAGTATATCACAAAAAAACAGGGCAGCACAACTGCTCCCCTGCTTTTTTCCTTTTACTTTCTGTTTATCTGTCCGTAATATGCGTTAGCTCCATGTTTTCTGAAATAGTGCTTATCCTGAAGATCCTGAGGTGCCGGCTGTACTTTGGGGTTGATCATCTCACACCGTGCAGCCATCTTGGCAACTTCTTCCAGAACTACTGCATTATGTACCGCTTCCTGTGCATCTTTACCCCATGCAAAAGGTCCATGATTCTTACAGAGAACTGCAGGGATTGCTTCATAATCTTTATCCTTAAATGTGTCCAGAATGAGAAGTCCTGTATTCTTTTCGTATTCTTCAAACTCTTTTCCCTGAAGACACCGTGCACAGGGAATTTCACCATACATATAATCTGCATGGGTGGTTCCGTAACATGGAATTGCACGTCCTGCCTGTGCCCAGCTGGTTGCCCAGGAAGAATGAGTGTGGATCACTCCGCCGATCTTTGGGAAACCTTTATATAATTCCAGATGAGTGGGAGTATCAGAAGAAGGATTATATTTTCCTTCTACCTTGTGGCCTTCCAGGTCCATAACCACCATATCATCCGGAGATAACTTGTCATAATCCACACCACTTGGTTTGATTACAAAAAGTCC
>JAXEUE010000067.1:0-28728 GCA_034115005.1 Blautia sp.
TCCATCCACAAATCCTGCCGCAGAACAGCCATTGGTCAGACAATAGCCTGTCATATCTGAGGTAATGGTCACCATATCATCCGGGCTGCCCATATGCTCTGCAGCCACAAGAATGGTGAGAATCTTAGTCATAGATGCAGGCGAAATCCTCTCCTGCGAATCCTTCTCAGCTACAATAGTATTTGTACTTAAATCAATCAGAATAGAATTCTGGCTTGTCACCGCATTCCCATCCGGGGTCACCGTCTGCTCCGTCTTCACTGCAGCCGGTACAGACGTGGGCTCCGGCTGAGGCGTAGCGGCAGGCTCTGGTGTGGCAGTGGGCTGTGGTGTAATAGATGGCTGAACAGAAGAAGCCTCCGGTTCAGATAAATTACTTTTCCTGCTCATATCTTTCCCTATGAGGAAGATCCCTGCCAGACAGATTACCGCTGCAACAGCCAGAAAAAAACTTAATAATTTCTTTGATCTCATATTCTCTCTTTATTATCCTGCGTAAAAAGAATTATTTCTCTTTCTTCTGAACTACAGGAGTATCCGCTTCCTCTGCCTTAAACACATATCCACATTCACACTGAGCATCCTCAATGATCTTGCCTTTCACTGTGAATACTTCAACTTCTTTCCCGCATACAGGACATACCCTGTCTTCTGCAACTGCTGTTCTGTATTGAGATTCGCACCCATCTAAAACTGCCATATTATTATCTCCTTTCAAATATTTGTTATTATTATATAATTTTTATGTAAATTTTTCAACCAAAATCGATCTGCCAGATTTCCGTTTCTTCAATGGTAAAATGTATCGCATATTTTTCCTTAAAAAGTTCACTGCTTTTTTGTATGGAAAGGAAATAGTTTTTGTGTTATAATCACAATATTCTTACCAGGAGGGATCAATATGAAATTTATTGATGAGATACAGATTGCAGGTACTGCGCTGCTTCTTTGCGGAGCAATGATGGTTGTTTCCGTAGTACCTAAAGATAAAAGCATAGTCACTTCCCAGACGCCTTTTAAGGAGGCACCAAGGACAGCTGCCGAAGCCCAGGCTCAGGCTGAGCAGGAGGCTTCAGAAGCAGGATTTACCATCTACACCCAGGAGAACAATTATGATGACGGGACATCTTCTGAGGATTACTATGATGACTCTCAGTCTGAGCAGATCAACTACGATCAGGATAGTTCAGGAGATTATGAAGATAACCAGGATCCGTCAGGTGACATAGATAATGGAGACGTACCTGGTGATACGGAAGGTGACGGAGAAGATGTTCCTCAGGATCAGCCTCAGGATGTGGAAGGAGAAATTTCCCCGGATCAACCCCAGGATACAGGAGAAGAGGCAGAACCAGAGGAAAATGGGGATATAACGGAATAATATGAATCAAATGGTGATATTCTTATTTTTAAAAGATGTACGGAGGTTATTGAAATGCAGAAGATATTTGAAGATGCAGAGGAACTGAAAAATGAACTGACTGAAATACGAAGGACCATTCACCAGTGTCCGGAAGCCGGTCCCGCCCTTCCTCATACCAAGGAATTCGTTATGAAGAAACTTAAAGAATTTGGCTATGAACCAGAAGAGATCTGTGAGAGTGGCATTACCGCCACCATTGAAGGTGACAAACCGGGGAAAACTATTCTGCTTCGCGCAGATATGGATGCCCTGGCTATTAAAGAGGAAGCGCCGGTTCCTTTTGCTTCCACCAACAACTTTATGCATGCCTGTGGCCATGATATGCATACCACAATGCTTCTTGGAGCTGCCAGACTTCTGAAGAAATACCAGAAAGACATTGCAGGGAAGGTAAAGCTTGTTTTTCAGCCTGATGAAGAAGGCTTCACAGGAGCCAAGACCATGCTGAAGGCAGGTGTACTTGAGAATCCCAAAGTAGACGCAGGTATGGCTCTTCATGTAAATTCCGGTACTCCATCAGGAATGGTTCTGTGTGGACTTGGTACCTGTATGGCAGGCTGCACCTTGTTTCGCATTAAGGTAAAAGGCAAAGGCTGCCACGGTGCTATGCCGGAGACAGGTGTTGATCCTATTAATATTGCGGCCCACATTTATCTTTCTCTGCAGGAGATTATTGCAAGAGAAGTAACACCTACCAAGCCTGCAGTTGTTACCATTGGTAAATTTACAGGCGGCAAGGCTCCTAATATTATTCCTGAGGAAGTGATTCTTGAAGGAACCATCCGGACTCTTGACCGGGATCTTTCCGCACAGATTTATAAGAGAATTGAGGAGATATCTGCCCAGACTGCCGCACTCTTCCGTGGAAGTGCAGAAGTGACTGAAATTTCTTCTGCCCCGCCTCTTCATAATGATGAGGAAATGACTGAGACCATTGCAGGATATCTGAAGGAAGCTTATGATCCGCAGAAAGTTGTTGTATTTAACCAGGGAGGTATGGGTTCTGAGGATTTCGCATCCTACACCTATGAGATTCCATGCAGTTATCTCCTCCTTGGTGCAGGCACTGCTCAGGAGAATGAACTGTATGGCAAGCCCATGCATAACGACCATGTAGTATTTAACGAAGACATTCTTCCTCTGGGAAGCGGTATTCTGGTATACAGTGCCCTTAGATGGCTGAAAGAGCATGCTTAAATGATCATTATAAATTCAAATGGCAGAAATCCTTGTCGGATTTCTGCCATTTATTATTTCCTCAATCCGTAAACAATTTCCATTAGTTAAAGCTTCACAGAAATTCCCACAGGAAGCTTCTTTATATCTGATCACCACCTTAATAAAGCCAGCTTATTTCATAACTTATTCTTTGAATTTTCTGCATATTTCTAACGTAAACTGTCTCGCTGCTTCCACTGCGCTGTTTGCTCTGTCAATATCCTTTTCATTAGGAATAAAACTTTCATCTCCAGGATATCTTGTAGTAAAATAAAAGCCATCAATTCTGTCAAGTTTATCCTCTGTTTCTTCGGGTATTGAAATCTCCATCTTATCCTGAATGTATCTCATTAGTCTGTGCAGACTGTGGGTTTTCAATATGCTCTCCTTTTCCTGGGATTCTCCAAGGTTTTCCGGATATGCAAATTCTGAAACAATATGTTTTAAATATCTTTCGCAGATATTCTGTCCAAGGGCAGCCAATGCTCCACCTTTGTTCCCACTGTCATATGCCTGACGGAAAAAAAGATAATCATTTTCTGCAAAATCTGCATAGGAATTTAATTTTCCTCCCATATATTGATACCTTCTTTCTTCACATTCTGATAATACAGCATGGGACTGTTTTTCCACGTATCTCCGATGACAATCTTCAGGTCAACCTCCGGCATATCAAGATCAGGCGGTGTTACAGAACCTTTCAGTATGATTGTTTTCTCTCTGTATCTCTTCTCATCAAATGAGTTGTCAAGTTCAAGCAGTAGATCTACATCACTGTTGTATTCCTGTTCTCCTCTGGCACAGCTGCCGTACAGATACAGCTTTCTCACATAAGGAGCAATTTCGGACCGTTTAATTTTATCCAGAGCAAAGTCAATGGATTTCTGGCTTCTCTCCCTGATCTGAGAGGAACTGCCACCCTTTTTTCTGCGTCCAACTATCATTATGACACCTTCCATCTGTTTTTTGAAGTTACTCCGCCAGGCTTCCGAAATAGTAGAATCCTTTACATGTATCCAGTTTTACCTTCACGTATTTTCCAATCAGGTCCTTACAACCAGGAAAATGCACAAGCAGGTTATACTGAGTCCTTCCTGTATAAATTCCCTTCTCTTTGCTCTCTTCCTCGACAAGGATCTCCTGCACCGTACCAAGGAAACGGGAAGAAGCTTCCCTTCCTTTCTCCTGTACCAGGGCAAGAAGCCGGTCAAAGCGGTCTTTCACCACATCCTCGGGAATCTGATTTTCCATTCTGGCAGCAGGAGTACCGGTTCTCTTTGAATAGATGAACGTAAAGGCTGTATCAAATCCCACCTGATTTACCACATCAAGAGTATCCTGAAAATCTTCCTCTGTCTCTCCCGGAAAACCTACAATGATATCCGTTGTAAGAGATATGTCCGGAATCGCCTGACGTATCTTGGAAACAAGTTCCAGGTATTTCTCCTTGTCATACCGGCGGTTCATAATCTTTAAGATACGGCTGCTTCCTGACTGCATGGGAAGATGAAGATGATGGCAGATCTTGTTGCTTTTTGCCATAACCTCAATAAGTTCGTCGGACAGATCCTTTGGATGTGAGGTCATAAAGCGTATCCTCCTAAGGCCCTCAATCTTCTCGATCTGCTGTAACAGACTGGCAAAAGTAACAGGATGCTCAAGTGTTTTTCCATAGGAGTTCACATTCTGTCCCAGAAGCATAACCTCTGTTACACCGTCAGCCACCAGATCCTTTATCTCTCTTAAGATGTCCTCCGGCTCCCGGCTCTTTTCTCTTCCTCTTACATAAGGTACAATACAGTAGCTGCAGAAATTATTGCAGCCATACATAATGTTTACACCTGTCTTAAAGGAGTATTTCCTGTCTGCAGGCATACCTTCCACAATTTCATCAGATTCTTTCCAGATATCAATGATCTGCCCGTTCGTATTCAGGCTTCGGAAAAAGAGCTCCGGGAATTTATGGAAATTGTGGGTTCCAAAGACAAGATCCACGAAGCCATAATCTTTCCGGATCTTATCAATAACTTCCGGTTCCTGCATCATACAGCCAAAAAGAACAATCTTCATTTCCGGTTTGTGTTTCTTAATGCTCTTCAGGTGGCCAAGATGGCCGTAGATTTTCTGATTGGCATTTTCCCTGACCGTACAGGTGTTATAAATGACAACATCTGCAGATTCTTCTTTATCAACTTCCTGATAACCGATCTGTTTCATAATTCCCGAAACAGTCTCTGTCTGAAGGGAATTCATCTGACAGCCTGCATTCTGAATAAAAAAAGAAGGACTACTGATATATTTTTCCTGGATCAGTTCTGAACATTTAGTGATATATTCTGCCTGGATCTTACTTTCCTGTGTATTACTCAAATCTTTATTTCCTCGTCTTTCTGTTCACTTATTGCGTGAAATTTACTGTACTCACTATCATACAGAATTTCTCTTCACATGTCAAAGAAAAAAGAGACACTGTAAAAAATTACAGTGTCTCCATACAGCTCTTATGTTCTCAGATTATCCTCTGATAAATTCTGCGACTTTCTTGTCCCAGCCCTGAATATGGTTTACAAGCCATTCAGTGATATTGCGGTTTACAGCCTCTACGAATGCATCGCTTGGGCCTTCTTCCTCTTCCAGCATTTCCTTAAGATCATTTACTGCTTTCACGAAATCAGCATGCTGTTTCTTATGAGCCGTAAGCTGTGGATAGCCGGCTTCTTCCTGCAGCTTCTCCTCTGCTGAGAAATGGAAGTCTGTGTAATCCATAAGGAAATCAAGGGTCTGGATAGCCACATTCTTCTCTTTGGTCGTGGAGATGCTGTCTGCCAGCTTATTTACTCTGTTAATAAGCTCCTGATGCTGAGAATCAATGAGCTCGTTTCCTGTATGCAGGGATTCGTCAAATGTAATACCCATGGTTATTCTTCCTCCGAAAATTCATCCTTGCCTGCTCCACAAATTGGGCACACCCAATCTTCCGGCAGATCTTCAAACGCTGTTCCGGGAGCGATTCCGTTATCCGGGTCTCCTGCTTCAGGATCATATTCATAGCCGCATGGTTCACAAACATATTTTTTCATAATTTCATACCGCCTTTCTTTTCACTTTTAGTACATTATAGTCAGTTTTTGTAAAAAACTCAAGTACATATTTTATAATGGTTCAAAGTCAGCTGCTCCATGTTTACACCACGGACAGATAAAGTCTGCAGGAAGCTCTTCTCCTTCATAGACATATCCACAGATCTTGCAGACAAATCCTTTCTTCTTCTCATCAGCAGGCTGTGGCTTGGGTTTGATATGATCAAAATAATATGCATATGTTACAGATGGAACATCGGATAATACTTCTGCCTGCTCAATATCAGCAATAAACAGCGTATGAGTTCCATAATCCTTAGTCTCAATTACTTTGGCAGAAAGGAAAGCATTGGAGTATTTATTAAGATAATAAAGTCCGTTATCACTTCTTGATTTGTCCTCAAATTCAGCGAATTTATCTGTATCTCTTCCGCTCTGGAATCCAAAGTGCTGGAAAATCTTAAATGGCACATCCTGAGAAAGGACAGAGACATTAAATACACCTGTTTTCAATATCATATCATGAGTAAGGTTCTGCTTGTTAACTGCGATGGTAATACGCTTGGGTTCATCAGTCAGCTGTGTTACAGTATTGATAATGCAGCCGTTATCTTTGTCATTGTCTTTTGCTGTAAGTACAAATAAGCCATAGCTGAGTTTAAAGAATGCATTATTATCGATCTTCTGTTCAAATACGGCTGTATTCTCAGACTGTACAGGCTCTGCCTTTTTGGGGAATGTATCAATTATTGCATCAGCCAGTTCAGTAAGTTCAGCATACTGATCTGCTTGAAGAGCAGATTTCACTGTCAGTGTCTTCTCGATCACATTCATTCCCTTCAGTCCGCCGATGATACCTTTCATAAGGCTGCCGCTTGCAGGAGCCCAGGAACCATTTTCAATAAAGGCAACCGTACGGTTCTGGATATTGTGTGCAGCCAGATCACGGAGAAGCTCGTCCATGGTGATAAAGATACCTGCATTGTAAGTAGTGGATGCAAATACCAGATGGCTGTACTCAAATGCTGCTGCAACAACTTCTGAGGAAGCAGTTACAGAAACATCGAACATAGTTGTCTTAATTCCCGCATCTCTTAACTTGCATGCCAGGATATTGGCTACATTCTCTGTATTGCCATAAACAGATGCGTAAGCGATCATTACGCCTTCCACTTCCGGCTCATAGCGGCTCCATTTCTGATATTTGGCAAGATAATCACCTATATTGCTTCTCCATACAAAGCCATGAAGCGGGCAGATGGTCTCGATCTCAACAGTAGAAGCTTTCTTAAGAAGAGCCTGTACCTGTGTACCATACTTACCAACAATATTTGTATAATATCTTCTGGCTTCATCAATATAATCTCTGAAGAAATCAACTTCATCGGCAAACAGTGCTCCGTTTAATGCTCCAAATGTACCAAATGCATCTGCAGAGAAAAGGGTCTTGGTTGTAAGATCATAGGTCACCATAACCTCGGGCCAGTGAACCATTGGTGCCATAAGGAAAGTAAACTGATGCTTTCCTGTAGAAAGCACGTCTCCTTCTTTCACGATCTTAAATTCAGCCTGAAGCTCATTTCCGAAGAACTGATGGATCATAGTCTCGGTTTTCTTATTGCAGACAACCACAGCACCCGGATAACGGGTAAGCAATGCTTCCAGAGAAGCTGAGTGGTCCGGTTCCATATGCTGGACAACAATGTAGTCAAGATTTCTTCCATTCAGTGCATAGCGGACATTCTCCAGGAAAGTCCCTGTCACTGCCTTATCGACTGTGTCAAATAAGATAGTCTTCTCATCAAGGTATAAATAGGAGTTATAAGATACACCGTCAGGTACGGAATATACGCCTTCAAACATAGCAAGACGTCTGTCATCCGCGCCAACCCAGATCAGGTCATCGGTAACTTTTCTTGTACAATACATGTGTGTTTTCCTCCTCTTTTCATCTCTTAAAAAATCTGTAAACAGACTCCTATACTTTAGTATATTACTCCAGATTCCCATGAATGTAAAGAGAAAAATAGATCAGGAAAGGGAATATATGTATTCAAGGGGCAGCAGACTGATCTTGCCATACTCTTTTTTCATTTTTTCCACATCGTTTTCCTCGTCTGAAACCGGGATTTCCACCGCAAGAGAAGGTTGTCTTATAACTTCTGCATAAAACTGTTCCGGAGAACCGATATCCTGTCCTGTTTTATCTCCCCGGTAGTGCATATTAATCTTTCCCTTTTCTACATGATAACCCGAACATTTCTGAAGATGTCTCGCCATTCTGTAATTTTTCTGATTATACCCATGACCTTTGTCCTGTCTGCAGTATATGATTTTTCCCTGGGAAAAACTGAATGTAATCAGGCCCTCACTTTTATACTGCTGAAAAATATTGATCAGGGCCTTTGTCTCATTTTCACTGGCAGGTTCCTGGTAAATCTTTCTCCTCTGATAGTAGTTTGTGGGGAAATTTTTCTTTAAAACAACACCACGGGCATTGCAGTTAAATTCCTCCAGTGGACGATTCTGCATCTTTAGCATCTGCCTGAAAATAGGATTTCGTATGGCACCATATCCATGGACAGTAACCTCATAACCATCAGGATTTAAGATAGGAATGAAGCATATCCTCACTCTGTCAAGCAGCTTTCTTACATCATAATCTTCATTTACCAGCCACCCACTCTCATAAGATCTGCAATAATCCAATGCCATTTCCACCAGATGAGCCGGCATTTTACCATCCCCTGCTTCTATACCACTGATACAGAAAATACAGTTTTCTCCTTTTCCAACTTCTATCATGGGAATCAGCCTGTCATCATGGCTTTTCCCGATAATGCGAAACTGAACAAAATCTCCATACCTCTGTCCGGTTTCCCATAAAGAAAAATATATTTTTTCATATGTGCAATCTTCAGCCATCAGCATTTTAATTCCTCCCTTAAAATAAATTATATGAAAAGAGACAGGCCCCAAGACCTGTCTCTTTAAAATTTCACATATAACTTTTATTTATGATGATGTCTGCGTCAGCAGATATGGGAGGTTAGAAAAATCAGAATTCTTTCTTACGTCTTCTTACAAGAACATATCCGCCTGCAAGAAGTGATACTGCTGCAAGAGCCATCATGGTTCCAATTGGTGATTCATCTGCTGTGGATACTGCTGATTTGGTTGCTGCATCCGTACCATCTGCATATACGGTAGGAGTGATGTACATATCATCACCGGTGTATGTCCCTGTACCGTCGCCCTCTGCTGAAGGTGTTAAAGATGTCTTAGCCAGTGGTGCTGCAATGAACTGATAAGGAACGGATGCGATGGATCCGCTTTCCTGCTGCCACTGTGATCCGTTATATACTTCCTTTTGGAAGAAAATATACATTGTATATGTTTTATTTACATCTGTATATATTCCAGACTGGGCACCGATCTTCCATACTGTATGGCGGTCATTGGTTCCAGGATTGGATGACATACTCCAGTAAAGAGGTACCCATCTTACATCCCCTTCTCCCGGATCACTATTATCTGTACCTGCGCCTACCACTCTGAATTCATAGAATGTATTCGGATAGAAAGTAAGGGGATTCTCAAAGCCCTGTACCGTACTCTCAGTCACTGCAGGAACCCTGGCCTCATGAGGAATCGGTGTAGGTGTTTCTGTCACTGGTGCTGCAGGACGTTCTGCACTGATTGGCTGGAATAACATCGAATTATAATTACTCTCATCCTGGTCACTGACTACACATACATAAATATCCACGTCATTATCAGGAAGATCTGTAACATTTACTGTAACATCTGTATTTGCCTCAACAGGGGAACCCTTTACAGTAGGATCAACAGCAGCCTGTTCGCCTCTGTTTACCCACTGAACATAATAAGTACCTTTCACATTGGAACGGAAAACAATCTGTACGCTGTCATATCCGATCCATTTCATACTCTTACCGGTTATTTTCACCTTTTTCTCTGCCGGAGAAGGTGTTACAGAAAGTTCCGCCGTACTGACAAGTGTACCATTATCACTGATCTTAAAATCTCCGTCACCATTATATTCTATCTGTGAAAGCACATCTTTCATCTTAACATCAGCAGAATCCGCACTTACAACAATTCTTCCTGATGCAGGATTAAGTACCTGCACTTTAAGTTTGGAATTTGCAAATTCTGAGCCTGCAGTGATGCTGCCGTTCTCTCCCAGAACCACATTTACAGGAGCTGCACCATCAGCTCCGCTTACCTGTGCGTTCAGACTCATAGAACCGCCATTATAAATATCTCCGCCTGACGTTGATGAATTATTGGAAAAGAAACTTCCACCTCCAAGGAAAGAAAGTTCAGCACCCTCAGCATTATATATCACACCACCGCCCTCTGCAGAGGAAGAACAATTGGCTGAAAAACCGGCTCCATTCAGGAAAACCCTTCCGCCTTCTGCATTGTTGATGGCGCTTCCGTTCCCGCTGGTGGAATTACTTATAACAGATGCATTATCCATTGCAAAACTGCCGTTAACTTTTACAACAGATCCGGTTACTCCATCTCCTGATCCATCCACTGTAAAAGTGCCATTTACAGTGGATTTATCCTCCAGCTGTGTACCGGCACCGCTGAATTCAAGAAATCCTCCATTCTCTACAGAGAACATATCTCCTGTAAATCCTGCAGCTCTCTTGAAAGTTACGCCTGTTTCATCTGCAGGAATAACAAGCACATATTTATCTGCAGGAACAGTAATTGTGGAGCTGACATCAATCTGTCCTTTAACTTTGATATATTCATGATCCTTATCATCCACAGATGATTTGACAGCATTGATGGCATCTGTAAGAGAAGAATATGATGTTTCTCCGATCATGATCTGTGAACCTTCCTGTGCAGGAGCAGGAGTAACATCCTCCTCAGCCTCAGGTGTCTCCTGGGAAGCAACTGATTCTTCCGGTGATGCCTGTTCCGGGGCTGCTGTCTCCTCTTCAGCCGGGGTTTCCTCTTCAAAATCAGCGGAAATCTCCTCAGGTGTTCCTGTAGTCTCCTCTGATGCCTGTGTAGTCTCTGCCGGAGCCTCCTCAACAACTGCTGTTTCCTCAGATACGGGTGTCTCGTCTGCAAAAGCAGCAACCGGTGTCATGCCCACGGATAACGCACCAGCCATTAAAAAAGCCAAAAGCTGTTTTCTTTTCATTATATATCCTCCCGTGAATTATTTTTTTAAACTATTCAGGTTCTATTACCCTAATATTTCTTATTTAGTATAGCACAATACGCAGAAAAAAGTCAAATTTAACTGCGAATCTGTCCGTTTCCATAGATAATATATTTCGTAGTGGTCAGTGCAGTCAGTCCCATTGGTCCTCTTGCATGAAGTTTCTGGGTGCTGATCCCAATCTCTGCCCCAAATCCAAACTCAAATCCATCTGTAAATCTGGTAGATGCATTTACATAAACTGCGGCTGCATCAACCTCATCCAGGAATTTCTGTGCATGCTCATAATTATTGGTAATGATTGCCTCAGAATGTCCGGTATTATACCTGTTAATATGCTCGATGGCTTCTTCGATGGAAGACACTACTTTAATAGAAAGTATATAATCCAGATATTCTTTTCCCCAATCTTCCTCTGTGGCAGGAATTGCTCCCGGCATGAGCTCACAGGCAGCCTTATCTGCGCGCATTTCCACATTCTTTTCTCTCAGCCGTTCTGCCAGCACAGGAAGGAATTCATCCTTAACGTTTCTATGTACAAGAAGAGATTCACAGGCATTGCATACTCCCACCCGCTGGGTCTTGGCATTGATTACAATATCTGCAGCCATCTTAAGATCTGCGGTCTCATCTACATAAATATGGCAGTTTCCCGTACCTGTCTCAATAACCGGAACCGTACTCTGCTCCACCACTGTTCTTATCAGGCCTCTGCCTCCTCTTGGAATGAGCACATCCATATACTGGTCCATTTTCATAAACTGTGCTGCTGTCTCTCTTGAGGTATCTTCAATCAGCTGCACTGCATCCTCTGTAACATCATGTTCTTTCAATACTTCCTGTATACACTTTACAATTGCACTGTTGGAATATATGGCATCGCTTCCGCCTTTAAGGATCACTGCATTGCCTGTTTTAAAACAGAGGGCAAATGCATCAGAAGTTACATTTGGTCTTGCTTCATAAATAATTCCGATCACACCCAGAGGAACTCTCTTCTGTCCGATGAGAAGACCATTAGGGCGCTTCTTCATTCCAATCACTTCACCAACAGGATCCTCAAGCTGTGCCACCTGGCGAAGCCCCTCTGCCATTCCTTCAATTCTCTCTTTGGTAAGAAGAAGCCTGTCCACAAGACTCTCCGGCATATGATTATTCCTGCCATTAATAACATCCTTCTCATTGGCTTCCAGAAGATAATCTGCCCTGGCCACAAGTTTGTCTGCAGCCGCAAGAAGCACTTCATTCTTCTTACCAGTGGAAAGATTCCTTACAGACACCTCAGCCTTCCTGGCATTCTTCCCCATCTGTTCAAGCATTTCATTCATATGATCACTCCTTTCATGTCCGTGCAGCAGATCTCATTCTCCGTAACAAGTATCTGAGGACAGATATCTGTAGGTTCAGCAGGGACTTCAGGAAAGACCTGAAAGGAAAACCCAACTGCTATTCTCTTAAGATCAGGATGCTTCTCTAGATAACGGTCATAAAAGCCGCCTCCATACCCTACTCTGTGGTTCCTCCTGTCAAAAGCCACTCCAGGCATGATCATAAGCGCATCCGTCCATTGTATCATTTCCCCTGATGCAGGCTCCGGAATATTATAATACCCTGGCTTAAGTTGGGAAAAATCTGTCAGTTTATAAAAAACCATATCTTTGCCCACCACCTTAGGAACTGCAACTTCCTTGCCTGCTTTCCATGCCTCTTCTATAAGATATCCTGTCTTTACCTCGTGATTGTAATCTGCATATGCCAGAATTCTTTCTGCCTGTTTAAACACAGGAAGGGAGATAACTTTTTCAGTAATCTCCCTGCTCATTTTATCAATTTCATCTTCAGAGCATTCTGCTCTCAATGAAAATACTTTTTTTCTAATTTCTCTTTTTGTGTCCATACTTTTCACCCAGATTGACTACTGTGCCATCCTCTTCCTGAATATCAATATTGTCAAGCTGTGTACGCAGATTCATACGAATTGAAGCAATATACTCCCTGCGCAGCAGCTCCCGTTCTTTTTTCTCTTCTTCCGTGAGACCTACGCTCTTCGCCTTATGGGCAAGAGCATTGATCCGGTCTATCTTCTCTGCTTTCATTACATCCTCCGTCACGATTCATTATATTTCATCTATAATAGCTTATCAATAATATCGATAAGATAGAATTCTTCCCTGGGCTGGCTTACAAAAAGAGTGCCGTATTTACGGCCTTCTATGATCTTATGGATCACATGAAAATCTCTTCCGTTGGCAATGATCATATCCACTCCTGCCGCAGAAGCAATCCTGGCAGCCGTAAGCTTGGTTGCCATACCGCCTGTTCCTAGTTTACTCCTGGAAGTAGATTTCCCCATGTTCATTAATTTATCATCCAGATTCTCTACTGTATCAATAAACTGAGCATCAGGATTGGTATTGGGATCATCTGTAAACAGACCATCTATATCAGACAGAAGTATGAGAAGATCCGCCTGTACAAGTGCTGCCACCACTGCAGACAGAGTATCATTATCTCCGAATTTCTCAAGAGTCTGTATCTCATATGTGGAAATGGAGTCATTTTCATTTACAATAGGAATCACCCCCAGATTCAGAAGCTCCTGAAAGGTATTGCGGGCGTTCATCCTGTTTATATTATTCACCATTGTATTTTTCGTCATAAGGATCTGGGCAGACGGCTGATTATATTCAGAAAACAGTTTCTGATAGATCATCATAAGCCTGGCCTGTCCCACTGCGGCACAGGCCTGTTTTACTTTCAGTTCTTTTGGTTTTTCCTTCATTCCAAGTGCCGCAACGCCTGTTGCAATAGCACCTGAAGAAACAAGTATCACATCTTTTCCCTGGTTTCTCAGATCACACAGCTCCCTTGTGAGGACCTCCAGTTTAGGAAGATTCAGTCTTCCTGTTTCCTCATGAGTAAGGGAGGAGGAACCGATTTTGATCACGATCCTTTTTTTATCTTTCAGTCTATCCCTGTAATTCATTCTCTGCTGCCTCGCATCTTTAGAAATATTAATGTTTTACTGGAATGTAACACCATCCAGGCTGTCATTTAAGACGATCTCAACCCATGTCTTGCCTGGATTCAGGCTGATCTCCTGTCCTGCGGTATCATAATAATGTGTGATCCCGGATGCATCATCTTTACTCCAGGTAATGTCCATTGCCTTTCCTCTTGTAATATATTTGCCCTGTCCGCCGGAAGAGGTATCTATATTCAGATATCCATTGGCATCATAGGGCTGATAATTGCTGTACTGAAGAATAATATTGTCACAGGTGAGCTGTTCTCCTGTGGTCTCATCAATATGGGCCTGTCCATACTGGAATCTACTATACTTCTTCGTATCTGCATTATACTCAAACCATGGATGATTGTCACTGAAATTATCCATGTGAACAATATTGGCTGTGCAGTCAGAATCCGGAATCACTTCTGTGTCAGAGAACTGATAATGTCCTGTATAGCCGTCCTTATATGTCTGGCGATAACCTTTGGCATCTATTCCTCTCTGAAGATATTCTGCGCTGGTATAGGCATTATGGGGTGCCTGTCTGTCGCTGGTTCTGTAGAAAGCAGTTCCTCCGAGAACCAGTCCGTTCAGATTATCAATAACCCCATTGTCCAGATATTGCAAAGCATAGGCTGCCTGTCCATAATGCGTATAAATGGCATCAAATTCATTTGCATAGAAAATATAATAATCACGGCAGCTTCTTACTGAACCAATCTTTTCCAGGGAGTCATAATCTTCAAAAATGCCCATAAGTCTGGTAATGCCGCCCTCTACCGGTGCTTCGTAGATTACACCTGCATGAGTGGTTCCACTCTGTGGCGCACCTTCAATATTATTTCCAAGCATTACTGCCACCGGTCTTCTCCTGCCAACAGATTCCGGCACATCCTCACCTGTAAGATAACTCTTCACCATCTGCTCCTGTGAATCGGCTGATTCCATATCCACTGTCTCCCCGGCTCCGTATACAAGACTTCCTGTCATACAAAGTGCAAGTATTCCTGCTGCAAATCCGAGAAGTTTTTTCTTTTTCCCATTAAAAAATTTATTTTTTCTCATATATATCCTCCTTTGCTGATATCTTTTTTATCATACACCTGACAGAAATCAGCGTGTAATTCCCAGTTCATCCAGTGCACTGGCCTGTTTGGCTTCCATAACCTGCGCTTCCTCTGAAGTCATATGGTCATATCCCAGAAGATGAAGCATACTGTGAGCGATCAGAAAGCAGTATTCTCGTGTCACACTGTGACCGTACTCTTCTGCCTGTGCAAATACCCTGTCCACAGAAATCATAATATCTCCCAGAAGAAGTTCATCTGTGTCAAGGTCAAAATATGATTCATCATCTTCCACAATGGTATAGTCTGCAGGTGTTTCAAAAGGAATCATAGGAAAAGAGAGTACATCCGTTGGTGCATCAATCTGACGAAACTGTGAATTAACACGTCTGATCTCTTCATTATCCGTAAGGACAAGATTCACCTGTGCATCGTAGGGACATTTCTCCATTTCCAGAATTTTCCGTACTACCTGACCTGCAAGGGATTCAAAATCTATCCCAAGCTGTCTGTCTGTTTCATAATCTATCTGTATGGTCATCTCTTATACGCAGCCTTTCTGTTTCCTGCATTCTTATATGTTTTGGCAGGCTTTTGTTTTTTCTCATATTCATCATAGGCCTGCACGATCTGCTGTACCAGCGGATGACGTACCACATCACGGCTGGTAAGCTGGCAGAATCCTATATCTTCGATCTTTTTCAGCACCTTCATTGCCACATCAAGACCTGAAGGTGCATCTCCCGGAAGATCCTTCTGAGAGGTATCTCCTGTGATGATTACCTTTGATCCAAACCCGATACGGGTCAGAAACATTTTCATCTGAGCAGGTGTGGTGTTCTGTGCTTCATCCAATATAATAAAGGCATTGTCCAGGGTACGTCCCCTCATATAGGCAAGAGGTGCCACCTCGATAAGGCCTTTCTCCATATTTTTTGCAAAAGTATCCGCTCCCATGATCTGGTAAAGTGCATCGTAAAGAGGCCGAAGATATGGATCCACCTTGCTCTGAAGATCTCCGGGAAGAAAGCCAAGCTTCTCCCCTGCCTCAATGGCAGGACGGGTAAGTATGATCCTGCTGACTTCTTCATTACGAAAAGCCGTTACTGCCATAGCCATTGCCAGATAAGTCTTGCCCGTTCCCGCAGGTCCTACCCCAAAGACGATCATCTTCTTACGAATCTGTTCCACATATTCTTTCTGTCCAAGAGTCTTTGGCTTAATGGGTCTGCCCTGGATCGTATTGCAGATCAGATCCTTATCTATTTCCGTAAGTACCTCATTTCTCTGCTCCATGGCAAGAGAAAGAGCGTAATTCACATTCTGTGCCGTGATGGTATTGCCTCTTGCTGCAAGCACTGCAAGTTCATCAATCAGCTTCTTTGCCGAAGCTGCAGCAGATTCATTTCCGATTATCTTCAGCATGCCGTCTCTGGAGATCACAGTTACATTGAGAGTTTTCTCAATCAGTTTCAGATATTCGTCAAACTGACCGAAAATATTAGATTCCTGGTCAGCCGGCACTTCTGTGTGTAATTCAATAATACTGCTAGCCATCCTGTGCTGTCCTTTCATTTGGTTGTTCCTGCCGCCTTACTTTTGATTCCTTCCCGGTCTTCTCGATTACCTGAAGGGTTCCTGTGCTGATGCAGGCGGAATCAGTTGTCTTTATTGTAACATTATTTTGGGATATTTGAACCCCTTTTTGCAATAATTTTTTCTCGTACTGTCTGAGGTAAGAATGGGCAATTTCTTTTGCCTGTTCCGGGGAATATTCTGCCTTTACCCTCTTCATTTCCTGCAGTTTTACAGATCCGGCAGATATGGGAAGAACGAAATTTTCCGTAAGTCTTAAGGGATATTCAGAGATCACTTTTTTCCAGTCTTTCCCTGTTTTTCTGTAAAAACCCAGATAAAAAGATCTGATTTTTATAAAAAATCCCTGTTTTTCCCGGCCTGTTCCTCTGAGAGTTTCATACTGGAGAGGAAATTCCCTGTAATAAGAGAGGTTATGAGAAATATATATGTCACCATCAGCATGAACATATTCATACCTCTGAATTTCCTGGCTGTCATTTAAAATATGCAGCTCTCCGGAAATAAGAACCTCTCCTTTTTTGCAGGTGTCCCCCACTTTTTTTAAAGGAACGCCTGATCTGGAGATCATCTTTACTATGACCCCGTCCTTATCCGCCAGAATATTACAGGGTTCCTCTTTTACTGTTTTCTGTTTTTGCATAATTCCTTCCTGAATATCCAATATCAGTCTAGTTCCACGAATTCTGGCTGACACCCATATGATATCCGGATATTTTTTTCGCAGAAGGGTTGCAATCTGAGAACAGCTGATCTTATTTTTGGCCATTCCATGAGTGATTCCCTGTTTTTCCAGAAAATTGAGGATCTCAGGTGTACTGTTTTTCACATTGCCATTGATATGAATATTCCATATTCTTAAAGACAGGAGAAATAAGATCAGAAAAAAAAGAAATACCCCTGCAGCAAATGCGGTTCTTTTTTTATTTTTCCAAAAAAAGAAGGGCATACCACGTTTTTTTTCCACGTGAATATGTACCCCTGTCTTGCTTCGTATTGGTCTGAGCCTGAAAAAATCTGCAACTGACATGACTGCCGTAATCTGCTTCTCACCCGTATATCTGATTTTTTCCATAATGATTCCCCTGCCTGTGCACAGATTAAGAAATCGTTCCAACTGTTCACCTTTTACCTGAACAGCCACATAACCCAGGATCAGTCTGAGAATTTTCTCCATTTCATACCTGTCCCTGAGGAAAAATACCGGAAATACATCCTTTTATTTTCATTTCCCTGGGTGTATACCAGAGGATTTCCAGCCCTTTTCCGCAGATAGTTACCTTCCCCCGAAGAGTCAGAACAACAATCTCTTCCGGTGTATACCGGCAAATACACCGATAGTTCTCCACCAGCACCTCTCTTGGGCCTGTAAGCGTTACAATGGAGTCATGGTATGCCAGCTCAGAGGGCATTTCAAGTGCAGATACTACCTGTTCCTTCAATCGTGCTCTTTTTTTCATAAAAAACTCCCCGGCTTTTGTCACTAATTTATGCCGGGGAGAAGTATTGTATTCCATTTCAGCGAAACAATATCATAGAGAACCACAGGATGGTATTGCCGCCCAGATTATATTCCATTCCCTGTTCTTCTGCAATTTTATTTACGATTACCCCGTGGCTTTCAAGACAAGGATGCATATACTCCGGATGACGGCAGGGAAGGCCCTGTGTATAGGCACATTTCTCACAGATATCACATGATTCTGTAGACAGGATAAAGATTTCATATCCCTGTTCCTCTATATATTTTCCCACCTTATTGGTCAGATTCTCATGTTCCCTTCTTGTGGAAAGCATTTCATCCATATTCATAATATCTGAAACTTCCGCCACACTGGAAAATAGAATTGCCTGTGGAAAACTCCTGATCTTCTCTTCACATTTCTCAATGGTTCCCACTGCAGGAGGACAGGCCCATGTGGAACCGTACCGCTCACATTCTTCCTTACAGATGGTCCTTACTCTCTTTTCCACTGAAATTTCTTTCGTGTCAAGGAGACGATATTCATATATGGGATACTGTGAAATAAATTCTTCAAATTTGTCTGTATTCATCTTTCATCCTCTTATTTGTGATAAGGTTCATGATTTATGATCCTGAAGCTTCTGTATATCTGCTCCAGAAGAATCATCTGCATAAGCTGATGGGGGAAAGTCATCCTGGAGAAACTGAGTTTATAATCTGCCCGGTCAAGGACTTTGGTTCCAAGTCCCAGGGAGCCTCCAATTACAAACACAATGGAGCTTACCCCTGACACGCCAAGCTTCTCCAGCTTCTCTGACAATTCCACAGAATCAACCATTTCTCCCTCAATTGCCAGGGCAATCACGTAATCCTGCTCCCGAATATGCTTCATCAGACGTTCTCCTTCCAGATCTTTGATCTGGTTATTCAAAACCTGGGATGCCTTATCCGGTGTTTTCTCATCCGCCACCTGGCAGAAAGAAAGTTTACAATATCTTCCAAGACGTTTGGCGTATTCCTTTATCCCGTCATTTAAATATTTTTCTTTGATCTTTCCAACTGATAAAATACGGATTTCCATATCACTTACAAATCTACAACGACTCCTCAATATAATTTTCAAATTCTTCTTTTGTCATGAGTATCTTTCTTGGTTTGGTTCCTTCTTCCGGTCCTACCACACCGGCATCACAAAGCTGATCCATAATTCTGGCAGCCCTGTTAAAGCCTATTTTGAACATTCTCTGAAGCATGCCTATGGAAGCCTTATCCTTCTCAATAATAAAGCGTCCTGCATCCTTAAAGTATACATCCTTCTCCTCTTCTCCCTGAGCGGAAGACAAAACAGGAGTATTTACCTGCTGTTGTATATTCTGGTCATACTGTGTACCCGGATTCTTTTCCGACAGAAACGAAACGACACTGCTGACTTCCGCATCAGAAACAAAAGCGCCCTGTAGTCTGACCGGTTTCTGGTAACCCTGAGGATAAAAAAGCATATCTCCTTTTCCAAGAAGCTTCTCTGCTCCGTTCATATCCAGAATCGTACGTGAATCTACCCCGGATGAAACTGCAAAGGCTATCCTGGATGGCATATTTGCCTTGATGAGACCGGTAATGACATTTACGGACGGTCTCTGTGTTGCAATAATAAGATGGATTCCTGCAGCACGTGCAAGCTGTGCCAGACGGCAGATGGAATCCTCCACTTCTCCCGGGGCAACCATCATAAGATCCGCCAGCTCATCCACAATAATAATGATCTGTGGAAGCTTAGCCGGTGGTTCTTCTCCCTCTGCCGGAGAAAATGTCTGAATCTTCCTGTTATATTCACTTAAATTACGAACTCCGTATTCAGCAAAGGTATTATAACGGCTGGTCATCTCTGAAACTGCCCAGTTCAAAGCTCCTGCCGCCTTCTTGGGATCTGTGACAACAGGGATAAACAGATGAGGGATACCGTTGTATACACTTAACTCCACTACCTTGGGATCGATCATAATAAGCTTCACCTCATCCGGAGATGCCTTATAGAGAATGCTGATGATCAGAGTGTTAATACATACAGACTTGCCTGATCCTGTTGCTCCAGCAATGAGAAGATGGGGCATTTTGGCAATGTCGGCTACAATTGTCTTCCCTCCGATATCCTTGCCTACAGCAAAGGACAGTTTGGATTTTGCTTTCTGGAACTCTTCGGACTGTAAAAGATCCCTGAGCATAACCGTACTGTTTTCTTTATTGGGTACCTCAATTCCTACTGCCGCCTTACCGGGAATGGGAGCCTCGATCCTTATGTCAGGAGTTGCCAGATTCAGCTTGATATCGTCAGCAAGGTTTACGATTCTGCTTACCTTTACTCCCATTTCAGGCTGAAGCTCATATCTTGTAACTGTAGGGCCGCAGCTCACATTAAGGATTGTTACATTTACGCCGAAATTACGAAGCACTTCCTGAAGCTTCTGCGCTGTTTTCTTCAGATGGGCTTCTGAATCCCCCTGAATCTTTCCGCTGCCTTTCTTCAGAAGACTTAAAGGCGGGAAAGTATAACCTGCTTTTTCTGCTGTTTCCCTCACGGAAATCTCTTCTTCTATTTCCTCAGTTCCCTTATTGATCTCCTGTTGAGAAGATTCAGATTTTTTCTTCAAAGGCCTGCGCGCGGCCTTCTTCTCCGGAAAAGGGGGCACTTCCTCCTGAATTTCCTTTTTCAGATTGGTTCCCTCAAGAAAAGCTCCTTCTGTCACAGGTCTGGCATTTTCCGGACTGGGAAAAATATCCTCTTCCTCTTCAAGGGCAAGCTCCTCCTCCAGCTTACGTATTTTCTCTTCCCTGCGTTCCTGTCTCTGCTGCATAAATTGCTGTCTGCGCTCCTCGCGGCGTATCTTACGCTCAGGTGCTCCTTCTTTATACTGTCTGCTTCCCTTTCCAATCAGATCGGAAATTTTCAGAATCAGGCCGCTGATGAAATCAATGAGGGAACGCTGAGTGATTATGATCAGGCAGATAAGAACAACAAGTATAATAATAATATAACTGCCAACTGTTCCGAAAGCGGAAACAGTAGAAATGCACACAGCTCCACCTATAATGCCTCCGCCTGTCCTGTATGCACTGCTGAGGGAATAATAGTCAGTAAGAGTGGTACTGTCCATATAGCCCTCCATAAATAGCTGTGCAGCTCCACATAAAACCACAAAAAGAAACACAGAGGCCACCAGTTTCCTGTAGGCAAGACTATTTCTTTTGTTGGACAAGACAAATGCAGTCTGGATAAAAACAAGGACAGGAAAAATGTAAGCCATAACGCCCATTGTCCCGAAACAGAAGCTGCTGATGGCATCTCCCACAAAACCGCCCAGCCCAAAATTGCTGACCATTAGTATAATGCAGGCTGCAAGAATCACAAGTAAAATAATCTCTGTCTGAAATTTTCCGGAGGAAGACTGTCTCTGCACGTTTTTCATGCTTCTTTTCTTCGCTCTGCTGCTTTTTTTCCTGTTTGAAACTGCCATTTTACGGCTTCCCTCCTATACAAAATTCAAAGCCAGCGTTATAATTCCGGCCAGAAAAGAATAATATGCAAAATAACGAAGCTTAGTTCTCTGGGTCAGGCTGACCATAAAACGGATCGTAAGGCATCCGAATACTCCTGCCAGCAGTGCACCCAGCACATATGCAAATCCCATACCTACAGTCATACCGGCAGACGCAAACTGCCCCACTTCTGCAAAAAATGCTCCGATCATAGCCGGAAAACTCATAAGGACAGAAAACCTGACAGCAAACTTACGGCTGTATCCGCAGAAAAGTGCTGCACAGATGGTAAATCCCATTCTTGATATTCCCGGAAAAACAGAAAGTCCCTGACAGATACCGATCCACATAGCACTGTAATATGCCGCTTCCCTGGGACCTTTCTCTCCGCCCGCCTTACTCATGTCCGTAACAAGAAGCAGGATTCCCGAAAGCAGAAACCCGATTCCCGGAATAATAAGAGAATCCCCACTCATTGCGGCAAGTCTTCGGGATACGAAACCCAAAAGGGCTGTGGGAATCATAGAAACAAGAAGAAGGGCTGCGAACTTACGGTAAGAACCCTGGATGATCCTGGCATACTTAAGCTCTCCTCCTGTCTTTCTGTTATGTATGTAAAGATTGAGATTACCAATAAGGTCCATAAACATTCCAAGTAATTCAATCCCAAGCCGTTTCAGATCCTTACGGAATAAGAAAAAAATAGCTCCTGCAGTTCCAAGATGAAACATTGCTTCAAGAAGAATCCCCGTCTCCTGACTCATTCCGAGAAGATGCTCCGCCACACATAAATGTCCAAAACTGCTGACGGGAATGAACTCTGTTATTGCCTGTATAAGTGCAAGAATAAATACATATAATACGATCATAAAATTATCCTTTTCTGTAAACAGTAGAATTTATCATTTTTGTCTGTATTATAGCACAGGAAAAATAAGTTTACAACAACAAAGCCTTCAGAGTGGGTCTGCTGTTTCCCACCCGAAGGCTTGTGTTTTTTATTTGATATTAATTATTTATTTTTATTTTTCAGATATTCATCAATACCTTTAGCTCCGGCTTTACCTGCACCCATAGCAAGAATTACAGTTGCAGCTCCTGTAACTGCATCACCGCCGGCATATACGCCTTCCTTGGAAGTCTTGCCTGTCTCTTCCTCTGCCACGATACATTTTCTTCTGTTTGTCTCAAGACCTTTGGTAGTAGAAGAAATCAACGGGTTCGGAGAAGTTCCAAGTGACATGATCACAGTGTCCACATCCATATCATACTCGGATCCCGGAATCTCAACAGGACGTCTTCTTCCGGAAGCATCCGGCTCACCCAGTTCCATTTTAATAACTCTCATGCCTTTTACATGTCCGTTCTCATCCACAAGGATTTCCTTCGGATTAGTAAGAAGATCGAAATTGATTCCTTCTTCTTTTGCATGATGTACTTCTTCTTTTCTTGCAGGAAGCTCTGCTTCACTTCTTCTGTATACAATATGTACTTCAGCTCCAAGTCTTAAAGCAGTTCTTGCTGCATCCATAGCAACGTTGCCGCCTCCTACTACTGCAACCTTCTTGCCTGCTGCAATAGGGGTATCATAAGAATCATCAAATGCCTTCATCAGATTGCTTCGGGTAAGATATTCATTGGCAGAGAAGACTCCGTTTGCATTCTCTCCAGGAATTCCCATAAACATAGGAAGGCCTGCACCGGAACCGATGAATACTGCTTCAAATCCCTCATCTTCGATGAGCTGATCAATGGTAATGGATTTACCGATTACCACATTCGTCTCAAACTTCACTCCCAGTTCCTTAACCTTGGCGATCTCTCTTGCAACAACTTTCTTCTTGGGAAGACGGAATTCAGGAATACCATACACAAGTACACCGCCCAGTTCATGAAGGGCTTCAAATACAGTCACGTCATAACCTGCCTTTGCAAGATCACCTGCACAGGTAAGTCCGGAAGGGCCGGAACCGATCACTGCAACCTTGTGTCCGTTCTTAACTTCTGCACCAACCGGTTTAATATCATGCTCAAGTGCATAATCAGCAACAAATCTTTCCAGTTTACCAATGGAAACAGCTTCACCCTTCACACCACGTACGCATTTACCTTCGCACTGGTTCTCCTGAGGACAAACACGGCCACAGATAGCAGGAAGTGCAGAAGAAAGGCCGATTACCTTATATGCTTCTTCCATATTGCCCTCTTTGATCTCTTTAATAAATCCCGGGATATTTACAGATACAGGACAGCCTTCCATACATTTAGGTTTCTTACAGCCAAGGCATCTCTGTGCCTCTTCCATTGCTTCTTCCTGATTATATCCAAGACATACTTCCTCGAAATTCGTTGCACGAACTTTAGGATCCTGTTCCCGTACAGGAACCTTCTTTAACATCTTTGCATCTGCCATTACTTATCACCTCCGCACTGTCCGCATCCACCATGGTGGGTATCGCCTTCCTGAAGCTTCAGTAATGCACGTCCCTCCTCGGTTTTATACATCTGGCTTCTCTTCATTGCCTGATCAAAATCTACAAGATGACCGTCAAATTCCGGTCCGTCCACGCAGGCAAACTTGATCTCATCTCCAACCTTAAGACGGCATGCACCGCACATTCCGGTTCCATCAACCATGATCGGGTTCATACTTACGATGGTATGAATACCAAGTTTCTTTGTAAGAAGACATACAAATTTCATCATGATCATAGGTCCGATGGCAATACACACATCATAGCTCTTGCCTTCCTTGGTAACAAGGTCTTCCAGCACTTTGGTAACCATGCCGGAACGTCCATAAGAACCATCATCTGTTGTTACATAAAGATTGGAAACAGAAGCCAGTTCTTTCTCAAGAATGATCATATCCTTTGTCTTGGAACCAAGAATTACATCTGCTGTGATTCCATGCTCTTTCAGCCATTTCGCCTGAGGATAAACAGGTGCTGTACCAACTCCGCCGGCAACAAATACGATCTTTTTCTTCTTTAATTCTTCAATATCCTCTGAAACAAATTCAGAAGGACGTCCCAGAGGACCTACAAAATCTCTGAAGGAATCTCCTGCCTTTAATGCGGCCATCTTTACTGTGGAAGCACCCACTTCCTGAAATACGATAGTGATCGTACCCTCTTCACGGTCATAGTCACAGATGGTAAGCGGAATTCTTTCACCTTTTTCATCCATCTTAACGATAATGAATTGTCCCGGCTGGCAATGACTTGCAACACGCGGTGCATGTACAACCATAAGGTGAATCTTGGCAGCCAGTGTCTCAGCTTTTAATATCTTATACATGGTTCTCCTCCTCGAATATTATAACCTTTATCTATAATACGCCAAAATCCTGCAAATAGCAAGACTCCTTTTGGAAATATGCATAAGAAATGCTGAATTTTTTTACAGTTATTTATCTTTTTTTTGTTTTTCAATCAATTCATACAGCTTGGCAAGAGCTTCCTTCATTCCTCCCACCTCATCGATCAGACCTTCTTTTACCGCTTCTTCTCCTTCAAGCATAGTACCTACATCCTTTACAAGCTGTGTGGTATCAAGCATAAGTTCTTCCAGCCTTTTCTGACTTGTATGGGAATGGCTGGAAATAAAAGAGGTGATCCTGTCCTGGATTTTTTCCATATTTCTGTAAGTCTGGGCTACGCCAATGAACATTCCGCTGGAACGGACCGGATGAATGACCATGGTAGCACTTGGAACTACAAAAGAATAATCTGCTGACACTGCCATAGGAACTCCTATGGAATGCCCTCCTCCAAGCACCAGCGAAACAGTTGGTTTACTTAATGACGCGATCATTTCTGCAATAGCAAGTCCTGCCTCCACATCCCCTCCTACTGTATTAAGAAGAATAAGAAGTCCGTCCACCCGTGCATCATCTTCAATCATGGCCAGTCTGGGAAGCACATGTTCGTATTTTGTAGTTTTGGAATGAGAGGGAGCAGATTCGTGTCCTTCCACTTCACCGATGATAGTCAGAAGTTCTACTCTGCATTTCCTTTCATTTCCATCAAGAAGCACCTGACCCATTTCCCTGACCTGATCATTTTTCATTTCCTCTTTCTTTAATTCATTCTGCTGCTCTTCCTGATTCTGCTCTGTGTTTTGTTTTTCGGACATAAAAATACCTCCAAGATTATTTCCTGAAGGTATTATGTGTGATTATTCTGGTTTTATTCACAGTGTTTCTGCCGCGATCAGTTTGATCATAGCGGTGCGATGTCTGTATTGATTCCGCCTGTATTGACTTCATCCATAGTCTCTTTCAGAAGCTGTGCGTAATTCCGGTTGTCTTCCAGGCGATTCTCTTTATAAGTGGATGGTGAACATCTTCTGCAGAGACTTCTGGCTATCATGGGATAAGAGGCTCCTGAAGGAACCCTTAAATTATCCTCCACCTTGCTTTCTGACATAGATCATAGCAAATTGTCTTTAATATCTCAACCTTTTTTGTCGAAATTCAGTGAAATATATAGAATAAGGTGTTAATGTCCACACTTTACTCATCCCAGTTATGCCATACATCTGTAACATCGTCATCATCATCAAGGAAATCAAGAATTCTCTGAATATCCTTAATGGACTGCTCGTCTTTAAGTTCCACATAGGTCTGGGGAATCATTGCGATCTGAGCCTCAAGAAGGGGTACTCCTGCTTTCTCAAGGGCTTCTCTTACAGCACTGAAGTCATCTGGAGCAGTAATTACCTCATAGCTGTCTTCTTCCTCACTGAAATCTTCCGCACCTGCATCCAGGGCAGTCATCATAAGCTCATCCGCATCCATCTCACATTCTTCTTTATCGATTATGATCTGGCCTTTCTGATCAAACATAAAGGACACACATCCCTGGGTTCCAATGCTTCCGTTTCCCTTTGAAAATGCATTACGTACATTTCCTGCTGTACGGTTCTTATTGTCTGTAAGAGTCTCTACAATAATAGCAACACCATTAGGTCCATATCCTTCGTAAACTGCCTTCTCATAGTTTGCCGCTGAATCAGCTCCGGCAGCTTTCTTTATTCCTCTCTCAATGGTGTCATTAGGCATATTGTTAGCCTTTGCCTTGGCAATTACATCACGAAGCTTGCTGTTATTGGCGGGATCCGGGCCGCCTGCCTTTACAGCCATTACGATCTCACGGCCGATTACGGTAAATACTTTTCCTTTTTTGGCATCATTTTTTTCTTTCTTATGTTTAATGTTTGCAAATTTAGAATGTCCTGACATATTTCTTTCTCCTTATGTTTAAATTTAATTACTTTCTTTATCTTTCTTTGCTTTTACTTTGCCAATGGTCTTATTACCAATGGAAAGAATCGTAAAGCAGTAACCCTTTGCTTTAATGGTTGTGTTAATATCCTTCTCCGTAGGTATGTGTCCCAGAAAGCTGGTCAGATATCCATTTAATGTTTCAAATTCCACGTCCCCGAAATCCATATCCAGTTTTTCTTCCACATCCTCCAGACAGGCCAGCCCGTCAATAATAAGACTGTTATCCTTCTGGGTACGGATCGTCACTTCATCCTCATCATATTCGTCAAGAATATCGCCCACGATCTCTTCCAAAATATCTTCCATTGTGACAATTCCTGCAGTCTGGCCGTATTCATCTACCACAATAGCCATATGGATCTTCCTTGCCTGCATGGAATGAAACAAATCACCGATGCTTCTTGTTTCGGGAATAAAAGATGCCTGGCGGATGATTCCCGGCAGTTCCTTCAATGGCTTGAATTTGGCCCATGGATTCTGGGTCATAAATTTCAGTGCATCCTTATAATGAACGATTCCCTTGATGTTGTCGATATTTTCCTCATATACGGGATACCTGGAATTACCCTCCTCAAGCATGGTATCGATCATATTTTTCAGCAGAATCTCCTGATCAAATGCTACCACGTTCTTCCTGTGGGTCATGATATCCTGAGCATCCGTTTCATTAAATGAAATAATATTCTGGATCATTTCCGCTTCATTTTCTTCAATGACTCCCTGCTCATGGGCTTCATCCACAATGGAAATGATCTCTTCTTCTGTCACTGCAGCCTCCGTATGGTTCATCTCCACCCCAAAGGGAACTGCCGCAATTCTGGCAATCCATGTAATCGCAAAGGTAAAAGGTTTCAGGATCATAACCCAGAAATGCACAAGTTTCAGATAGCGATATGCATATTTCTCCGGGTGGTAAGTACCAACACGCCGGAAAGTAAGGATTCCCAGGCCTGCAAGCAGAATAACACAGACTGCAATCACAAGTACAAGAGCAGCTACATGCTTTATGTAGGGATGAAATGCGCTTAAAACCCAGGGAACAAAAAAAGCGCCAAAGCAGATACCGGTGGATAATGCGATCAGAGGGATAGCATTTACAAACTGAGCCGGATTATCCATAAAGGTAAGCAGAAGTCTGGCTTTTTGATCACCTTCCTGTGCTTTTTTTTCAGTTTCATTCTCACTTAAGTTTCTGACTGCAGCGGCAAATCCGTAAAATATTCCATTAAGCCACAGCAGAAATACTAAAACCAACATGCCCCACAGGGGCACACTACTGCCATCTTCCATATTATATGATTGGTCTCCTTTGTATGAACATGCATAGTTACGGGAAAAATATATCACTTTATATCATATCCGTCAAGGCTTAAAAACTCAGCTCCAGGCTGATTTCAAGTGCGTGGTTGACTTTGTCAAGCATGGCATCATCCAGATGACACACTTTGTCCTTAAGCCTTCTTTTGTCAATTGTGCGAAGCTGTTCCAGCAATATTACAGAATCTTTCTCTATACCGTATGTTCCCGCATCAATTTCTATATGAGTAGGAAGCTTCGCTTTATTCATCTTTGAGGTAATGGCAGCACAGATTACGGTAGGGCTGTGCCTGTTTCCCACATTATTCTGAATAATAAGTACCGGTCGGATACCGCCCTGTTCACTTCCCACCACAGGACGAAGATCCGCATAAAAGATATCCCCTCTTTTAATTACCACACAATTCACACTCCGATTCTTTTAAGGCTTTTCGCCTTGTTTTAAGATAAGTATTTCCATCTTTTTCTTGTGTATACATGCGTGGTTTATAAAATCAGTTTATCCTGTATGAA
>JAXEUE010000068.1:0-2068 GCA_034115005.1 Blautia sp.
AATAACCATGAGAAAGTGGAAGAACTATTTAATTACAGGAATGATAGTGCTTATGACTGTGGGAATCTGTGGATGTGGAGGTGTCAGTCATAAATCTCCTGAGAAAGTTACAGAGGAATTGATCCAATCCAGTGTAAATGGAAAAGAGAAAAAGATTCTGGATTGTTATCTGGAAACAAAAAATACAGAAGACAGCCTTAAATCTGAAGTAGATACACTGATAAAATACTATAAGTCACATAATGTGAAAAAACTAAAGATACAGGACTGTGACACACTTTCAGAGAATGAAAAATATACATATGTTTATATTACTTATAATCTTGTTCTTGATGATGACCAGGAATATCCATGTATAGGAACATATATGGTAGGAAAAAAAGATAAGGATTATTATATTCTTCCACCTTCTCAGATAACAGATGAAATGAGAAATCAGGCAGCATCAGACTATGCCAGGTTTATGACTACAGATACTTATAAGGAATATACAAAGGATTATGACACTTTTATTAAGAATAACCCTGGATATGAGGATAAAATTTCCGAAAAAATGAAATAAGGTGTTAAAGGAGAAAAATGAAGAGAATTATATTGATGGTTTTAAGAAATATTTTCTTTGTTCCTTATGGCTGGATCAAGCTATGCTGGTATGCTTCCCATGTTGACCGATATACAGAAGAAGAAAGGTATAAACTTCTTGAAGATATTGATGAAAGGGCAGTAAGAGGAGGCAATATTAATATCGAAGTCCACGGACAGGAGAATATTCCAAAAGAAAATGGATTTATATTCTTTCCTAATCATCAGGGGTTATTTGATGTTCTTGCAATTATTTATGCATGCCCTGTTCCCTTTTCTGTAGTTGCAAAGAAAGAACTTGCAGAGATTCCTTTTCTCAAACAGGTATTTGCATGCATGAAAGCATTTATCATCGACAGGGATGACATTAAACAGTCTATGCAGGTGATTATTAATGTTATCAAAGAAGTGAAAAAGGGCAGAAACTATCTGATCTTTGCAGAAGGAACAAGAAGTAAGAACGGGAATCATCCTCAGGAATTTAAAGGAGGAAGTTTTAAAGCTGCAATAAAAACAAAATGTCCTGTTGTACCTGTTGCATTAATTGATTCTTATAAAGCTTTTGATACTGGCTCTGTCAAACAGCTGACAGTTCAGGTACATTTTCTTGAACCAATGAATTACGAAGAATATAAAGATATGAAATCAACAGAGATTGCCGGCGAAGTTAAGAGGAGAATAGAAAAGACTATTCAGGAAAATGGAGGATGGAATTGAAAATAGAATAATTAAAAAAAAGTGTTGACAGAACTTCGGTTTTTAATTATAATAAAAGATGCGTTTGGAAAAACGTACTCAAAATTGCATAAGAAATTATGAAGTTCGGAGTCTGGAGAAGTACTCAAGAGGCCGAAGAGGTGCCCCTGCTAAGGGTATAGGTCGCTAACGCGGCGCGAGGGTTCAAATCCCTCCTTCTCCGCTTTTTTTGTGCGATTAATTCAAACAAAAAATAAAAGAAAAAGATGTTGACAAATTCTTGGAGCTATGATAAACTAAACAAGCTGTCAACAAAACAGTAGATCGTGTTTGAAAAAACTTTTTGAAAAGAGCAAAAAATGCTTGACAGAGTCGAAAGAACATGATAAACTAAATAAGCTGTCGTAAGACAGAAAACCTTGATAACTGAACAGTGAAACACATACGATTCTCGAAAATTCTTTTACACACAGAGCACTTGATGAGGCGAAGCCGAATTTAGTGCGAGTGCGGTCCGAAGGAACTTAATGAGCGCGGCTGCGTAAGCAGGGCGCGAATTTAGTGAATCGGACTTCATTATTAAGAACGGTTGAAGAAACCAAAAACAGTAAAGACGAGAGATAACTAAGCTAGTTGGTTGTCTTGAGTGCATCAAACATTTAATCAGAGAGTTTGATCCTGGCTCAGGATGAACGCTGGCGGCGTGCTTAACACATGCAAGTCGAACGGAGGATATCTCAGGGAAGCTTCGGCAGAACAGGGGTATCCTTAGTGGCGGACGGGTGAGTAA
>JAXEUE010000069.1:0-20582 GCA_034115005.1 Blautia sp.
CCATTCAGGCTCAGCCATCCTTTCTGTCTGGAGCCATCCTTTTTTATGTAATATGTTTTTCCATTTTCCGTAACAAATCCTGTCTTTGTTTTAGCCGATACAGTCATACATCCCATTGTCAAAACAAAGATCATAGAAAGAATCAAAAATAACATTGATCTTACTCTGTTCTTCTTCATAATACCCATCCTTTTCCTTCAGACACTAATTTCATATTTTTTACATAATTATTAAATACATTATACATAAATCTTTTTTTTCTGTCAACTTAATAATGTAACACATTTGCTCTTAAAACATATGATAGAGTGTAAAGAAATTCTGGAGGATTTAACATGAGTGATTTAGCTGCTACAAATTGTGGATGCGGTGAAGAAAGAAACAGTTGTGGATGTAACAACGGATGTGGCTTTACAGGTTTAGGAAATAATTCCTGCTGCAGTATTCTGTGGATCATCATCCTTCTCTGCCTGTGCGGCAATGGAAACGGATGGGGATGCTCAGGCGGATGCGGTATGGACAGTTGCTGGATCATTATCGTATTACTGCTTCTGTGCGGCAACGGAAATGGCTGTGGATGCGGCTGCTGATATCTGACTTGATATACATCCATTCTCTGGCAGAGGTTAACCCCTCTGCCTTTTCTGATTATTTTTTCTGATTTTGTTCTCCTGCTGCTGTTTCTTTTTCTTTTTTTCACATTCCAGATCTATTTCATAAAAGGCATTACCATCTATCACTAATCTTTCTTTTTTTTCATTCATTTTTTGTCTCCGTTTTTTCTGATTCTATAGTTTATAATATGTCAGGACATCCTTGCCTGTCATATTCTGATAATAAAAAACATATTTTAAAAAGGGAATAGATTATGAATGAAGAATATATTTCTCAGACTGTTCTGGACCAGATGGTAGGTTCTGATTACGGGCAGATGATAAAGGCAGCCATTCCTTATCTTCCTTCCAGGGGACAGCAGATTCTCTCCATTTACGAAAAATCTGTGGAGCTTATGAATACCATATCCTTATTCGGGAACAAAAGATTTGATTCTGAAATGAGTGCAATGAGCCTTCAGGCCCAGGAACCAATGGAGATCATTAATAATATACGAAATTTCTGCTACGGAGAAAGCAGAGAAAAACTGGACAAAATGGTAAATATAATGGCTATGATCCAGATGATTCAGCTGATGAATCAGCCGGAAGACAGAAAGGAGAATCCCAATGAGTGAAGACTGGAGAGATAATCCCAAACTGGCAGGTATAGATCAGAGCAAGCTCGATATGCTGCAGAGTCTTGCGCAGCAGGGAAGCACCAAAAATGCCAGTGATCTGCTTCCATTTCTGATGGGTGCGGCAGCCCGGGGAAAAAAAGGAGGCCTGAAATTCAGTCCGGAGGAAATATCCACCATCATCGAAGTGATCAAGATGGGGAAATCCCCGGAAGAAGTACAGAAACTTGACAAAGTTATCAGTCTGATGAAAATGATACGTTGAAAAAAGCTGCCCCATCTGTGACCGGAAAATCACAGGTGTGGCAGCCCCTTTTTTAATCTTTTTTTTCAATGCCCTCAAGCATGCAGTCACGCAGAAACGCCAGTGCATGTGCAACAGCCTGTTCTCTTATCTTATTCCTGTTTCCGGAAAAATGGTACTCCCGGACAACTGTTTTTTGGTTATAATAACATCCCATAAAAACAGTACCTACAGGAGTCTGATCTGTTCCTCCTCCCGGACCTGCAAGACCTGTCACTGACAGGCAGACATCTGTACCGGAGATAAGACATCCTCCCTTTGCCATTTCCTTGGCACATTTGGAAGAAACAGCTCCTTCCATCTTAAGAGTTGTTTTCTTTACACCCAGACATTTCCTTTTGGCGCGATTGGTATATGTTACATATCCTCTGGCAAATACCTGAGATGCACCCGGAATATTTACGATTCTGGCAGCAACGGCACCGCCTGTACAAGATTCAGCCAGAGAAAGAGAAAGTTTCTGATCTTTAAGCATATCTACAACTGCTTCTTCAAGGCTTTTGTTCTCATCTGTAGCAAAGATATTCTTTCCAAAACGTGATTTCAGCTCTCTGACTACGGGTTTGATCAGTTTCTTACATTCCTTTTCATTCTCTGCTCTTGCAGTAATACGTAAATGCACTTCTCCCGTTTTTGCATAAGGAGCAATGGTTGGATTATCCTGGTTTTCAATCAGATCCTGAATATCTTCAGCTACCTGGCTCTCTCCGATTCCGCAGATTTTCACCATCTGGGAATATATGGTTTCCGGCTGTTTTTTTCTGAGATAGGGGAAAACCTCTTCCTCAAACATAGGCTTCATTTCATTGGGAGGACCCGGAAGCAGGATGGCAGTTTTTCCATTCTTTTCCAGGATCAGACCTGGAGCTGTACCATTTTGATTGTCAAGGATCAATGCTCCCTGAGGCACCAGAGCCTGTTTAAAATTATTTTCAGTAATACGGCGTTCAGAATTATTATTCTTATACTGTTCCATATACTTAAGGATCATTTCCTTCGTATGAGCGTCTTCGATCAGAGGAAATCCCATAACACGGGAAACAGTCTCCTTGGTCAGATCATCCTGTGTAGGGCCCAGCCCTCCTGTAAGGATCACAATGTCTGAACGGTCCAGTGCAGTTTTTATAACTTCTTCCATCCGTTCCTCATTATCTCCCACTACAGTCTGATAATAAACAGAAAGACCAAGCAGTGCACATTTTTCAGACAAATATGCACTGTTGGTATTAACAATATTTCCAAGTAAAATTTCAGTACCTACAGATATCAGTTCTGCAATCATCGGCATTTCCTTCCTTTCTGATCTTCCCTGTCTGTAAGATCAATTCTGCATAGACAGTACATTCTTATTCTGCCAGATATAAGTGATCAGCGAAATAACAGTCAGCGCAACTGACAGCCAGATAAAGATCTGCTCAAGTATATCAAAGAAACCTCCAAGGTCAATGATTAAAAGTATGATCATAAACATCTGAGAAACTGTTTTGAATTTTCCCCAGTAATTTGCAGCAATCACAATGCCGTTCTCAGCTGCAATAAGGCGGAATCCACTGATGATAAATTCTCTTGCGATAATAATGATCACAATCCAGGCCGGAAGCTTTTCCAGTTCTACAAAACAGATCAAAGCAGAACATACAAGAAGTTTGTCAGCCAGAGGATCCATAAATTTCCCAAAATTTGTAACCAGATTATACTTCCGGGCAATCTGACCGTCAAACCAGTCAGTCACGCTGGCAGTCACAAATATTGCAAGACAAATATATTTATTTGCAGCACCGCCCCAGCCAGTGAGCATAAACAGAACAAGAAAAGGAACCAGTATCATTCTTGCTACAGTAAGTTTATTCGGTGTATTCATCTGTCACATCTCCAATCAAATCATATTCCAGCGCACCAGTCACATGTACCTTAACAAAATCACCTGTCATAAGGAGTTCCCCTGTCTGTACAAAAATATAGCCGTCAACTTTCGGGGCATCCGCATATGTTCTGCCAATATATGCATTTTCATCAGCCACCTTGCCTTCTATCATGACCAGCATATCCTGCCCGATTCTGTCAGAACCTTTATCATAAGAAATCTCCTGCTGAAGTTCCATGATCTGATTTCTTCTTTCCTCTTTAATTTCCTCCGGAATCTGGTCATCCATTAAAGCAGCCGGAGTATCTTCCTCAGCAGAATAGGTGAAAACTCCAAGCCTGTCGAATTCCATTTCACCAACAAATTCCATCAGTTCCTCATGGTCTTCCTGTGTCTCTCCGGGAAAGCCTGAGATGAGGGTGGTACGCAGAACAATATCCGGAATCACTTCCCTCAGTCTTCCTATAATCTTTATCAGTTCTGCCCTGGTGGTCCTTCTTCCCATTCTCTTCAATATTCTGTCACTGCAATGCTGAATGGGGATATCAAGATAATGACATATTTTCTTTTCTTCTTTGATCGTCTGGATCAGTTCCTCATATATCTCTTCAGGATAACAGTAAAGAATTCTGATCCATCGTATTCCCTTAATCTTACAAAGCTCTTTCAGAAGAATGTGAAGAGATTTCTTCCCATAAAGATCTGTACCATAGATGGTAGTTTCCTGTGCCACAAGGATCAGTTCCCTGACGCCCTGCTGTGCCATATCCTGTGCCTGAGCAACAAGCCTCTCCATTGGAACGCTTCTGTATCTGCCCCGAAGTCTGGGAATAATACAATACGTACAGTGTTTATCACAGCCCTCTGCAATCTTTAGATAACCGAAATGCCCTCCTGTGGTAAGCACCCTCTTTCCTGTTCTCTCAGGAAGATAATCAATATCAAGAAATTCCCGGAAATGTTTTCCTCTGACAGCTTCTTCAACTGCCTTAAGGATTTCCTCATAAGATGTGGTTCCAAGAATCGCATCTACTTCTGGGATTTCCTCAATGATCTCATTCTTATAACGCTGTGCCATACATCCTGTGACAATCAGAGCCTTACAGGAGCCCTCTTTTCTGTACTGAGCCATCTCAAGAATCGTATTGACACTCTCTTCCTTGGCATCATTAATAAAACAGCAGGTATTGATCACAATCACATCTGCCTGTGTTTCATCATCTGTGAGCTCAAAACCATGTTCTGTTAGAATACCCAGCATTTCTTCAGAATCTACAAGATTCTTGTCACAGCCAAGTGATATAAATAATAATTTCATAAAGTCCCCTGCTTTTATGCTTCTTCTGTGCTCTCCGGATCATCCTCAATGGCTTCTGCATCCTGAATATCAGCAGACTGAGGTTCCTCTGCAGAAACAGCAGCTGCTTCTGGCTCTTCCTTTGTTTCGTCCGGCGGAAGTATCTTTACTTTGCCCTGGTACAGTTCATCAATTGCAACAGACAAAGGTTTCTTTCCCTGGGCATTTTCCACAAGAGGCTGTGAGCCGGCTATAATCTGACGGGCACGTTTGCTGGTCGCCAGTACCAGAGAATAACGGCTGTTCACAGACATAGTGGTATCGTCATCCTCACTATTTGCATTGATTGCTTCAATTAACTCTGTATAAGACGGATGTATCATTTATATATTCTCCTTTCAATGGTCAATCATTTTTTAATACGCGGGTCTGTGCCTGAATTTCAGAAATAAAATCCCTGTTTCTGGAGACCCTTTTATGTTCACTTGCAATGATCTCATGCAAGCTGTCCACACAATCTTCAATTTTATCATTAACCAGTATATAATCATACTGTTCCATACCTTCGGCCTCTTCTCCTGCCCTTGCAAGTCTGTCGGAAATAACCTCAGGTGTCTCTGTGCCTCTCCCTCTTAAACGCTTCTCAAGTGCTTCCACAGAAGGAGGAGTCACAAATACAAGCAGAGCCTCCGGTATTTTTTTCTTGATTTTCATAGCTCCCTGGATTTCAATCTCCAGAATCACATTTCTGCCGGCATGAAGATGTTCCTCCACATAAGAACGGGGAGTACCATAATAATTATCTACATACTGTGCATACTCGATCAGAGCATCCTCCTGGATCAGTTTCTCAAATTCTTCCCTGGTTCGAAAAAAATATTCTCTCCCATCCTGTTCACCCGGACGAGGCTGCCTTGTAGTTACTGAAACAGACAGGGCATACTCATCATATTTCTCAAGCAGACGGTGAATGACTGTACCTTTCCCTGCACCTGAGAATCCGGATACCACAACTAAAATCCCCTTACTCATGGACATCTCCCTTATCTTCATAATCATATATTTCCGCAAATCTGCGGGCAATGGTTTCGGGCTGCAATGCACTGAGAACCAGGTAATCATCTGAAGTAACGATCACTGCCTTGGTCTTCCTTCCCTGAGTCGCATCGATCAGCAGCCTGGTTCCCTTTACATTCTGCACCATACGTTTCACCGGTGCGGCGTCAGGGCTTACCACTGCTACGATTTTCTGCGAATTCACCACATTCCCGAACCCTATATTAATCAACCTGGCCACAATCATTCATCCTTTTATTCTACATTCTGAACCTGCTCCCTGATCTTCTCGATCTCAGTCTTAAGATCAATGGCAATATTGGAAATCTCCAGATCACTGGATTTGGATAAAATGGTGTTGGCCTCCCGGTTCATCTCCTGAGCCATAAAATCAAGCTTACGTCCCACGCCATCCTTTTCACTTATGATCTTCTTCATATTCTTAATGTGGCTGTGCAGCCGTACAGTCTCCTCATCATTACAGATCTTATCGGAAAACAGTACAACCTCAGCCGCGATCCTGTTGTCATCGATCTGGGTGCCCTCCAGAAGCTCAGAAACCTTTGCTTCCAGCTTGGTTCTGTATGCATTCACCACCTCCGGAGAACGCTTCTCCACAAGGGTTACTTTCTCATCCAGCCCGTCAAGCTTTTCAAGAAGATCTCTCTCCAGATTTCTTCCTTCCAGAATACGGGTGCTGACAAATTTCTCACATGCCTCTCTCAAAGGAGGCTCCAGATAATTCCAGAGCTCTTCCTCATCCAGAGCCTGGTCTTCCATGGAAAACACATCCGGATATCTGGAGAGTGTACTTACTTTAATATCACAATCCAACCCGAAATCCTGCTGCATCTGTCTGAGATAGGTAAGGTACTCTGCAGCAAGCTCCCTGTTATATTTCAATGCCCCGCTGCTTAGAGTATAATCCTCATAAGTAATGTACACATCTACCTTACCCCTCTGGATATAGGTCTTCATCAGATTACGGACAGCACCTTCAAGAAAGCTTAATTTCCTGGGCATTTTTATACTAAGATCAAGATATCTGTGATTTACAGATTTTAATTCAACTGTTATTTTTCTCTCTTCGGTTACGACCTCTGCGCGGCCGAAACCAGTCATACTTTTTATCATAATAATTTCTCTTTCTGTCATCTTTGTATGTCATTTTTTTTACATACAGATTTATTATAGTTCATTAGAAAACCCTAGTCAAACATTTTTTCTGAATTGAAGGAAGATTACTTATCTTATGTGAAAAATATTGTCCCCTTTACATAATCTGTGATATAATCTGCTGGATACATTATCCTGAAAAAATTTCAGATAAGGAGAGTATATTTATGGCTTTTGACGGAATAACCATCTCTGCGATGGTTCAGGAATTACATAAAAATCTTGACGGGGGAAAGATAAACAGAATTTCCCAGCCGGAAACGGACGAACTGCTGATCACCTGCAGAGGAGGAAGTGGACAATGCAGACTCCTTATGAGTGCCAGTGCTTCTCTTCCTTTAATTTATTTTACTGAAAAAAACAAGCCTGGTCCTATGACTGCTCCTAACTTCTGTATGGTTCTGCGCAAATATATCGGCAGTGCCAGAATTTCCGGTATCAGCCAGCCGGGACTTGAACGGGCGGTACGAATCGAGCTTGAGCATTTAAATGAACTGGGGGATCCATGTAAAAAAGTCCTGATCATGGAACTGATGGGAAAACACAGCAATATAATTTTCTGCGATGATAAAAACATGATCCTTGACAGTATCAAACACGTATCTTCCCATATGAGTTCTGTCCGTGAAGTACTTCCAGGCAGAGAATACTTTCTGCCCCATACCCAGGACAAGATGGATCCGCTCACAGTTTCAGAAGAAGATTTTATCCGCACCGTATTTTCCAAACCCTGCAATATCTCCAAAGCAGTTTACTCTTCCCTGACGGGAATCAGTCCTGTAGTTGCAGAGGAGATCTGTTTCAGAGCTTCCATAGATGGAAGTGATTCTACCAGGGCCCTGACTCCTTCTGCGGGAATCCATCTTTACCATACATTCAGCCGTCTGATGGATCAGATCAGAGAAGGAGATTTTACACCAAATATTATTTACCGGGGAGATGAACCTGTAGAATTCGGAGTATTCCCTTTTCAGCAGTTTGGTCCCGAATACCATTCTGAAACGTTTGACAGTGTTTCCGCCATGCTTGAGACCTATTATGCATCCAGGAACACTCTGACACGGATTCATCAGAAATCTTCCGACCTGAGGAAAATCGTCCAGACTGCTCTGGAACGAAACCGTAAGAAGCTCTTCCTTCAGGAAAAACAGATGAAAGATACAGAAAAAAAAGACAAATACAAGGTTTATGGAGAGCTTATCAACACATACGGTTACAACCTTGAAGAAGGGTGCAAGTCCTTTCAGGCATTAAATTATTATACAAATGAAGAAATCACCATTCCTCTTGATCCCACTTTGACTCCAGGTCAGAATTCCAAACGGTATTTTGATAAATACAATAAACTTAAACGTACTCAGGAAGCTCTTACCGTCCAGATCGCAGACACCAGCAGTGAGATCGAACATCTGGAATCCATTTCAAATGCTCTGGATATTGCTCTGGAGGAAAATGATCTTTCACAGATCAAGGAAGAACTGACTGAATACGGTTATATAAAGAAACACTATTCCGGCAAAAAAGGACGTAAAGCCCAGACGAAATCCAGGCCTTTCCACTATGTTACCTCCGACGGATATGACATTTATGTGGGGAAAAACAATTTTCAGAATGATGAGCTGACCTTTAAATTTGCCACAGGAAATGACTGGTGGTTCCATGCAAAAAAAATGGCCGGATCCCACGTTGTGGTCAGATCAAAAGATGGCCAGATTCCTGATCATATCTTCGAAATTGCCGGACAGCTGGCCGCATACTACTCTAAAGGCAGGACGGCACCCAAGGTTGAAATCGACTATATTCAGAAAAAACATGTGAAAAAACCTGCCGGTGCCAAACCTGGATTTGTGGTTTATTACACTAATTATTCTTTAATGGCCTCTCCTTCTCTTGAGGGAGTAAAAGAAGTACAGGATTAAACGAAAGAAGGATTATAATTATGGAATTTTCAAAAAGACTGGACTTATTTGGAGATGAGATTTTCTCTGCTTTGAACGATAAGAGAATTGAGCTGGAGAAAAAAGGAATGAAAATATACAATATGAGTATCGGAACTCCGGATTTCACCACGCCTGAGCACATAAAGAACGCCTTAATAGAAGCCGCGAAGGACAATGACAGCTGGAAATACAGTCTCCGTGACCTGCCTGAGCTTCTGGAGGCAGTCTGCAGATATTATGAAAAACGTTTCCAGGTATCTATTACTCCGGATATGGTTATGTCCGTATATGGAAGCCAGGAAGGTATGGGGCATCTTGGTATGGCTCTCTGTGATCCGGGAGACCTGGTCCTGCTGCCGGATCCCTGCTATCCTGTTTTTGCAGCCGGAAGCCTTATGGCAGGTGCTGTACCTTATTATTACCCACTGGTGGCAGAACATGACTTTTTGCCTTATGTAAAAGGAATTCCTGAAGATATTGCAAAAAAAGCCAAATATATGGTGGTATCTCTTCCTTCCAACCCGGTAGGCAGTATTGCAGTTCCCGGATTATATGAAGAAATTGTTGAGTTTGCCAGAAAATACGATATTCTTATCATTCACGACAACGCCTACAGTGACATTATCTTTGACGGAGCTTATGGCGGAAGTTTCCTTTCTGTTCCGGGAGCAAAAGATGTAGGCGTGGAATTTTTCAGCCTGTCCAAATCCTTTAACGTAACAGGAGCAAGGATCAGTTTCCTTGTGGGACGTCCTGATGTCATCGCCGCCTTGCGCAAACTGAGAAGCCAGATTGATTTCGGAATGTTTCTCCCTATCCAGAAGGCTGCTATTGCTGCATTGGAAGGTCCTCTTGACAGTGTAAAGGAGCAGTGCAAAATGTATGAACAGCGCCGTGATGCACTGTGTAACGGTCTGCGAAGCATTGGCTGGGATCTTCCCAATGGAAAAGGTACCATGTTCGTGTGGGCCAAAATTCCGGGAGGACGCACGGACAGCATGGCTTTCTGCATGGAACTTCTGGAAAAAGCCGGCGTGATCGTTACTCCTGGAGCAAGCTTCGGTCCCCATGGGGAAGGCTATGTAAGGTTTGCTCTTGTACTTCCTCCTGAAAAAATAAAAGAAGTCATTGAAGCTATCCGAAACAGCGGAATTTAAAAAATCAATCTATAAGATCATTCTGAAATCTTGAAAGATGTTCATAGGGCAGGATCAGCCTGCCCCGGTATAGGCCGCATCCATCATTGATCAGGCTGTTATTTACCGCAGAAAACATATTCACTTGCTTTACAGATATAGTCTCTGTAATATGGTTTCACTTCCTCTTTCAGAAGAGGTGACGTACTCTGTTTCACTCCATTTGCAGGTTCCGCCGTAAATCCCCGTTCTTCGAGAAAAGCCGGAAGCTCATTGGCAATCCTGTACAGGTACTTCAGTTCTTCTTCCTCCCTGTCCTCTTCTTTCTCCAGATGACATCTTGGCATAGAGATCACGATTCTGTAAGCAATAAAATCTCTGAATCAGAAAGCCACTGTGGACAAGGTCTATTTCATTATGTGTCTCCCTGGCTTCTTTTCGAAGATCTTCAATGTATTTCTGGAGAATCTTCAGCACAGTATCTCCGCAATATAAATAATCATTCAGTGTAATCATTCTTTTCTCCCGCTTTTTTAACGTATTAATTTCCGCAAAATCATTCTATCATAATCTGACATTTTTCACAAAATATTTTTTATTCTGTATGTACATGTGCTGATTTCTTTATTTTTTGCGCATTTTAGAATTGATTATGTATAGAAAAATAGTATAATAAAATTGTAATAATTTCGGTCAAAAAACAGGGGAAAAGGTTTATGAAACTACTTATGGGTATTTTGCTGGCTTTATCACTGACAGTGATGGCTTTGTGCTTATTTGCCACGCATTTTAAAGAACACAATTTAAAAAATCTTATACAGAATATTTTGTATATTGCCATACTGATCATCTTTAACTATGAAATGGTCCTGTTTTTAGATAATGAACAGTGGAACCTTTTTGCACACAGTATTTATTTTGTTGCCACAGACTGGATCCTGTATTATCTTCTTCAGTTCTCCATAGAATATTCAGGAAGCGATTTTAATCAGTTTGTCAAAAAAAAAGCAATGGTCTTTCTCTTAATGGCAGACAGCACTTCACTGCTTTTAAACACCATATTCGGGCATCTGTTCAGTCTGTATATTTTCCACTATAAAGGTGAAAGCTATTATGCAATGAGCACCAAACCTCCATTTTATGTTCATTATTTTATTATCATTATGCTTGTTGCATTCTGCCTGATCAGCCTGTTTTACCGTGCATTTCATATGCCCCTGTTTTACCGCAGTAAATACCTGGTAATTGCAGTAATTCTGGTTATCCTTTTTATTGCCAACATTTTTTCTTTTAAAAAAGCCATCGATTTTTCCATTATAGGGTACTCACTGGAAGGTATTGCACTTTATTACTGTATATTTGTTTTTACCCCACAGAGATTATTGGGGAAAACTTTACTGCTGGTTTCCCAGGATATGACAATCGGCCTTATAGTACTGGATATCGAGGGAAAACTGTTATATAGCAATAATTTTGCCCGGAATCTGCTGAATCCTGTTTCTGTACTTACAGATGAACAGGGTATGTCTTTTATGGAATGGTGCCGGAAGAGATATTTTTCAAATGGGGATAATACTGCACAGGATTATATTTTCTACCGCAATTCAGATAAAGTTATCCTTAATATCCAGTTTCAGAATCTGATGGATACACATAACAATCTTCAAGGTGCTTACTTTGTTATTTATGACCGTACTGAAGAAATTAATAAAATACAGGAGGAACGATTTCTTGCCACTCATGACAGTCTGACCGGCTTATATAATAAAAGCTATTTCTGTCATAAAGTAGAAACGTACATAAAAATCCATCCTGAGGAAGAGCTTCTGCTCCTGTGTACTGATATCAAAGATTTCAAAATGATCAATGATCTTTTCGGCAGTCAGGTGGGAGATATGATTCTTAAGGGATGTGCTGATCTGATCAGATTGAAGGAAAACAAAGCGATCGTATACGGACGTCTGAATAATGATATCTTCGCTTTGCTTATCAGAAAATCAGATTTTAACGAAAATCAGTTTATGAATCGAATGCAGGAAGTTTTTTCTTCTGATATAAAAAATGAATTCTCCTATCCGCTGATCAATTATATCGGTGTATATGAAATCACTGACCGGTCAGTCTCTGTATCTGTAATGTGTGACCGTGCCAGTCTGGCAATTTCCAATATCAAGGGTGATTATCACAACAGAACAGCATATTATAACGAAACACTCCGTAATAATATCCGCTATGAGACAGAACTTATCCGTGATCTGGATGATGCCATTAAACAGAAGCAGTTAAAGATGTATCTTCAGCCCCAGGTATCATCAGACGGCAGAATGCAGGGAGTGGAAACCGTTGAACAAGTGCAATTCTTAACCAGGATGGGTTGTGATATGTTCCAGGGCTACTATTTCGCCAGACCTATGAAAGTGGAACAATTTGAAAAGATATATTTTAATGACTGAAATTAATTTACTTATGAATGAAAGGAGAATATTATGCATCATAATAAATCTTCTGAAGATTATCTTGAAACAATACTTATTTTAAGCAGGAAGCTTCCTGTAGTCCGTTCGATCGATATTGCTGATGAAATGAATTTTTCAAAGGCAAGCGTCAGTGTAGCTATGAAACATCTTCGGGAAAATGACTGCATTATAGTCAGCAAGGCAGGCTTTATCACCCTGACAGAGAAAGGAATGAAGATAGCTTCCGGTGTCTATGACCGTCACCAGCTTTTATCCCAGTGGCTGATTTCTCTTGGAGTAAACCCGGAAACTGCTGTAGAAGATGCATGTGAAATGGAGCATAATATCAGTGATGAAAGTTTTGAAGCAATGAAGAAATTCATTCATCAGTTTTGCCCGTTATCAGAATGATATGTCTAAAAAAAGATATGTGAGGAACCTTAACCTCACATATCTTTTTAAATTATCTGTTATTGATAGCCGTTACAAGAGCATCAATGGATGCATGGATAATATCGGGATCCACACCAGCACCCCATGACAGAGTTCCATCCGGTTTTCTGATTCCCACATAGGCAATAGCTTTTGAACTTGAACTGCGCTCCAGAGCATGTTCCTGATAGGTTTCCAGTGAATATTTCAGCTCATATGCTTTCTTTAATGCATTGCTGACTGCATCCAGGCGACCATTTCCCTTCGCTTCTGTGACAGTTTTCTTTCCTCTGAAGCTTGATGTTACACGTGTGACAATGCCGTCCTGCGTCTGCCGGAAATGAACCTCGTTAATACTGTAAGGCTCCACAACGTTCTCAAAGGTTGTCTTGAACAGATCAAATATTTCATCAGGATGAAGCTCTTTATGTTTATGATCAGAAACCGCCTTAGCTGCATATCCCATTGCCTCACGCATCTTAGGCGGAAGATTCAGACCGAATTTTGTTTCCAGAATATATCCCACGCCGCCTTTACCGGACTGACTGTTGATTCTTATTACATCTGCATCATAATTTCTCCCCACATCTGTAGGATCAATGGGAAGGTATGGAACATTCCAGTGCTGTGGATCTTTCTCTTCTTTCCAGTGCATTCCTTTTGCAATGGCATCCTGATGAGAACCCGAAAATGCGGCAAATACGAGAGCTCCACTGTAGGGACTTCTTTCATCTACTTTCATTCCGGTGCATTCTTCATAGACTTCACAGATATGAGGCATATCAGAAAAATCCAGCTTCGGATTCACACCCTGTGAGTACATATTCATACCCAGCGTTACAATATCCACATTTCCGGTTCGTTCTCCGTTTCCGAATAATGTTCCCTCAATTCTGTCTGCACCTGCAAGAAGACCCATCTCCGAATCAGCCACACCACATCCTCTGTCATTATGAGGATGGAGGGAAACAATAACATTTTCCCGGTATTTCAGGTTATCGCACATATATTCTACCTGGCTTGCATAAACATGAGGCATACTGTGCTCCACTGTAACCGGCAGATTAATAATACATTTATTATCCGGTGACGGCTTCCATATATCAAGAACTGCATTACAAACCTCAAGAGCATATTCCGGCTCTGTACCGGTGAAGCTTTCAGGGCTATACTCAAACTGGAAATTACCTTCGGTTTCATCTGCCAGTTTTTTCAGAAGTGCAGCACCATCCACTGCTATCTTCAGAATTTCTTCCTTTGATTTCTTAAATACCTGTTCTCTCTGCGCAACAGAAGTTGAATTATATACGTGTATAATTGCTTTCGGAGCACCTTTGACTGCTTCAAAAGTCTTGCGGATAATATGTTCCCTTGCCTGTGTGAGTACCTGGATCGTTACATCCTGAGGAATCAAATTCTGTTCGATCAATGTACGGAGAAATTCATATTCCGTCTCTGATGCAGCCGGAAACCCCACTTCGATTTCCTTAAAGCCTATCTGCACGAGAAGTTTGAAGAATTCAATTTTCTGCTCCAGACTCATAGGTATCACCAATGCCTGATTACCGTCACGAAGATCTACAGAACACCAGATGGGCGCTTTGTCAACATATTCTTTCTCTGCCCATTTCATACATTTCACCGGTGGCATAAAATACTGTCTCTGATATTTTCCCGGATTCATCATTTTACTTTCCTCCATTTTCTCTTATGAAATAAAAAAAATCCCCCGTCCTGCATTACTGCAAGAGACGGAAGACAATCAATGCCTTACGCGGTACCACTCTCATTTATGAACTGCGTCATACACTTATGGGATACGGAAAAATTATTCTTATATCCTCTTCATATAACGGTGAAAACCGTCTGCACCTACTCTTCTGTATACTGAATTTCAGACAGCTGCTTAGAGGCGAGTTCCATAATTCCCTTCCACTGCTTTACACCACTCAGCAGCTCTCTGTACTCCAGTCCATATGTACTACTCCTCATCATTGCATTTCTCTTATATCTTATGTGGTTAATAAGTTAACACTTTAAAAGGATTTTGTCAAGAGTCCTTGTGCATTTGTTTTAAAATCTGATTGACATATGTAGATAATCCTGCCGCAAGGATTCCCTGAATCATTGCCGTAAAAACAGCCATTAAAATCTCAGAGATATTTCCCACCGGACTGGTGGCAGCTACATATACAGCTGCAAAAAATATTCCTGTTATCCCAAGTATCACAGGAATATATTTATCCTTTACTGTCTGCAAATGCTTTAATGCCGTCCCAATAAAATACAATGCTACAGAAGCAGCCAGCAATTCCGGTTTCACATAATTTATGATCTGTTCCATATGCACAGGCACCTCGTTTCTAATTTCTGTACTTTATCATATGCTGTACATTCGAATATGACAAAGATGATTTTTCCCTTTTCTGAATTCAGGAATAAAAATATGGCATCTTTTGACCCCAGCATCATATCATACTATTGTGGAGGTGTCTGTAATGGATAAACTGAAATCATATACCTTTTCCGGCATATTATTTGTACTCATACTTGGTTCTCTTTCTCATTTCTTTTATGAATGGTCAGATCATAATTTTATTGTAGGATTATTCTCCCCTGTGAATGAATCTGTATGGGAACATATGAAACTTGTTTTCTTTCCAATGCTTCTGTATTCCTTCATAGCAATCCCAAAACTTAAAGGAGCCTATCCGTGTGCCGCTTCTGCCTGGTTATCCGGCATTTTGGCGGGAACACTTCTCATTCCCGTAATTTTCTACACATATACCACAATACTTGGATACAATCTTCTTATTCTGGATATTGGAACCTTTATTTTATGCGTGATTCTTGCATTTTATTTAGCTTATCGGCTTACTCTGTCATGTTCTATGCAGAAATATACAGGTTTTTTATATATTGCAGCTGCACTTTTTGCAGTCAGCTTTATGATATTTTCCTATTATCCTTTACCTCTTGGATTATGATGAACCATTGATTTTACAGTATTTTTATGATACTGATATCCACATTTTGGTGCAATAGTACCATAATTTAAAATGCTATGCAACACGAAATTCAATGCGAAGATGATACAATATTACATATTATATGGCGTACCGCAAATTAATGCAGTACGCCATTATTTTTATGCCTTTTTGATGATTGCATCAAATCCGGCTTTTTTGAGCCTGTTCAACAGCAGTGGAAAGATCTTTTATCTTCTTTTCCTGCTTTTCGTATTCCTTGGTTCCTTCTTTCCCGGCTTTCGCCATGTCTTCCAGTTCTTTACTTGCCTGAGAAAGTTCTTCTTCCAGCTCATCCAGTCTTTTACACTGTTTATTGTAATTGTCTGTTGCTTTTTCCAGACCTTTTTGTGATTCTTCCAGTTTTTTCTCATAAACGCCTTGCTGTCTGGTCAGAATATCCTGCTTCTTCTGCAGATATTCCATAGAATTCCCATTTCCGTCATACTCAGCAAACAAATTCTTCAATTCTGCTTTCAGCGATGCAGATTCCTTCCTTGCGTTCGCGACTCCCTGTGAAAACTGTTTTTCTCCGTCACAAGAAATAACAATTCCTATCTTTTTTCCGGCCATCAATAATTCCTCCAATAGAAAAGCGCCTACCTATTGGCAAGCGCTTTGTTTACAGATTAATAATCACATATCCTTCCAGTTCTTTGGATTAAATGTATCTAAGAAGTGCAATTCTCTTCCTGTTCTTCTCTTATATTCATTTTTTGATAATCTGTATATTATATACCATAACAACAAAAGAAATAATATTGTTCCCATAGTCACATATTTACTTTCTGCATCAATGCTTCCTGCAGAACCTGTGAGAAATTAATGTCTTTGCGAAGTGCTGCATCATTCAGCCATTGAGGAATTGTAAGAGTTTTTTTAACTGCTTTATTATTATGCATACGTGCGTACTCAACTGTATCGCATGCAACATAATTCACAAATTCGTTATCCTCTTTCTTTACATCTTCTGCTTTTGATGGAGAAGGAATTTCTTTTCCTTCTGCTTCATAATCATAAAGTACAAACGCAAGAACATCATTCGCCATAAACATTGCATCCTGCAAATTGTCTCCACAGGTATAGCATCCTTCAAGATCCGGAAAGAATACGGAATATCCGCCTTCTTCTTCTGGAGTAAAAATTGCTGGATATACATACTTTGCCATCTTCATGACTCCTTTCTGATTATATCTATATGCTGGATATTAGGGCTTTATCTAAGCCCCGCATCCTTTAGTATCCTGTTCGCTGTCCCGGTTGCTATCTCTTTGCTCCCATGCCTTGGAATCATGAAATTCTTTCCAGTAATGTTACTGTGCCATTTATCGTGCTCTTTTCCATATCCGGATATGATTACAAAACGATTTGAGCATTGTTTAAAAGGCGCATGGCTTCCACATTTTCGTTTTCATGATCTACGACACTACTCAGCTTCAATTCAGCACTCCCTGGGTGTCCCTGATGCGTACATTATGCAACGCGGAGGGTGGAGCAATGATGGAGTTCTCAAATCGGTGTACCGACATGCTCTTACGGATAAAACAAAAGAATACTCCGATATCGCAAACAACCATTTCAATGACATATGCAACACGAAATACAACACAAAAAATAAAAAGCCTTGAAAATCAAGGCTTTTTAAATCGGGGCAACAGGATTTGAACCTGCGACCTCACGGCCCCCAGCCGTGCGCGCTACCAAGCTACGCCATACCCCGCAACAAAAGATAGTATATCAGACTGTACTGCAAATTTCAATACCCTTTTTTAAAATTTATTCAGAACAGGCCAGGGAGCCTTTTCTCAGGGATCCCCGGCGTAATTATCAATCATAAAGCTTATGTACAAACAGTCCGCTTCGCAGTTTGGGTTCAAACCAGGTGGACTTGGGAGGCATCAGCTTACTCTCATCTGCTATTCTCATAAGATCCTCCATTGAAGTAGGATACATGACAAATGCAACGCCCCCTGTCTTATCTGCCATTTCAGCCAGCTCTGCTGCCTTATGGCTTCCTCCCACGAAAGAGATTCTCTTATCTGTACGGGGATCCTTTATTCCCAGAATGGGATCAAGCACCTTATCCTGAAGAACAGATACATCAAGCTGACCTACCACATCCCTGTTTTCATAGGCATCAGGCCAAGCTTTCAGATGATACCACTGTCCATCCACATACATTCCAATACAGTGTTTCTCAACTGGTTTGCAAGGAAATCCGGGCATTAACATTAATTCAAAATGAAATTTAAGAGCTGCCAGAAAAGCTTTTACCGTAAGGCCATTCAAGTCCTTAACTACCCGGTTATAAGGAAGGATTGTAAGCTGATCATAAGGAAAAACAACGGAAAGAAAGAAGTTAAATTCTTCTTTTCCCGTATAAGCCGGATTCTGCTCTCTCCTCTTTAATCCAACTTTTACTGCTGATGCAGCACGGTGATGGCCGTCAGCGATATACAAAGAGTCTATTTTCCCGAATTCTTCATAAATAGATTTTGTGACAGAATAATCATCAATAACCCACACTCTGTGTGTAATATCATCCTCCTCAGTAAAATCATAAACGGCTTCATGACTTAGCTTCCAGTCATTGATAATCTCAAGAAGACAGTCTGTATATCTGCAGGCAAGAAAAATCGGACCGGTATTGGCATCACACACATCCACATGGTGGATTCTGTCCTGCTCTTTATCTTCCCTGGTAAGTTCATGCTTTTTGACAACATTGTTTAAATAATCATCTATGGAACTGCATCCCACAATTCCAGTCTGAACTTTTCCTTTTCTCACCAGTTCGTAAATGTAATAACAGGGTGTCTGATCCTGCACAAGAAGCCCTTCTTCTTCCATCCTGTCAAGATTTTCCCTTGCTTTTGCATAAACTCTGGGATCATACAGATCGATCCCTGGATCCAGATCCATTTCCGGTCTGTCCACATGCAGGAAGGAATCCGGATTTTTTTCCCCTATGCTTCGCGCTTCTTCCCTGTTCACCACATCATAAGGAAGAGCCGCCACAGCCGCTGCCTTTTCTTTCACAGGGCGCAGTGCTTTAAATGCCTGGAAAACAGCCATAATATTCTCCTCTTTTCAGTAAAATAAATGTCTGTTTAAGTCTATCACATTTCCATAAAAATAACAACGTTCCTAATTATTTTTTTAAAAACCTAAAAATTTTTGTATTTTTATATTGCAAAACAAAAAATTTATGGTATGATAAACATATGAAAAGAAGTTATGCATCAAAAGAAAATTAATTTAGGGAGGTCATTTTATGACAGAAGGATTGAAATGGACATTAAATGAAGTTCCGAAATCCAGTGATGCCTACCTGGAACTTATGTCCGAAGAGAATGTAAGAAAGGCAAACGAGTTTCACAAAAGTTTTCCTCAGTACACCGTTACACCTCTTCAGAATCTTTCATCACTGGCGAAATACCTTGGAGTCAGAAATATTTTCTGCAAGGATGAATCCTATCGTTTTGGATTAAATGCTTTTAAAGTACTTGGTGGTTCTTATGCAATGGCAAGATATATTGCGAAAGAAACCGGAAGAGATATAAGCGAGCTGCCATACAATGTGCTCTCTTCTGATAAATTAAGAGAAGAGTTTGGGCAGGCAACTTTCTTTACCGCAACAGACGGAAATCACGGCAGAGGTGTTGCATGGGCAGCGAAACGTCTGGGACAGAAGGCTGTTGTAAGAATGCCTAAGGGAACTACCAGAACACGTTTCGACAATATTGCCAAAGAAGGGGCAACTGTTACCATAGAAGAAGTCAATTATGATGACTGTGTAAGAATGGCTGCTGCTGAAGCAGCAAAAACAGAACACGGTGTAATCATCCAGGATACCGCCTGGGATGGTTACGAGGAAATCCCTTCCTGGATCATGCAGGGATATGGTACTCTTGTTCTTGAAGCTGATGCCCAGTTAAAGGAACTTGGCATTGAACGTCCTACTCACGTATTTGTACAGGCGGGAGTTGGTTCTCTTGCCGGAGCAGTTGTAGGATACTTTGCAAATAAATACAAAGATAATCCGCCGATCATGACAGTCTGTGAAGCAAGTGCTGCTGATTGTCTCTATCGTTCAGCCGTGGCAAAAACAGGAAATCTTGTAAATGTTACAGGTGATCTTCAGACCATTATGGCAGGCCTGGCATGTGGCGAAGGAAATACCATAGGATGGGACATCCTGAAAAACCATGTAAATGTGTTTGCTTCCTGTCCTGACTGGATGAGCGCCAAGGCAACACGAATCTATGCGAATCCTCTCGGGGATGATCCGCACATTGTCTCCGGAGAATCCGGCTCTGTTCCTCTTGGTCTTTGCTATACTGCCCTTCACGATGAAGACGCAATAGACTTGAAAGAGGCATTAAAACTGGATGAGAATTCCGTTATTCTTGTGATTTCCACTGAGGGAGATACCGATCCGGTCCGTTACCGTGAAATCGTCTGGGACGGCTTATATGGAACCACTCAGTCATTAAGCAGATAATCAGTTATGCATATAAAATATTGGAGGGTATTATAAAATGGATTACAACAAAATTAAAGAAGCTGCAACAGGCTACAAAGAAGACATGACCAGATTTCTTCGTGACCTTGTACGTATTCCAGGCGAAAGCTGCGGAGAAAAAGGCCACATTATGAGAATC